>CAYSJO010000400.1:0-25660 GCA_964431285.1 uncultured Planctomycetaceae bacterium
GCTCCAACCAGTACCCGCAGCACCAGGTCCAGGCGCTCCTTATTTCGATTTCGACGGCGTCTCTTTTTGCGCACCTTTCGCTTCTTCTGCGTCGCGGAACTGGGCCTGATCTTCACTCCCAGTCGCTTCAGTGCCGGCAGAAACTCCTGATGATCCGCCAGGGACCGAAATCGCTCGTTTGCGAGTCTCTTGACCTGCGACGACACAGGCAGCAACCGGTTGTCCAGCGCGTTGATCAACTCATCGGTATTCATCTTCGAGAGCACATCCTTGCCCAGCTTGTTTCGATGTGACACATACCAGACACGGTCGTTTTGTATCTTCTGCTCGCTCACCGGTTGCGTCCCATGACTCGCGGCCGCGATGACTTCTGTTGTCGCTCGCGACTCCGCGCACCACGGACCCCATGCGATATGGCGATCTGCTTCCTCGGCTTCTACGAAACTCAGAGATGCGTTGTGTCGGTGCACGGTCGTAAGGTCCCTGATCAGCTCCGAGCAATCCGCGTATCGGTGTGATGGCTCGGGCGCCAGCATCTTCTGGAGAATCAGGTCTGTACGTTCGGGCGTATCGGGGTTCAGTGTCTTGGCTGGCTTGAAGACGCCAGATCGTTTGGCAAACAGAAGCTCGACCAGGCTCGTCCCCACACACGGCAATTCGCCGGTCAGCATCACGTACAGCATGACTCCCAGTGAGTAGATGTCGGACTGAATGGTCGCGCTGCGAGCGTCCTCGCATTGTTCCGGCGGCATGTACTCCGGTGTGCCGAGGCCAGTGCCCGACGCCGTCATCGACATGTCTTCCTGCATCAGCCGGACAAGTCCGAAATCAGAAAGTCGTGCAACTCCGGTACGGCTGACGAGCACATTTGAGGCTTTGATGTCCCGATGAACGACGCCTCGGCTGTGAGCGTGCTCCAGCGCTGAGGCACAGACAAGCGCAATATGCAGAGCGTCACCAACCGTCAGATGCCCCAGCTCGTCCAACCAGTCCTGCAGCGGGCGACCCTCAACGAACTCCATCGCGGCGTAGTGCCAGCCGCCGCTTTCGCCAGCCGATATCGCACGGACGATGTGCGGATGATCCAGGCTGGCAAGAGTGTGCGTCTCGCGCCGAAACCGCTCAACGAGCGTGGGGTCGTAGGCGAGCTTCAATGGCAGAAGTTTGAGCGCCACGGCACGGTCCAGACCGAGCTGAGTGGCTCGGTAGACGTCCCCCATGTTTCCAGCACCGATCCGTTCCTGGACACGGAATTCGGCAAACATCGTCCCGGCTGCAATGCCAGGCCGGTCGCCGTCTCGATGCGTATGACCTGCGACGGTCGAATGCTGTTTCTTCTTGCGGCGAGACGACTTGTCAATGGGCGGCAGGTTGACCGTGCTGTCGCCGTTGCGGCATGTCCCCTCGGAACGTGTTTCATTCGGAGGCAGCCGGAATTCGCTTGAGGAGATCACGGTAGCGCCTTTCCACAGATGGCTCGCCGCGAAGCGGCTGTGGCGAAGGCCCGACTCAGCTCAAGGTTTACGTCGGTCACGCTAACCCGAGATCGATCCTCGATCAATGCGCATGACAGCGACGCATCGGGAACACGCGGGTGACCGCACGTTTGCGAGACGGGTCGCTGGTCGGGACAAAGCGATAGCGTTTCGGTCAGCAGACGGAGGAGACACTGGTGAATCTCTTCTGGACGA
The DNA here is from genome assembly GCA_964431285.1 of uncultured Planctomycetaceae bacterium. Lineage (GTDB taxonomy): Bacteria > Planctomycetota > Planctomycetia > Planctomycetales > Planctomycetaceae > CAUZFZ01. The sequence continues at coordinate 1,692 of CAYSJO010000400.1, forward strand.
CAGTTATACTTAGTATTTGTTCAGTTTGTTTGTGATACGTGTGACTCCACGTCAGAGGCACTGATCCCACGGGTCCTGTTCAGGTTTCGTGTCAGTACGCCGATCGATCGACTCGGGAACTGTTTCAGGAGCTGCGAATGGACTACCTGGTCCACATTGCGTACGTGCTTTACCTGATCTCGTATTCCGTGCGGGACATGATGTGGCTGCGTGCTCTGACGGTCGTCGCTTCGATCGTGTTGCTGCCGTACTACTACTACCAGTCACCACCGCTTTATGTCCCCACGGTGTGGCTCACATTGTTCACGCTGATCAACATGGTCCAGATTGTGATCCTCATTCTGGAGCGGCGGCCGGTGACGATGTCGGACGAGCAGGCGGAATTGTACGGACTCGCGTTTAAGACGCTTCCGCCCCGCGAGTTTCTCAAACTCTACAAGCTGGCCGAATGGAAGGACGCTTCTGAGGGCGAGCTGATTGTGGAACAGGGACGAGCCGGCGGCGGAGTCCTTCTGTTGACGCGAGGAGGGGTCCGGATCGACCTCGATGGACGGCAGATCGCGGAGATGATTCCAGGGCAGTTTGTGGGTGAGATATCCTATCTGACCAACGAAGTCGCCAGTGCCCACGTGACCACGACGGAAACGTCACGGTGCGTCTTCTGGGCCGCCCAGGAGCTCGAGCGATTCTTCGCACTGAACGCCGACCTCAAAGGAAAATTCATGGCCATTCTCGGCGTGGATCTGGTCGCCAAGGTGAAGAATCGAATCTCGGACGCCTGAGAGTAAAGTTCGTGTTGTCCGGGAATGTGGAAGCTGCCAGAGTTCTGCCATATGTACGTATGACTGCTGGCAGCGGATCGAGAATTCCCCGCGGCGCGATATCTGTACGGGCCACACCTGTTATGACGTTCTCATGTGTTACGTTGATTGCCGCCATCGCAATCGGTCAAACACCAACACCTGTTCCGCCGCCGATCGTGTCCCCGGACGCCGTGTGGCCGGCATCACCCGAGGCAGTCGCAGCTCCGGAAGTCACACACTTGGCGGAGTTCTGCGGTTTCAGTATGTCTTTGAAGACTTTCGCCGTGATCGGCGACAGCGCGGTGGCGACCTGGAATTCGATCTGTTTGCCGTCAACGCGGACGTGGACGCTGGCGACCTGCAATTGTCGACTCAGTATCGCTGGTACGCTTTCCAGGAGGTGATCCATCACGGCTGGATCGGCTGGTCCCCCTCCGATGACCTGCAACTACAGGCGGGAATCACTCAGGTGCCGTTCGGGTTGTTGCCCTATGCATCACACAGCTTCTGGTTCGGGATGCCATAGGTTTCGAGGATGACTATGACGCGGGACTGAAGCTGATTTACCAGTTCGATGACTGGGACTTTCAGACAGCGTTTTTCAAGAACGCCGAGTATTCCGCCAACCGGCTTGAACGATACTCGTTCGACGTCGTGACGAGCGGCGAGCAACAGAACGAAGAGACCAATCAGTGGAACATTCGTCTGGCTCGAACATTCCGCCATACTTCTGAGTGGTCCACGGAATTCGGTGTCTCGGCCGAATTCGGTCAGCTCTACAACCGGACAACGGAAGACTCGGGAACGCGCTGGGCGGCCGCGCTTCACGCGGACAGCCGCTTCGAGGACTGGGGACTGCAACTTGAGGTCATCCGCTACGAGTTATCCCCTCGAAATCCGATTGGAATCGACGACCGAATCGTGCAGTTCGGTGCGTTCGGTGTGGACTTCCCGGTCGCGGCAAGCGGAACGGTGTTCGTGCTCAATGTGTCGCGCGATATCCCTCTGGCATTGGGTCCGATCGAGAAACTGACGGTCTACAACGATTACAGTGTGCTGGTCAAAGACGCGTCACCACACGAGTCCGTCCTGAACGTCACCGGGTGCCTTGTGACCGCGGGAAAAATGCTCGTTTACATTGACCTGATTCTCGGTCGTAATCACGTCTTCCTAGGGCCGGACAACCTCGGCACGGGAGTCGGTCGCGGCGACGGTCGGTTTCGGGCACGATTCAATCTCAACGTGGGCTTCTACTTTTGATTTGCACAACAGTGCTTGCCCTGAACGAGTTTCAACATCACGTTCCATACAAGCCCGAAGCAAGTGAGTGAACCTGTTGCCGGGCTGGTTCACTCCCTTGCGCTTCGGGCTTGTATTGAGGCTGACATCCGAGCCAGCGGAAATACGTCATGAACCACTCATCGTGGCGAATTTGCCCTCCCGTGTTCTTTGGCTCAACCTTGATCATTCTGATGGTCGTCGGTCTCGCCATCGCCATTCCGGAGCAGTTTGCCGAGACAGTGGGCGCGATCAAGGGCACACTCGTCGGTCAGATTGGCTCGTTTTATCTGGTGTCGATGACCGCGTTTCTGGTGTTTGCTCTGTGGCTGGCCTGCGGTCGATTCGGCAAAGTGCGACTGAGTGCGGACGACTCGGAACCGGAATTCAACCGCCTGACATGGTTCACGATGCTGTTCAGCGCCGGGATGGGAATCGGTCTGCTGTTCTTCAGTGTTGCCGAACCCGTGATGCACTATGTGTCGCCACCGACCGGAGACGCGTACACCCGTGAAGCTGCCAGGCAGGCGATGGGGCTGACGTTTTTTCATTGGGGCCTGCATCCGTGGTCTGTCTATGCGATTGTGGGATTGTGTCTGGGCTACTTCACGTTTCGGAAAGGGCAGCCGCTGAGTATGCGGTCCGCGCTGGTTCCGCTGCTGGGGGATCGTGCCCTGGGCCGCATCGGTGACTGCGTGGATGTGCTGGCGGTTGTCAGCACGATGTTCGGTGTCGCCACGTCGCTGGGACTCGGCGCCATGCAGATTGCCTCGGGGCTCCATCAGGTGGTGTCCTTCTCAGAATCGACCGGCGTGTATCTGGGAATCATCGCAGCCATCACAACGGCCGCCACCATCTCTGTCGTGACGGGACTCAAGGCGGGCATCCGGCGGCTCAGCGAATTCAATATGAGCTGTGCTGCGTTGCTGCTGGTGTTTGTGTTCATCACCGGTCCGACGGTTTTTCTGATCGTTAACTTTGCACAAAACCTGGGTAGTTACGCGCAAACGCTGCTGCGACCGTCCTTCATGCTTGGCACATCCGAAGCCGGTATTCAGTCATGGCTCACGGACTGGACGGTGTTTTATTGGGCCTGGTGGATTTCCTGGTCGCCGTTCGTCGGAACCTTCATCGCCAGAATCTCAAAAGGCCGCACGGTACGTGAGTACGTGATCGCAGTGTTTGTTGTACCCACACTGATGGGTTTCGTGTGGTTGACTGTGTTCGGAGGCTCCGCACTGCACCCTGAAGTCGAGTCTCTGTCGGAATCAACGGCACAGATCGGACAACCCGCTGCCGACGGAGTGGTCGACTATCTGTATCCTGAAGTGACCGATACCGACGGCGAGGTCGCACGCCTGTACAACTCGGATCGACTGCCCCGCACGCTGTTTCATCTGCTGGACGGCCTGCCCCTGTCCGGACTCATGTCGATCGTCGCAACACTGTGCATCGTGCTTTTCTTTGTGACGTCATCCGATTCCGCGTCGCTCGTGATCGACACGATCGCCTCTGGAGGCGTGGCCGATCCACCGGTAGCCCAGCGGATCTACTGGGCGGTGTTGGAAGGTGTTGTTGCAGCCGCACTGTTACTGGCCGGCGGTCTGGGAGCACTGCAAAGCGTGGCCATCGCGAGTGCGGCGCCCTTCTGCGTGGTCGTCATCGTGATGAGTGTGAGCCTGACGCTCGCATTCCATCGCGACGAAAAATGCGATGGTCACGCTGAATAGGACACTACCTGGAAGTCGTCAATCGCCGGGCTTCTCAAACCTGTGAATCCCCCAGCACAGATGCCCGGACCGACCTGCTTCGACCCACCTCGCGAGGCCGGACAGCATCCGGTCCACGTACTCTGCACCACAACGCTCGCGCATTTCGTCACCGCGCGATGTCAGCTCTTCAAACACCCTTTGGTAATGCATGGTCAGATTGTCAGAGAGGTCGATGAATTCCGAACCGGACAATCCCAGCTCCTCAGCAGCACTCCGATAGAACTCCGGAGAACCCAGACTCTCCAGCCGAATGCGTTCCAGAACCGGCTCGAGAACACCATCGGGAACGGTGTCGGACTGCATGATGTCGGTGAAGACGAATTCGCCACCCGGCCTGAGCACACGAGCCACTTCACGCATGACAGCTTTGCGGTTTCCACTATGCACGATTGCGTCCTGCGACCACACGACATCAAACGTGGCCGCTTCGAATGGAATGTCCTCAAAGCTCCCGCAGTGAATCTGGATCAGATGATCCAACTCTGCACGAACGGTTAATTCGCTGTTTTGATCGTTATTCGCTTCGGAGATATCGAGACAGTTCACCTGGCTGGCAAACTCTGTGGCAATCAACCGTGCGGCGCCGCCATACCCGGATCCGAGGTCCAGGACGCGGGAGTCCGACGAGAGTTTCTGCGCAACGGAGACCATCCGCCGCACCGTTTCCCGACTCGCGGCAGGAATGTCATCGGAACCCGATTCGTACAACCCGATGTGAATGTCTTCGCTACCCCAAATCTCTGAGTAAAAGGCGTTTGCGTCGTCTCCGTTGTAGTAGTCACGGGCCTGACGGGCAGCCAGAGAGTATTCGGCCGCCTCAGTCGAAAGAGAATATGTCACGGGAGATCCGTTCTTAAGGAGCATCAACCACTCTGACGGGCACTGCAGAGCCAGGTCGCGGAACATCGTTCAGTATGTGTAACTATGTCACCATGCGCGCTGATGCCTCTACTGTGCGTTTATTCCGAACTCCAGATGAATCGTCACGGCTTTGTGACGAATTCGCTGAGATTGAGCAGCGTTCGGCCGAGCGTGGTCCAGGCGGCCAGTTCGGTGGAGTTCAACGACTCGGCATGGCGCGATTCTCCCACGGCCAGAAGTCGACCGGCCGCAACGGTATCCGCCCGATACTGACTCAGGCGATCCTCAAACACGCCACGCAGAATGTTGAGTTCGGCGGCGTCTGGATGCCGAGCGAGGCAGAGCCGGAAGCCGTATCGAATGCGTTCGTCTGTTGTGTCGCCACCTTCGACCAGCATGAGTCGGCCGATATGTCGGGCGGCTTCAACGAACTGGGGATCGTGCAGCAGAACAAACGCCTGCAGCGGTGTGTTCGTTCGCGATCGGCGGACGACGCAGAACTCGCGGCCGGGTGCGTCGAACGCCGACATCGACGGTGGGGGAACAGTCCGCTTCCAGAATGTGTACAGACTGCGGCGATAAAGCCTGGCGCCTGAGTCCTGTTTGTACGTGCGCGAGTACCCGGGTCGATTGTTGATCTCCTGCCAGAGACCTTTCGGGTGATATGGAAACACGCTCGCCCCACCGAGCTGTTCGGTCAGAAGTCCGCTGACGAAGATCGCACTGTCGCGGATGACTTCGGCATCCAGCCGCATGCGCGGGCCGCGACTCAGCAGGCGGTTGTCGGGATCGCGTTGCAGCTTTTCCAGTGTGAGTCGCGACGACTGACGGTAGGTAGCCGACATGACGATCTGCTTCAGCAGGCCTTTTACGTCCCAGCCTGACTCGACGAAGTCCACGGCCAGCCAGTCGAGGAGTTCCGGATGACTGGGCCATTCGCCCTGCGTACCAAGGTCCTCGACGGTCTTGACGATGCCTGTTCCGAACAGTCGCTGCCAGAACCGGTTGACGGCCACGCGTGCGGTCAGTGGATGCTCCGGCATCACCATCCAGCGGGCCAGCCCCAGCCGGTTACGCGGCGTGTCGTCGGGCATCGATGCGAACAATGCGGGCGTTCCGGCGGTGACCGGTTCCTGCGGCTTGTCGTACTCACCCCGCAGCAGAATGTGAGTCGTCCGCGGCGTGGGCAACTCAGACAGAACCATCGTGGCCGGGACCACCGACAAACTGCCGCGTTGCTCCCGGATCGACTTGAGGTTTGCCACCAGGCCGCGCTGTGCGTCGGCCCCGTATTGTCCGATCAGAAACTCCGTCAAACGACTGTGCTGTTCAGGCTTTCTGTCGGTTTCGTTGATGCGCACAATCGCATCGACGTCCGCCGGAACGGAACGAATCGGTCGCGGCGCCAGCGAGATTCGGAACCGGCCGATGTGATGGCTGCCTCCCCAGCGATGCACCAGTTGCACTCGCACTCGATCAGTTGCATCCGGCTGTAGCGGCTCAGCCAGATGGAATACGGCAACGCGGTCTTCGAACTTCGTATTTCCATCAACGGCCCAGCCCGTTCGATCGATTTTCCCATCAATTGCCTGGCTGATGTGATAATTGGTCTGCGAGTAATCGGCCTCGGCTGACGCGACTTTCACATTATCGAATTTGCCATCTGGATCAGACGAGGACGCAACCTGAAACTCGCTCAGCACGAAGTTGCCGTTGCTGCCTCGTCCGGTGCCACCACCAACAAACGACTTGTGTGTCAAAGCTTCCAACCGGATTGCATGCACGGGCTGATCGCACGGCATGACCAGTTCGTACAGTTCGACAGCTGGGTTTTTCCCGGTTGCCAGAATGCTCTTGTCGGGTTGGACAACAAGATCCGCACCGCCTTCCGACCGTCGACCTTCCGGAACAATCACTGACCATTGATTGCGTACGTCATCACTAAGATGCTGACTCCACTTCTTCAGATCGTCGTCGATTCTCGCGGTTGCGTCGCGCAATCGAAGCTGGGCTGTTGCAAGCTGTTCGTCGATCCGGGCGACTGCCGCTGCGCGTAATGGTGAATCGACCTGCAGCTTCGGATTAAACCCGTTGAGGCCACGTTCGGGCACCTGATTGAAAAACGCGAAGAATTGATAGAACTCACGTTGTGAGATCGGATCGTACTTGTGGTCATGGCAGCGGCTGCACAGCATCGTCAGACCCAGCCACACGGTCGACGTGGTGACCACGCGATCGACGACATATTCCGTACGATATTCCTCGTCGATCACCCCGCCCTCGATCGTGATCGGGTGATTGCGGTGAAACGCTGTCGCAAGCTTCTGCTGATTCGTCGCGTCCGGCAGCAGGTCCCCGGCAATCTGCTCGACGGTGAATTGATCGAACGGCATATTCGAATTGAACGCGTGAATGACCCAGTCACGCCACACCCACTGCTCGCGTTCTAGGTCGTACTGATAACCGTTCGTGTCGGCGAAGCGCGCGGCGTCCAGCCAGTATCGGGCCATGTGCTCGCCGTAACGGTCGGATTGCAGCAGACGATCGACGACCTTCTCCCATGAGTTGGGCGACCGGTCACCCAGGTAAGCCTCGACCTCCTGCGGCGTGGGCGGGAGTCCTGTCAGGTCGAGCGGCACGCGGCGGATTAGTTCGGCCTGCGCTTCGGCTGGTGCTGGCTTCAGTCCCTCGGATAGTAGCCTGGCGCGGACGAACTGATCGATTTCGTTCACGACTGCGGGGGCACCTTCGATTACTGGTGGAACCGAGCGCTGTGGCGGAGTAAAGGACCAGTGAGCCTCGTACTTCGCCCCCTGTTCGATCCACAGTCGCAACAGCTCAATTTCTTCCTGCGAAAGTTCCTTTCCGGAATCGACTGGTGGCATCCGCATTTCAGGATCGTCGCTTGTGATTCTCTCAATCAGTTCGCTCTCCGTCGGCTTTCCAGCTGCAAGTAGGGATGCGTTGGCGGCGTTTTCGTGATCCAGACGCAGGTCTGCTTTCCGCTGATTCGCATCCGGGCCATGACAGGCAAGGCACTTCTCCGACAGGATTGGTCGAATGTCTCGATTGAAGCGCACCGTATCCTCACCCGTGCAAGGACCGGTTGCGTCAGTGAGGACCAGCAGTCCGATACAGATGACATTTCTCATGAGACTCATCCTGTAATTTACGCGGGCATCTCGGGCTACGTTGAAGCACTGGTCGCTTGAATTCAAGTAGTCGCGGCAGTCGAAATATCTGAATTACCTCGTTTTCAGGCACGTGATAGACTTCCTGGCTGCGCGGCTCACCGGTTTGAACAGAAGGCCGCAAAGATCGCGAAGTACGGACTCGCACACTCGTCTTCGCGGTCTTCTGTTCCAGGGATCGCAAGGAGGCGAACTGATGCTGAATCGTCCCGCCAATCTGTTAAGCGAATCATTTTCCGACGTTGATAACGATCGCGGTCTGGATCGCAGTCCACTGATTCGGTTGTCGATTCTGTTTGCGCTGTTGGCCGTTCCGTTGCTGGCAGTCGCTGGACGCCTGGTGCAGCTTCAGGGAGTGCGCGCCGACGAATTTATCGTGGGCGAGGCCCCGCGTGTCACCGAGTCGTTTCGGCCAATCGAGACGACCGACGGGCGTATCCTGGTCGGAGGAACCGTGCTGGCCCGGGATGTCGCCGCGTATCAGTTGAAGCTGCACTATCGCTGGCTCGAAGAACCGGTCGACGAATTGTGGCTGCGGCGCAAGGCATGGCAGCGGCTCAGTCGCGCGGATCGTCGCGATCGCACGAAAGTCGAAGCCTTGCAGGAGACGATCCTGGTCGAACGGGAGCGCATGTGGACGCGCATGGCAAAGTCGCTGGATCTGACTGAAGACGAATTCGCCGCCGAACGGCAGAAGACTCAGGCCCGAGTCGAACGCATTGTCGAGCTGGTCGAGAAGAACCGCGCACGTCGCGACAAGGACGCGAAGGCACAGCGACAACAGAAGCGTGATTCACGTCGGTCCGGTGACGGTGTGCTGGAGTCCGGCTGGAACACAGTCAAAGACGAACTGACAACACCGCCCAAACGCCGACGTCGAGAACCAATCGAGGTCAGGGAAGAGTTTGACTATCACGTCATCGCGACCGGTTTAACGTTCGAGCACATCGCAGAAATCGTGTCACGTCCTGATCTGTTTCCGGGTGTCGATTACAACATGGTCACACGCCGCGAATATCCACAGGGGTCGTTCGCACCGCACATCGTTGGCACTCGTCAGCCCATTGATGCTGACGCTGTCGAGGCTCGGCGCCAGCGTTTTCCGGATGGCGATCCGCTGGAACTGCAGCCCGGTGACCGCACCGGTCGAACCGGAGTCGAACGCAGTTATGACCGGCTGATCCGTGGCCAGCGCGGACGTGAGCGAATCGTGACCAGTTCGGAGGGCGAAATCATTCGCCGCGAGATCGTGCGGCATCCGCGCGCGGGGGCCGATATCGATCTGGCTCTTATCGAGCCGCTGCAGCGCTGGGCAGAGAAACGCATTGATGAAGCGGTCAGCACGCAACCTGTGGAACTAACGCCGGACGGAATCGTGGGTGCGAGCCTCGCGCCGCCAGCGACTGGTTCGCCGACGGGTGGCTGCATCGTGGCGATGAACGTCTTTTCTGGAGAACTTCTCTGCGCCGCCGCCGCACCGAGGTTTGACCTGCGGCTGCTGTTGAATCCGACCGATGAGGTCTGGAAGGCACTGACGTCGGATCCTCGCGCCCCGATGTTTCCGCGAGTCAGCCAGACGGCGATTGCTCCTGGTTCGGTGTTTAAAACACTGACCGCGATTGGAGCACTTGAAAGCGGTCTCGACCCCGAAGCCACGACATATTGCCGTGGCTATCTCGATCGTCCTGACCGACACCGCTGTTATGTCTATCGTCACTGGGGTGTTGGCCACGGAGAGATGACGCTCACCGATGCCATCTGTCAGTCATGCAACGTCTACTTCTTTACCGCCGGTCGTTCAATGGGTGCGGACGCGCTGACGTCATGGGCGGACCGCATGGGCTTTGGTCAAAAGACCGGTATCGATCTTCCAGGAGAGAATCCCGGTAACCTGCCGCGACCACCCGAACGCCAGGCTATCCAATTGGCTGATTTTCAATCGACATCGGCGGATGGGCCCCATGCACCATGGTATCCGGGAGACACACTCGGTCTGGCAATTGGTCAATCGCGGCTGGCGGTGACTCCATTGCAGATCGTGCGCCTGATGGCGGCGGTCGCGAACGGTGGAAAACTCGTTGCCCCCCGCGTCGTCAGGGAAACCCACAGCCGAGGTGATGATTCTGGATTGCCGACACTGCGACCTGCTGGCGAATCTGTAGACACCGGCCTTTCCGAACGGACGTTGCACTTTGTTCGAGAAGGCCTGAAGAAGGTTGTGTCGTCGGCACGCGGAACGGGGTACCGTCGCGTCCGGCTGAAAGAAGTCGCGATCGCGGGTAAGACGGGTACCGCAGAGGTTGGCGGTGGAGCTGATCACGCCTGGTTCGCCGGTTACGCGCCGGCCGTGTCGCCTCAGGTTGCATTTGTTGTGCTGGTCGAACACGGTGGTTCTGGTGGCCGCGCTGCCGGCCCGATCGCCAAAGACCTCGTCCAGCAACTTCTCGCCGAGCAACTGATCGTGCCGGAGAAGTAACCGCTGCCTGGACGTGCGACGGCTACATTCACGTCGGGTAAAGTCTGACTCCAGCATGTCTTTGAGCTATCACATTACCGGTTGGGTCAGCGTCTTGTTTTTTGCGCTCTCGCTGGCCGGGATCGGCTCACAGCTCCGACTGATCTGGCGTCGCAAGCACTCTCACCAGGTGGCAGTAAATCAGGCCGGCGAATCGCAGGCTGGACCTCCAGCCGATTCCAGTCGGCCGACCGCCGTGCTGTCGCTGAACCAGTTTTTCGCGAGTTTCCTGGCGTTCTATTCGTTTCTGGTCTACGGCATCTGTTCCGAACCCTTCAATCACTACCTGGTCTGGACTCGGCTGCCGGCAACCGTTCTCGTGCTGTTCATTCTGTATGAGGTCTGGCACGACCGCCGCAACCGGCTTCCAGCACTTGCTGTGATGACCGGCATCACTCTGATGCTGGCAGCAGCAGGTCTTCTGATTGCCGGGCCGAGGATTACCACGGAAGGTCGTTGGGTATGGGCGTTGCTGGCGGTGTTTGCTGCAGCCGTGTTCGCTCAGGGATTGATGCACCAGATCATGCGGGTTCGTCAGACGGGACACACTGGAGCGATCTCGCTGCATATGCACCAACTGACAACCTGCAAAGACGCATCGACAATCGCGTTTGCATTAACGATGCAGCCGGGCATGGGCTGGCCATTGATGGTCGTGGGTGTCACAGGCGTTGCGACGAAGTCCGTGCTGATGTGGCACTTCCGCTGGGTCGACCACAGTCCTCTGGCTGCCGCCCGCCGGACGGCGTCGGGCGATTGAGGAAGCCAAAGAACAGGGATCGGCGATCGGCGCGGGTCTCCTTCTCCGACCCCGCCGGGTACTCGGTCTCACCGCTGGATCGAACGTTTCACGATGACCTCACCCATTCGGAAGACCTGCGGTCGACGCATCGGCGGGGATCGGAGAACCCGCGCCGAACCCGACCGCAGAGACTTCACCGATCATTCAAACTGCACATCATCGAGATAGAACACGATCGCCCGACCCTGACCAGCGACCACCCACACGAAACCACTCTTCAAACGCGATAGGTCCTTCTCTCGCAGATCGATCTCGTATCGCGTCCATTCCTTCTTAAGTGCAACTTCAATGCTGACACGAGCGGTATCGTGATACGGCTTGTCGGGACCGATCGTTCCTACGGAAAACGCGACCTTCTCACCGACAGCCGCAACGCGAGCGATGAACACCAGCCGTTTTGCTCCGGTCAGATTGAGTCCGCCCGGCAGGTCGCCCCAGTCACCCGGTGTGTTCTGCCAGCCAACCCCACCCCAGCCGTCAGCTTTCCTGTACTCGACCTTCACACAGGTCTTCCCGGAATGAGGACGCTCGGTCGACTGCTCATTCATCGCGATCGACTTCGATTCACCCATCCAGCCGGCTCCCACATACGCGGGTTTCTCCAATGGTTCACCGATGACTGTCAGCGGAAGTTCGGCCTTGCGAGCGGGATGGATTCGCTTGGGGCCGTCTACCTTGATCGGGACATTCGCGACGGCCGCTCCATTGCGGTCATCGTAAACGTAGGCATACAGCCGGTAGAGACCGCCCCACTCCGGCAACGTCACCCGTACGGAATCATTGGCCGGGGAACTAATCGCATTGGGAAAGACATCCGGCGAGACCTGGACCTCACCGCCAGTCACGTAATTCTGCGAGTCTTCCGTCAGTTGCCAGACAACACGCAACTTGTCTTTCTCTGGATCGACTGCCCGCAATTGGGCAGTCAACTGCGACTTCGGAGCGAAAGCACGTGCGGAATCGCCTTTGACTGCCAGACGCAGGGACTCGATCCGCGGGCAGCGGTTTTTCGGAGACTGGCTGGTCCAGAGTTCCCTCATGGTGTCCGCGGCCGCCAGACGTTTGCCGTCGGGGAGTAGCATTCCGAACCACGTGGCAGTGGCTTCGTGTTTGGCTCCCCAGGTAAATGCGTACGAGCCCAGGCAGAGTTCCTGATCTGCATGCACTGCCTTGTATCCGCGTTTGTAGAATTCAGCTTTCGCTGTGCTGGACCATTCTTCGACAGCATTAAATGCGTTGCGTTCTATTTCCCAGACACCGGGCGGCCCGAACTCAGTAACGACATACGGTTTCGTCCCGCCGGCTTTGCGGTATCGCTCCGGCAAGGACACCACTCCGCCATAAGAATTGATACCGACGACATCGATGTCCGGACACAGCTTGTGAATGGCTTCGACTCGATTCCCACCAATCTCCGCGACGACGGTCATCACCGGGTGGTTCGGATCGAGTCGTTTCAATTCGCTGGCGAGGAACTCAATGTGTGACCAGATCGCGGGATTGTCGCCTTTGCCATAGCCCTCCATCTCGTTCCCGATCGACCACATCAGCACCGCCGGGTGATTACGAAACCGCTTGACTGCGGATCGAACCTGCTCGATCTGCTGCGACACCTGCATGTAGTCCGAGTAATCGAAGCCATGACGTTCGTGTCCCAGCCAGATGCCGACCGTCACGCTCAAACCCAGTCGTTGAGCTTCGTCCAGTAATGTAGGAGTGCGGTCGTCAACGCCCCACGTCCGAATTGAGTTGGCACCACTGTGCGCCAGCAGTTCAAGGGAGCCCGTTCCGCCAGCACCCAGAATTCGGAATGATTGGCCCTCGCGATCGAGACTCCAGCCAGATTCCGTTCGGGAGAGCTGGACTGAACGCGGCTGGTCTGCGGCGTGAGCCAATCGCGACACGATGGTCAGGACCAGAATCACGTTTGCAATGAAAACGTGATTGGGCATCGAAACGTCGGGCCGTTGTCTGGCTACAGATGCAGGCTGACTCATGGGTTGTCTCATCGTGAGGATCCGGTACGCCGCTTCCTCGCTGACGCGCCGGGCCAGGAATGCAACGAAATTCCAACTCGGGAACTGGAACTCATCTCGGTATCGATGTATCCACCGCAATCGCCCACCACGAGACGGGACCTGACTCGTACGTAGCAAACCGATGCAATGTGCCGTCTTTGTGGATGCGGAACGCTGCAATGCGTCCGCTTCCCTGACCGGCAGCGTAGAGGAAGCGTCCTTGTGGCTCGATCGTGAATGACCTTGGCGTCTGCTCGGTCGGGATTTGGCCCAGCGAAGTGACCCGACCCGTTTGCTGATCAATCGCGAAGCACGCGATGCTGTCATGACCTCGATTGGCGACGTAGACGAAGCGACCATCGGGAGTCATCTCGCACCGGGCGGTTGCGTTACGTGAGCTATCGAAGTCGGCCGGCAAAGTCGTCTCAGTCTGGATACGCCGCAAAGTACCGGTCTTCGCATTGACCCGAAATACGCCGATGCTGTCACCGGATTCGTTGCTGACGTATGCCCACCGATCGGACGGATGCAGCGCGATGTGTCGCGGATGGTCTACCTGCGGAGTCGCGCTGAATGGCGGGTCGCTGGCTGCCAGTCGTCCTGACTCCTGATCGAACTGAAACTGGTAGATTCGATTGGCACCGGTATGCGGCACGAACGCGGCGCCGTTCATGGAATCAAGAACGACGCCGTGAGCTTTCTCGGCGGTCGGAACCGTCTGGATGGCATGTTCACTGATCGAGCCATCCGGGCCGAGTCGATGAACTGTAGCTTTGCCGGCGGCGTAGTACGCGGTCAGCAGGAATTTCCCGGTCCGATCTGGTAGCAGGTAGGCCGGGTCGTCGCCTCCGGAAACGACGCTCACGGAAGTGAGTCGTCCGGACTCCGGGTCGATCCGGAAACTGGCAAGCTGGCCAGTCGATCGAAATGAGACAAACAGAGTCTTTCGGTCAGGTGAGACGTTCATGCATGCAGGTTCGGCGGGACAATCGGTCGTCAGACGGCGCGTGAGTCTGCCGGTCTCGCGATCTCGCTCAAACGTCACAATCTTCTTCTCAGTCAGCAGCGACACGAATAGCCACGACTTTGACTCCGCCATGACCTCGTGACAAAGCACACTGAAACATGCGAGCGCGCTGAGGATCAGTAATCGCATTCTTAAAGTCTCCAGACGAGCGACAGGACCAAAACTTTTAGAGAATCCGTATCATGCCACGATAAGGTGCGAGGACATACCTGGCTGGAGATTGAAATGCGAGTTGTACAGTTTGAATCAGCGACCGGTGGGCGCAGACTGGGCATTGTCCGAGATGCCGTCGTACTTGATCTGACGGCCGTGCATGCGTCCGTCGCGCGCGTCACCGACGCGTTCACTCAGGCATATTCCCTGGGTATCCCGCTGTCTGAGCATATGAATGGGCTGGCCAGTGCTGCCGGCATCCCAGAACTCGATTACGAGGAACTGCGCTCTCATCGCAGCCTTGATGATGGACCGGTGTTGCGGGCACCGCTGGATCACACGGACACGCACGGGCTGCTTATCACGGGGACAGGCCTGACGCACACTGGCAGCATGGAGTCGCGAGATCAGATGCACGCAGAGGAACCAGTCGAAGAAGAAGACGAGGCATCCAAGTCAGATTCGAAGAAGATGTTTGAAATGGGCCTCGCCGGTGGGAAGCCGCAAGCCGATCAGCGCGGTGCTGCGCCCGAGTGGTTCTACAAGGGCAACGGCTTCAATCTGAGGTCCCACGGCGAACTACTGGATGTGCCTGACTTTGCACTCGACGGCGGCGAAGAGCCCGAACTTGTCGGTTGCTACATCATCGATCCGAACGGTGTTCCCAAACGGCTGGGGTTTGCGTTGGGCAACGAGTGGTCGGATCACGCGACTGAGAACATCAATTACCTGTACCTCGCGCCGTCGAAGCTACGTACCTGTGCCGTGGGCCCGGAGCTGGTACTTGACTGCGATTTCCGGCACATCGATCTGCAATGCACAGTTTCACGGAATGGTGATGTGATTTACGACAGTGGGCCACTAGTGTCGGGTGAAGATCACATGTGCCATTCGCTGGCGAACTGTGAGGACCATCATTTCAAGTATCCGCAACATCGGATTCCGGGAGACGTGCACCTGCACTACTTCGGAACCAGCCGGCTCAGTCACAGTACACGCGACTGGAAATTCGCGGACGGTGACGAGATTTGCATCGATGCACCAGGTTTTTCCGCGAGTCTTGTCAACACGGTCCAGCGAAGTGCTGTAGCGGATGATGCACCGTATCGAGTCCGAACTGCCTGACACGGTTTTGTTCTTCCGTCGGAGAATCTCATGACGAAATCAACAAGAGTCCTTACAGTCGCGTCGCTGTTGGCAGCCGTTTCTGTATCGGGTGTTTCCGCTGCGTTCTTCGCTGACGAGAAGCCGCCGGGGGCTATCAACCTGCTGCCAGACTACACCCATGAACGAAAACAGGGGTTTGACAGCATTCCCGGTGTGATCTCGAAGGGAAAGAAGGGCGGACTGCAGATCTATTACGACATTGGATCCATACCGAAACCGGGTGCTCCGCGGTTTGGTGGACAGTTTTCAGATCGGGCCAAAGCCGTGCCAGCTGCCCAGCGGCTGTGGTATAAGGAACAGATCGTCAACGGCCAGCCCGTGCATCTTGCGTGGACAAAGCAGAAGCGATTGCTGGCCTCGTATCCGAAAAGCGGGATCAACTTCAGCGTCAATGTGAAGACGATGGAAGAGTTGGCCGACGCTTTGCTGATTATCTTGTCGTACCCGGAAGCCCCGAAGGCGCCGGCCAAAGGCAAATGAGGCAGCCCCACTACGTGGGAGCCTGCATTCGAGGAGTCATTGCAGATGCCGATTTATGTGTACCAGGTGATTCGTGAAGACGGCGAGCCGGGCGAACAGTTCGAACTTCGCCAGGGCATTCACGACAAAGCATTCACCCATCACCCGGAAACGGGTGAGGCGGTGAAACGAGTCATTCAGCCGGCATTTGTCGCCGGATCACACTCGCAGATGGCCATCGATAAGAATCTGAAGAACCCGAAGAAGCTCGAGGACATGGGGTTCACCAGGTATGAAAAGTCCAGCGACGGCTACATCAAAACCGCTGGCAAGGGACCGGACCTGATCAAGAAGCCGAAGAACTGAGTCCCTGACTCCTCGACGCAAACCTGGTCTACATTCGCGTTAGACGATCCAGGATCGATTCGAGCCGCTCGCAGACGCGATCGATATCCGTGATTTCTGTTCTGAGCAGGCAACGGCGTTTGAGCCATGTCATGCCGCTCAGCAGGACGCCGGAATGGTCAAGCGGTTGAAGGAGCGTGGCCTCGTTGTCCTGCAGCGGACGAACTGATTCATACGCAATCAGTGCCTTTCGCCAGCCACCGGTGTCATCGCCGAACAGGCTGCCGAGCAGCCGGGAAAGATCGCAGGCCACGGTGTCAGTCCGCACGGCCCCGAAGTCGATCAGGCCGGTCAGTTCTTCGCCGGTAAACAACAGGTGATCGTGCCACAGATCACGGATACACGGTTGCATTGGAAATTTGAGTGACCGTGCTGATGCAAGTTGTCCGGCCACCTCCTGACCGATCCGACGGAAGTGAACCACAATCAAAACAGCCGCTTCGCGAAACCGTTCATGACGTTCGCGTCTCAGTGAGTCCTCAATCTCGGGCAGGTGGGACATGTAGTCACGAATCAGATCAGCACGATCAGTCACCGTTGGCGAAGACTCTGTGTGGGAAACATCGACCGATGTCGCCGACGCTGCTGCCATGTGCCACCGGGCGACGACGTGCATCGCCGATTCAAGCCGGCTGTCGGTCGGAGCGTCACGAAAATCGGCCTGACCCGGCATCCACGGTTCGACCTGCCAGAGTCGATTGTCGACATCAATCACCGTGCTGCCGTTTGCAGATGCGATCGGAACGGGGACCTGACGAATGCCACAGTCATTGACGCGCTCAAGCAGGCGGTGAATCTTGAGCAATCGCTGTCGGGACATCGACGCATGCCATTGCCGCAGACAGGAGTCACCGTCATCAGCACACACCCGAAACACGGACGCGTCGCTGAATCCCGATGGACCTGGCTGCAGGTCGTCGTATCTGGCCAGAGCCGGCCATCCATGCGCCAGTATTCGTTGGGTGTGATGAATATCCGACACCGGTACCCGAGTCTCGAGACATGTTGAACACGCACCTGGGCAGTCACACTTCGTACAGGTTAAAATATAACCGTATTAGTTAACTTGTATGAAGTCAGGCCGAATCGGAATACCCGTGCGCGCAAAAAAAAACCCGGAAGCAGCAGGTCCCAGGGGGGCGAAGGACTCCGACTACTTCCGGGCGGCGATTGGCCCGTTTGAGCGGGCGGGAAGTTACGCCCGTTCGCGGAAACGAGTCAATATGTTTTTCCGGAAGGCTCGAAGGCCATTTTGCAGTGATTATCTGCAGTATTTCAGCGCCAGCCGAAGCGGAAGAAGAAGTGCCGCGCGAGAAACAGCCACGTCGCGACCAGCATGAACATCGTCGCCAGGCCCGGGGCATACATCAGCGGAATCGGGTGCTTAAGCGACAGATAGATCAGCGGAAAGCTGTAGCTCTCGAAACTCAGTCGCTTGATCATCCCAAAGGCCGCGAACTGGGTCGAAAGGTAAAACAGCATCGCTCCGCCGAGCATGTAACAGAGCACCAGTAGAGCTGCCGATGACTGTGTCTTGACCAAAGCAGTCATGCACGTTGCGACGCACATCAGGCCCAGACTGGTCATCAGGAGAGCCAGCCAGAAGACGGGTCGTGTTAATGCGTCAGGCACCAGGATTCCCGTGATCAGGGTGCATCCCACGACGGACATCAACATGTGGAAGCTGAACTTGGCACACATGATCTCCGACGTCCGCGCGGGGCTCAGTGCCAGCGCCGTCAGTGTGCCGCGTTCCCTGTCCTGCGCGGTAAATGAAACGAGTAGATGGCAACAGGAGAAGAACATCACAATCAGCAGCATGACCGACCCGATCAGCTCAGTCTTCACAAGATCCGCGACGCTGGTGTCGTCCAATGATATCATCGCTCGGACACTGGTCGCTGCGGCACAGCGTGCTGCTCGAAAGCCAGTTGGTGGCCCGATTGAATCTCAGCCACGCGCGGCCAGAACCAGTCCCAGAAAGGCTGCATGGCCGATGAGTCTTTGCCGATGAAGCGGCCGATCACGGCAACGGGTTTTGAGGGATCTGAGTTGCGAACCTCGACCAGTGAATGTGCTGGCGGTACCTGCAGCCGTCCGTCCCGTTCAGGCACGCGGTCCCGCGGCACGACGTGAATCTCCGGCTTCTCTGGTACGTTGACGGTCAGGTCATCGATCCAGTTGGCCGGTTCATCGTAGGCCACCCAGACAATCAATGGCGGCGGCCCAGCCTGTGTTGGTGCACTGACAGCGACAAGCACCGCGATGGCTCCCAGCAGACCGAGAAAGATCAAAGCCATGGGGTTCTTGCGGACGCGACGCAACTCGCGGGCCAGCAGAATCAGCACCATATTGAGACGGATCATGTGTAGGCCTGCCCTGTGAGTTTCAGGAACACGTCTTCAAAATCGAATTCCTGCGAATGCACACGCACGCAACGTTCTTCGCGGACGAGCGTTGCCAGCCGGTCTCGTTCCGGCTCAATGTCCAGATCAAGCGATTCCCGGACGACCGCACCCTCGCGTTCGAACTGCGCCTTCACGATTCGTTGTGCGTGTCACGTGACAAAGTTTGTTGGTGTATCGCAATCGACCAGTTCCCCGCGGCACAGAATCGCTACGCGGTCGCAAATCTGCTCGACCTCTTCCATGTTGTGAGTCGTCAGAAACACGGTGACACCGTCCGCGGCCATTTCCCGCAGCAGATTTCGCACGAGTTCCGTCGAATGAGCGTCGAGATTGGCAGTCGGTTCGTCCAGGTAGAGCACGCGCGGGCGATGCAGGATTTCGCGGGCGATCAGCAGTTTGCGGCGCATTCCCTTGGAGTAAGAATCAACTGTCAGATTCGCCGCTTCCGACAGTTCCAGCCGTGCCAGTGACTCTTCTACCTGTGACAGCGGGGCACCATAGAGCTGAGCGAACAGTTCCAGATTCTCGCGACCCGTGAACTCTTCCATGTGGTTTTCGGTGTCGGGGACATAACCGAACTGTGGCTTGGCTTCCTCGAAATGGGCGGGGATGTTGTAACCCCGGACGGTCACTGAGCCACTGGTTGGAAGCTGGCTGCCGGTGAGCACGCGAATCGTGGTTGTCTTCCCGGCTCCATTCGGGCCCAGGAAGCCAAACAGCTCGCCCGCATTCACATTCAGGTCCAGCCGGTTGACTGCTGTGAATCGTCCAAAGCGGACAACCAGTTGATCGATCTGAATCGTGGGAGCCGTCATAACTCGGATTCCTGGCCTGCTGGAGTCCGATCGGATCGCGGATCTCCAGCAATTTGGTATGTGTGCTGTCCGACTATAGGTCACGCTTTGGCCGGTCATTTTTGAATTCGAAGTCTCGTGACCAGACACGATCAACTTCTGCCGTTCGTAGTGCCGGCTTGATGAGGACGCGGCCTGATGGCTCAGCTTCAACTGCGACTCAGGTCTCTGCGTAGCGTGTTCACGCTTCTGCTGATCGCCAGTACGTGGCGGCTCTGGGGCTCGACCGCCGGCGGCACGTTTCCCGTCATACCGTTTTTCGAATGGCTGACTGGTGTGCCATTCGTTGTGGACCTGATTCTGTCTGCCGTGCTCGTTCTGGCGTTGCTGCTCGACCTTGGTCTGTCAGTGCAGCGACTGCGAAATCGAGACGCGGCGGGACCAACATGGGCAGCCATGCTGGCCGGAATCGGAATACTTTCGTCCGGGACTCTGCTGGTCGCATTGAATCAGCAGCGGCTCCAACCGTGGATGTATCACTTCCTGCTGCTGACGCCGATTCTAGCGCTGCCGACGGCGAAGCAGGATTCGCCAGTGCGCAGTCGCTGGCGGCCCTCCTGGTCGCTGCCCGCGCTGATGATTGCTCTGACGGCGAGCATCTACGCGTGGTCTGCCTGGTCAAAGCTCGATGTCAGTTTTGTTCGCGATCACGGCTCGGCATTCGTTGAGGCTCTTGCGGGTGTCTTTGGACTCTCCACACGATTCTGGACACCCGGCATGCGATCGACCTCAGCCGGGCTGCTGCCGGCCGGAGAACTGTTCGTCGCCATCGCCCTGATCATTCCGCGATCCCGACGCTTCGGATTGGTCGTCTCGATCGTGATGCACGGCCTGCTGATTCTCACGGTGGGACCGTGGGCCATGGACCAACGACCCGGAGTGGTGTTGTGGAACGTTTACTTTATGGCTCAAAACGGCGTTCTGGCTGTTTTCGTGAAGAGCAAAGCCGAGTCAAGCTCTGCGACGGTCGGGCAGACACCCCGGAGTGATCGCATGTGTGTCGCCATCACGCTCTTCACATTGAGTGCTTGTCTTGCGCCTGCGTTGCGCGTGTTCGACCGCTTCGACAACTGGCCTTCATGGGCGGTCTACGCCGCATCGACTCGGCACGTGCGGGTGCTGATTGAACCGGACGCCCTGCGAAGTGCGCCACGCGAACTTCGCGACTGCATTGAACAGCGACGTCTGCAGGATGGCTCGGCCTGGCTGCGGATCGACCAGTGGGCCCTCTCAGAGTTCAATGCCCCAATCTATCCCCAGGACCGTCTGCAAGTCGGAGTCGCACTGGCCGTGTCGAAACGATTCCAACTCGGTGACTCGATTCAGGTTGTCGTCGAAGGTCGCGCTAATCGGTTCAGCGGTAAGAGGACTGTGGATGTCTACGCAGGGCACGCTGCGATTGAAGAACTGGTCGCAGGATATCGCCTGAACACGACAGTTCGGGCCGATTAAGCGCTGTGGATGTTGAACCAGCGCTTGCAGAAGCCGCACTTTGCATCGCCGCTCGGTGATACATCGCAGTCTTCTCCCAACGATGCCCTGCAGTTGGGACAATCGTAGCCGACTGACGGTGCCGGTCCTGGCGATGATTGGGACTCGTTGTCCGATCGCACGCCATGAGCCTCCTGAGCGGTTTTCGCAAGGTCCTGCATCATGCCTTTGAGCTGGTCACCGTGACCGCGAACTAGATTTGGGCCGGCCATGAACCCAACGCCGACCATCACAAATGCCAGCGCGATAAACGAACCAAACACGCGAAAGAACAGTGGTGGTGCCCCGAACTGATTAAACGGAGTCAGCCAGAGAAAACCAAGAACGCTTAGACCGATACCCAGTGGCACAATGCCCATCAGCCGCGGAATCCACTGCATTGTTGTCGTATCCGTTGATCTATCAGTTATGACTCATGCTGCGGCGAACGTCCGAATGTGTGATCGGATCATGGTTCGTCGACCAATCGCCGAGGCCGCTTGTCACACCTTCAGTCCAGCAATGGGGTCGCCATAGTACACGTGATGGGGACGGTCGAGTTCATCGTGCCACACAATCGACTGTGGCAGGCCGAGGGATTCATAGATTGTGGCAGCCATGTTCTCGGGCTTTTGCGGGTCTGACTTCGGGTATCCGCCGAGTGTGTCTGATGACCCGATCACGCGACCGCCCTGCACTCCACCGCCGGCAAAGAAGACAGTTTGCACGGCACCCCAGTGATCACGTCCTGGCAGCCCGGACTTCGCGCCCTTGAACGTGAAGATCTTCGGAGTGCGGCCGAATTCGCCAGCCATCACGATCAACACGTCATCCAGCATGCCACGCTCATCGAGGTCGTCAACCAGAGCGGAAACGGCGCGGTCAGTAGGCGGGAACAGGAAGTTCTTCAGGTTGCGGAAGGCAGCTTCATGAGTGTCCCACGCCTCGTCATTCCCGAGGTTGACCTGCACCAGACTGACACCCGATTCCACAAGCTGTCGCGCCATCAGCAGAGACCAGCCGAACGAGTTGCGTCCGTATCGATCCTGAATCGCGTCTGGTGCTGAGTGCACATCGAGAGCTCGATGGACTCCACCATCCAGCAGCAGGGAAATCGCTTCCTGCCGATTCTGATCGAATTGAGCGACATTCGCCGTGCGGTCCAAATGTTGCCGCTGTGCGTCAATCGCGGACATCAGCCGTACGCGACCACGAAAGCGATCTTCCAGCACACCCTGGCCCAGAGTCCGCTTCGGCGCCTCGAAGCGATAGTTCTCGGGATTCGTCGCACCTTCCCAGCGCTGAAATCCGTACTCAGGAAACGCTCCATGGATGTACTTCGTGTCGCGGAACTGGCTGGCTTCCACAAACCACGGGTCGAACTTCGGACCCATCTGACCAGCGAACTGACCGGGGATTGTGCGACCCGTGACGTGGATCAGCTTTTCCGGAAGGACAGCGGCGGGTGGCAGGTTGTTTCGTCGCGGTACAACGCCTGTCACAACGGATGCAAAGGACGGATCGTCGTTCACGGTCGGAGCACGCGAGCTGAAGCCGCGCGGCTGTCGCGTGCGACCGGTCAGCATCACGTGATGACCAATCGAATGTTCGTTGTAAGGATGCGTCAGCGAGCGAACCATCGACCACCGATGCGCTCTGGTCGCCAGCATCGGCAGGTGTTCGCAGATCTGCGTCCCCGGCGTCGATGTGGCGATGGGAGAGAACTCGCCGCGCACGTTGTCGGGTGCTTCCGGCTTTGGATCGAAGCTGTCCTGTTGAGTTAAGCCTCCGGACAAAAAGATGTAGATAACGGCTTTCGGTTTAGCGACCGGCAGTTCTGACGGAGCGGCCATCGATCGCAGTCCGGACACGTGGTTCATGCCCAGACCCAGCAGGCCGATGCCCCCGGCCTGGATAGCTGTGCGACGATTCAAGTGCGGGTGTTTCGGCAGGGCAGCTTGCGGATCAGTCATAATGGCATCGCTGGTCATCAGGGTTTACGGTCCGGTGTCGCGAACATGCAATCTACCGCTGCTGAGCAGTGAACATCAACAGGCATCCCCTTTGGGACGGATTCATGGGACTGGTCATTGGCACGGATGAGGCCGGTTATGGTCCGAACCTCGGACCGCTGGTCGTTACGGCAACAGCATGGCGCGTTCCCGGAGATCCACGGGATTTCGATTTCTGGTCGACCCTGGAAGAAGTCGTCACGAACGAACCGCGACGTTCGTCGGGCCGTCTGCATGTCGCGGATTCGAAACAGGTTTACTCGCCGGGCAAAGGACTGCGTGAACTGGAACGATCGGTCGTCACGCTGTTGAGTCTGGCTGGTACCGTACCTGAGTGTTTTCGGACGTTGTGCCAGCAGGTCACAGGTGTCGATGCTGACGATCTGCTGGATGTCGAGCCCTGGTTCGTTGATGCCAACCAGACGTTGCCCGTTTCGTGCACAGTCGCCGATATGCCAGGCCTCGCGAAGGGCCTGCAGGACACGTGCGCTGCCGCCGGAATCGAACTGCAGGCAGTGCGCAGCGAGATCGTGCTGACTGAGCGATTCAATCGTTTGACTGCGAAGTACGACAGCAAGGGCGGGGCATTGTCCCGGCTGACGCTCGGTCTGGTGCGCAGTGTCTGGGATCCGGATTCAACGGAGCGCGTGTTGATTATCAGTGACAAACATGGTGGTCGAAATCGGTACGACGATCTGATCGATGAACAGCTCGACGGACAGATGATCTTCCGCGTGCGTGAGAGCCGACAGAAAAGCAGTTACCGCATCGGCC
>CAYSJO010000401.1:0-5064 GCA_964431285.1 uncultured Planctomycetaceae bacterium
TTTGGGTGGATGTTCTCTCCGACGGGCTTGTCCCGCAGTTTCCACGAAAACAGACGTTCCGCGTAATCTGCATGATTCTGCGTGTCACCGCGTGAGGTCATGTCGAAGATCACGCCGTTCTCGCCGTCCTGATCCAGCCCAGCCCGGGCAAACTGGAGACCGAGCTGTGTCTTACCGATCCCGGTCGCCCCGACGACGACGGTCAGCGTTCCGGGCAACAGCCCCCCGCCAAGCAACTCGTCGAGTCGAGGAATTCCCGTCAGCAGACGTTCTGACATGATTTTTTCTCGCGGTGGAAGGGCGTGGATTTCGATGACTGAACAAGCCGCACAACCGGTGCGCCGTGTGCGACCGGTCTGTCCGGACGCTCCCAATCGACCGGGCGGGGGTTCTAGCGGTTTGTTGCCCCGGTTTGTCAAGTTGCTGAAAGGACTTGCGCCGTTTCCCGATTCCTCCGATTTCGATTCCCGCCGCGCAACGATCTTCTCAATTTCCCGTTTCGTCACGACTTCAAAGCTCGGTAAACTTGCAATGCCGCCTCAACCGACAAAGCTTACCCAATCGCTACTGCGAGCCCCGCTGCATCTATTGACGTTGTTTTCGCATTCTGTGCAGTTGCTCTATTTGTCCCGCGATTCTTACAGCTTCCAGCGATCTGCTCGATGCCGCAATCCGTCATAAGCGCCCGAGGAATGGGAGTGCGGCTGGTTTCGCCTGCGAAATCGAGTGGTATCTGACTGACAATTCTCCCGACGAGTCTGAGTTCGACAGGACATCTGCTCATGGTTTTTGCATCCTGGCTCAAGAGATTCCGCCATTCGCTGGAGCGACAGGCGCGCATGCAATGCGATCGACTGTCTGGACTGCCGAGAGAGCGTCCCGCGCGCGGAAGGCGATTTGCCCATCGAGTCGAAGTCGTCGAGGAGCGGACGCTGCTTTCCAGTGTCACGTTCACCGTCAACTCGCTGAACGACGCCGTGGATGCCAATGTCGGAGATGGTATCGCTGATGCGGACCTGGTCACTCCCGGTCTGCAGACGACACTGCGCGCTGCAATCATGGAGGCAAATGCGTCGAACGCAGACACGGTCGAGATTGTCCTCGGCCCCGGCACGTTTGACCTGACGATTGCAGCAGCAGGTGGCGACGGCGACGAGAGCGGCGACCTGAATGTCACCAACATGAATTCGGACATTCAGATTCGGGGTGCCGGTCAGGGCATGACGACCATTGACGCCACCAGTGCCGGGGGTGGAATCACGACGCGCGTGTTTGATATCGCGAGCGGCGCACATCGTCTGGAGATCGAAGACCTGACGTTAAGTGGGACGGCCACCGGCGACGGTGGTGCGATTTTCAACCGCAGTTTTCTGGATCTTGATGACGTGACGATCACGGGCAGCAGCGCCACCAAGGGCGGCGGGCTGTTTAACGCTTCGTCGGGTACGGCCACGCTGGTGAATACCACGTTCAGTGGCAACACGTCGACAGACCGTGGTGGCGCCATCTTCAACGAAGGAATGTTTGTCCTGGCCAA
Source organism: uncultured Planctomycetaceae bacterium (assembly GCA_964431285.1). Classification (GTDB taxonomy): domain Bacteria; phylum Planctomycetota; class Planctomycetia; order Planctomycetales; family Planctomycetaceae; genus CAUZFZ01. The sequence goes on from CAYSJO010000401.1 coordinate 1,538, forward strand.
TGGTGTGGTGTCGGGCAACACGGCTCAAGCGGACGGCGGCGGGCTGGCGGCGAGTTCCAGTGCCGCCACCAGCGTGATCACATCAACGTTTTCCGGAAACATGGCTCAGAGCGGTGGACGAGGCGGTGCCGTGGCGGCCGATGGCGGCAGTCTGACGCTCGAAGGCACACGGCTCACGACGAACACCGCTACCGGCGGCGGTGGCGTCTTTGTGAGTAACTCGGCCAACGTGCGGATTGACCAATCAACAATCGATGCCAATACGGCAAGCGGTGGAGTGGGCGGAGCCGTATCAATCTCGTCTGGTGATGTCACAATCGTGAACAGCACGTTGTCAGGCAATACCGCGACGACGGCACTGGCCGCTGGCGGCGCAATTCGCATCACGGCTGGTTCACTCGATCTGACAAACGTCACAATCACTGCGAACAACGCTTCCGCCGGAAACGACGGTGGCGTGTCTGTTGCGGGCGGTATGGTGACTGTGCTGAACACGATCATCGCCGGCAATACGGCGATCGGATCGAATCCAGACGTTGCCGGAACGTTTACATCGCGAGGTTCGAACATCGTTCAGGACGCAACTGGCTCGACCGGTTTCAGCGCTCAGATGGGCGACCTGTTTGTCGACCCGTTACTACTGTCTCTGGCGGATAACGGAGGCGCCACACCAACTCACGCTTTACAGCTGCGTGGCCCGGTCAGTCCGGCAGTTGATGCGGGCAACACGATGCTTGGGCCCATGACGGATCAGCGTCGTGTCCCGCGGCCGCAGGGAGCCCAGACTGACATCGGCGCGTACGAAACGGGATTCGGCGGCGCATTCGTCACCACGACCGCCGACTCTGTGATGGTTGACAACGTGACTTCATTGCGGGAAGCAATCATCGATCTGAATGGTGACATGTTGACGGATCCGACGATCATCGTCCCGCCGGGTGTCTTCACGCTGTCCCGCACGGGCACGGAAGCGGGCGACGGCACATTCAATGATCTCGACATTAACTTCCCTGGCGCGACGATCATCGGGTTCGGAGAAGTATCGACAGTGATCGACGGATCTGGGCTTACCGGTGACGGCATTGACATGTTTGGGAATGATCGAGTGCTGGAGATCGGATTTAACGGCGGCGGCGCGACAATCACTGGCGTGGGGGTTGCAAACGGCAACGCTGGAACCACACCTGGCGGCGGCATTCTTGCAAATGCTGGCCTGAATTTGTCACTCGCACGAATCGAAGACAACCAGGCGAGGGACGGCGGCGGAATTGCGGGCTTCGATAGCCTGACTCTGGACGGGGTGACCGTCACGGACAACAGTGCCAGAGAAGGTGGTGGCCTTGCCGACTTGTCGTTTGCCGGTTCCTGGGTGATTCAGAATTCGACCATCGCGAACAACACCGCATCGCGAGGCGGCGGAATTACGACTAACGGACTACTCCAACTCTCGAACACGCAAGTGACCCGCAACACCGCCACTGCAGATGGCGGTGGTATCGCCGATACGGTGTCCGGCACGGAATCACTCGAACTTGTAATTACAAATTCAAGTGTGACTCTCAACACGGCGGGAGGACTCGGTGGTGGGATTGCAACCACAAACGCAACGAAAATCGTTGGCACAACTATAATGGGCAACGTCTCAATGCTCAGCGGCGGCGGCCTGGCCGCCACAGCGGGAACGGTGAGCATATCTGGCAGCACGATCACGGAGAACATGGCCACTCAGAATGGTGGCGGTGTCACCGTTGGGACACCGCCACGTGATGAGATCATTCCTTCTGCTGGTTCAGCAACCATTAACATCACATTCTCGGAAATCAGTTCTAACACAGCAGGTTTAAGTGGCGGCGGTGTGGCCAACTTCGCCGCCACGCTCTCAATTGGAACCAGCGCTCTGGTCAACAACACAGCGGGCAATGCCGGTGGACTGGTCAACAGATTCGGCGGAACAACCGACATCGTCAGTTCAACCATTTCGGGCAACACGGCGACGGGTTCAGGCATCGGTGGTGGCCTGCTAAACAATGGTGGCATCGTGGACGTGACGAACGCGACGATCACTAACAACACTGCCGCCAGGGGCGGCGGGCTGGTTAGCCAGAATAACCAACTGACGAAAGTGCAGAACTCGATCATCGCTGGAAACATGCTGTCGGCTGGTAGCATTGGAGTCGACGTGTTTGCCAACACGATGATTACGACCGGCGGCAACAATGTGATCGGTGTAGGGGAGTTCGGCTTCGTTAACGGCGCGAACAACGATCAGGCTGGTACAACAGGAACTCCACTTAATGCACTGCTGGGACCACTTCAGAACAACGGAGGCCTGACGCAGACGCATGCGCTGCTGGCGGGCAGCCCGGCGATCGATGCGGGCGACAACTTGAATCTCGATCAGGACGATTCGGAAGTCGATGTCGACCAGCGTGGGGCTGAGAGAATTCTGGACAGTGGGGTTTCTGCAAACGTCGACGTCGGAGCATTCGAATTGGGATCGAATGCGATTTTTGTCACGACGACGAGCGATGTGGTTAACGGTGCGGATGGCACGACGTCACTGCGTGAGGCCATCAACATGGCGAACGCCAACGGTGATGCGAACACCATCGTAGTGCCGACCGGCACATACCCGCTGAACCTGACTGGAGCAGCGGAAGACTCTAACGCAACCGGCGATCTGGACATTACGAATCCGGTGACGATTGTCGGCTATGGAATGGGCGGGACAGTTATTGATGGCGAGTCAAACGACCGTGTGTTCGAAGTGTTCTCGACAACGGCTACGTTTCTGGACCTGACTATCCAGGACGGCATGGTCGCAGGAACTGATGGCGGTAGCGATGGCGGTAGCGATGGCGGTGGCCTGCGGGCTAAATTCAGCACGGCGACGCTTGAACGTGTTGAAGTGAGTGACAACTCAACTGACGGCTTCGGCGGTGGTGTCAGTGTCTTCAAGGGGTCAAGCACACTGAGCGTCCGTGACAGCATGTTTCGCAACAACGTTGCTAACCACGGCGGGGCAATTGATACGACTGAAGATACGCTGAACGTTTCAAATACGATATATGATCGCAATATGGCGATATTCGGCGACGGCGGTGCCATCAGGATATTCGGCGCCAACGCGACAATTACTGGCAGCCAGTTTACGGACAATATGGCGACATCCAGTCGTGGTGGCGCGGTGTTTATTGAAAGGTTGTCAGGCAACACCGTTGCGATCGATATGTCACGCTTTTCGGGCAACCAGGCTGCTTCCGGGGGTGGGCTATCGAATCGTAACGAAACAGTCATTGTTAGTAACAGTGAGTTTGCGAAGTTGAGTGGCGGAACGCAATTAATTATCGGTAACCAGTTGATTAGCGGTAACCAGGCGAGTGGTCAGGGCGGCGGCGGCGCTATTGAAAACGTCGGTGGCAACCTGACCGTCACCGGCACGTCGATCCGCGAGAACGCGGCGACGACTGGCAAGGGTGGAGGTATCACGAGCAGCGGAACGGGAAGTCAATGGCTGCTCGAGGAAT
>CAYSJO010000402.1:0-8778 GCA_964431285.1 uncultured Planctomycetaceae bacterium
CTTCGAAACGCTCGACATGATTCTTGCATCATGGACGTCCAACGACGTTTACAGCAATCGCGTTTCTACGATCGAGAATCCAGATTTCGGCGGGTTCCTTGATGCCCCCAGTCAGTTCTCACGGCAGAACTCGGTCTACGACGACCACCGTGTAGACACACTTGCCGGGGGAGGCGGAGAGGACTGGTTCATATTGCCCGGTGAACCAAATCTGGCCACACAGGATGCCGTCATCGATCAGGTACTCAGCGAGCGCGTCAACATTCCCGAATTCGGGACGGGAGCGCCCGCGTTCTTACCGACAGAATTATCCAGACCGGATTATCTGCAGACGATTGTGGACCCGGAGCTGGACGCAACGATTACTCGCGTTACCGGCGACCCCGGCACGGTGTTCACGGCGATGTTGATTGACGTCGGCGATTCGCCCGTCGTCACAACCACGGAAATGCACTGGGGCGGCGTTGTCCGAAACCGATATCTGACGGATTCGGCATGGAATGTTGATGGGACATTTCTGCACTTGCGCAGTTTCGATCCGGTGTTTGGCTATCAGCTGATTCTGAATGGCAGCTCTGTCAACCCGGACACATACCTGAGGCCGCTGGCGATCTTGGATGTGCCAACGACGTCGCTGCGTTGGAGTCAGGATCCGGCTCGGCCGACTCTGCAATACGGTTTTCTGCCGGACCAGGTGGTTGAGTACGACGTGTTGACGGGCCAGATCACACGACGAATCCCGCTTCCATTCACAAATCTGACTAACACATCCAAGACATCGATCGCTTACGTCGATGGACAGCAATTCGTCGCGTTACTTGGCACAACACAGGGATCATCCAACTCCGACGAACCGGACCTGTTCATCGTCAATCTCGACGCGCCCACTGGGTCGTCACCCGTGGTGGGTCAGTTCAATCTCAGTGATCCGAGTCATGGACTGGGCGAGCTTGCAACTGGCGTCAACCCATTGTCGCTCCGATATGCGCCAAATGGCGAATTCGCGATGATCGCTTATCCGCTGGCCAATCGTTCTCGAGCGTGGCGTCTGCTCGGTGTCGATCTGGCATCCGGTGTTGTGTCGCCTCACCCTCTGCCATCACTCGATCGACAGTCCTTCCATGCGTCAGGTGATGCCGATCGCGGGTTCTTCGCCGTGAACTGGAGGCACCCGGTGTTCGCGTACGGATCCGACGGCCAGCAGGTGCACGTTGTCGGCGGTGCCGGCAATTTCTCGGGCGAGCTCGTGCCCCAGATCCAGACGTTCAACGACAACACCAGCGAAGTCGGCTCTTTGCTGTCGTACAACACCACGACTCACAGCTACCGATCACTCAACGGTGGAACCGGCACCACATTGTCGATCGAGCATGTCGGCGCAACCAACTACTCGAATCCGGGTTACGTGTTTGGCACGGTGTTGCCCGGCGCAAGAGAGTCCGGGGACTACATCGGTCAAATCGTCGCCTTCAACCTTGACGACCCGGAATCGGACGATGGTACTGTTTCCATTGCTTATCACCGGACAAACGCGGCAAACGGATGCTCCAACTGTCTGCCACTCCCGGTCCTGACGCCCGACGGTTCGCAACTTCTGTTTAGCAGCACCTGGGGTCGCAATCAGGGAATTGTCAGCTCCTATCTTGTGGACCTGAATCTTCCGCTGGCGCCCGACCCCACCTGAGCCGAATCCCGCATTGACGCCCGTTCCGCACGTAGTGTGGAATGCGAACGGACGCGGCATGCCTGCAAACACTTGCGGCTTGAACAGTCCACGTGAAAGATCTGCAGTCTGTGGTCGTAATCTGAATAGAGCATTTTCAGGTTTGCCGAAGTTTCGAGCTGATTGCAGGACGACAGTCAGAACCAGCAGGAGAGAGCATTGTGATCGGTCAGGCAGTCCACATGACAAAAACGGGGGGACGTCCGAGTGCTGCGCGTCTCTCGCGCTGGCGGGCCACTGCAAACCGTATTCTTCGCGAGTCGAAAAAGCTCGAGAGCCTCAGCGATACGGACCTGCTCAACGCCGGTCGCGACGTGCGCTGGCGCGCCAAGACCGGGATTCCACTCCGTCAGCTGCTCGATGAGACATTCGCGCTCGTCATCGAGGCATCGCGGCGAACGCTCGGAATGGAACACTACGTCGTTCAAATCATGGGCGGCATAGCGATGTTCGAAGGCTGCATCGCCGAGATGCAGACCGGCGAAGGGAAAACGCTGACAGCCACCCTGACAGCCCTGCTTCGGGCGCTGTCTGGAAAAGGCAGCCACGTTGTCACTGTGAACGATTATCTGGCCGAACGAGACGCGGCCGAAATGGCTCCGGTTTACCAGGCACTCGGATTGACCTGTGGCTGCATCCTCACACCGATGGAAACCGACGAACGACGAGAGAATTACGCCAAAGATATTACCTACGGCACGGCCAAAGAATTCGGTTTCGACCTGTTACGCGACCGACTGCGTCAGGGCGTCGCGGCCGGCGGGCGGAAGCGGAGGACGATGCTGAGCCAGCAGGCTGGTGCAGAAGAGCCCGTGCAGCGCGGGCATTACTCAGTGATCATCGACGAGGCGGACAGTATTCTCATTGACGAGGCCCGTACGCCGCTGATTATCGGGCTGACACTGCCCAACGACGCCAGCACAGTCAGCCTGTTCCGCTGGTGCCATCGAGCCGTCACGCATTTGGAAGCTAACGTCGACTTTGTCTACGAGCCTGATCGTCGATCGGCCTATCTGACCGATCCCGGTTGCCGCAAAGTGCTGCTGCTCGGCAAACCGGCTCTGATTGATTCGATTGACACCGAGCGAATTTACAAGCACGTCGAGCAGGCGTTGACGGCGAAATTTGCGTTCGTGCTTGATCGGGATTACGTCGTTGTCGACAACGAAATCAGCATCGTCGACGAAGGCACTGGCCGCATCATGGAAGGCCGCAAATGGCAGGACGGCCTGCACCAGTCGATCGAGGCAAAGGAACTCGTTCCCATCACAGCCGCTTCCGGGGAAGCGGCCCGCATCACCGTGCAGAACTTCTTCAAACTCTACACGTACATATCAGGCATGACGGGCACGGCAGTGCAGTGCGCGTCAGAGATTCGCAAGGTGTATGGGCTGAAAGTCTCGGCGATCCCCACCCACCGCCCATGCATTCGAACGGGCCTTTCTGCCCGCGTCTTTGAAACGGCCGAAGCCAAACGGCGGGCCATCATCGATGAAATCGAAAGACTGGTGACGGAAAACCGTGCGGTCCTGGTGGGCACACCCTCGGTGGATGCCTCTGAAGCGCTGGGTCAGCTCCTGAAAGACCGAAAGATTCCGCACACGATTCTGAATGCGAAGTACCTGGAGCAGGAAGCAGAAATCGTGACCGATGCGGGGGTGCCCGGCAAAGTGACCGTCGCCACAAATATGGCCGGTCGTGGTACTGACATTAAACTGACCGCGGCACTGCGCGCCGCGGGCGGACTGCAGGTCATCGCCACCGAGATGCATTCGTCCAAGCGGATTGATCGGCAGTTGATCGGTCGTGCCGCGCGTCAGGGTGATCCCGGCGGCTATCAGTTCTTCCTTTCGCTCGAAGACGAACTTCTGCGCTGCCACACGGCCGAGAAACTGGAAGGTACACGCCGGCAGGCTTTTCCCAACAGCAGCGGCGAGCTGTCGGGCAGCTGGTTGCGGTACTTCCGTAAAACGCAGCGCTATCTGGAAAAAACGCATTACAAACAGCGCAAAGACATGATGAAGCAGGATGAGCACCGCACGCAGTCGTACCGGCGGATGGGCCTGGACCCGTGTCTTGAACTCACCGAGAACTGACGGCCTATGACGACCCAGCCTGACGGTCCGCAGCCACCTCGGACGTTGGTCGAGTATCTTCGCTCGTTCGGTCCGGGGTTTGTCGTCGTGCTGACATGGCTGGGCGCGGGCGACATCGTCGACATGGGAGTGGCCGGCGGGAACTACGGCTATTCGCTGATGTGGGTGCTGATCCTGGCTGTCGTCATGCGATACCTGTTCGTATCACTGATCGCCAGGTACCAGCTCTGCAATCAGCACGGCGAAGGCGTTCTCGACGGACTTGCGCGATTCCATCCGTGGTATGCGCCGGCGCTGCTCGTCGCGTCAGTCGTGATGGGACACATCTACGGGTCGTACATGACCGTTGGCATCGGCGAGTCGTGTCGCAATCTGATGGGCAGGGGAGAAGTCTGGCAGTGGTCTCTGTTCTGGAGTGTGATCGCACTGGTGATTGTGTTTCAGCCGACGTATCGGCGCGTCGAACTGCTGTTCAAGACACTGCTGGCAGTGCTGAGCGCTTCGTTCCTTGGTACGGCCCTGTGGGTGGGACCAAGCGCCACAGGCATCGTACAGGGCCTCTATCGAGTGGAACTGCCGACCCAAACCGGTGACTTCAATCCGCTACTCGTCGCGATGGCCATGATTGGAGCCGTTGGCGGGTCGATGATGAACCTTGTTTATCCGTACTTCCTGGATTCGAAGGGTTGGCGCGGACCGCAATTTCGTCGCGTCCAGATGTTCGACTTCCTGCTGGCGACGGGAGTCATGATCGTCCTGAACCTTGCCGTGTGGACTCTGGGAGCCGAACTGCTGCACCCGCGAGGCATGACTGTTGAGCAACTGGACGACCTGCCGCGTCTGTTGAGCGAAGTGCTGGGAGAGGCAGGACGAGCCGTCTTCTACTGCGGCATCTTTGCTGCCGTGTTCACGTCCATTGTGGGCCACGCGCTGGGACTCGGCTTCCTCGGCACGCACGCGTGGCTGCGTTGGAAGGCAGGCACGGAAAAGATCGACGTGCCGTTTCAGGAACAGCGGCTGTATCGTTGGATCGCCTGCTGGTGCATTCTCTCGCCACTCGTGTGGACGCTGCCGGGAATGCCGGACTTCGTGACGCTCACTCTGGTCAGTAACAGCCTGCAGGTGTTGTTGCTGCCACTGATCGCCGGAGGGCTGTGGTACATCACAGCCAGCGAGCGATGCATCGGCAGCCAGTTCCGAAATCGCTGGTGGGAAAATGTCCTGATGGCAATGCTGTTTGTGCTGGCAATCGTCGGTGCCTGGAAGTCTGTCGAGTCGATCGTCTCTGGCAGCTAATTGCGGCAACGAGGAGTACGAGCCGCTCTATTGCTAGAGCATTTTCACATTTGGTCTTCAGTAGATCCATCCGACTCGTACCCCCCTCTCCCTGACCCTCTCCCCAGCGGGGAGAGGGTCAGGGAGAGGGATTTATACTGAAGACCAACTCTGAAAATGCTCTAATGCTCAGCTGTGACACGGCACCTCACTTGCTGGTGCGCCCGATGCAGATCAGCTCCTTCAGTGTTCTTGCGTAAAGTCGGCCGTCGGAACAGGAGAGGCTGGAGAGAGACCAGGTTTCGCCCGCCAGGCCAAGATCGCTGGTAGAAACCAGCGCATGCTCGTCGAGTTTTTCGGCGTTCCATCGCAACACATAAACCATGCCGATCATCGTCGGCATGTAAATGTGCTCGCCGACCACAATGGGACTTGCCGCGGATACGTGTCCCCAGCCGCTACCGGCGTTGCGTCTGTCCCGAGTCGCTCGGAATCCATCCGCATTTCGCATGTCATTCGGGATCGCCTGGGTCCACTGAATCTCATCGAAGTCACCAGGCCTTCGTGCGTGAATGACCTGCACGGGAACCTGCAAATATTCAACTGAGCCGTTCCGAACATTGACCCGTCCGATCAGGAAGTCGTCGTGTGCAAGAAAGTAGTGGTAGTCACCAACCAGGCAGTTCGACTGGTTGGTGATCGCCTTGCGAACCTTGCCGAGATTCTGATTCGTGGCTGTCGTGTGTTGACCGTCCCTGTACCGACACACGGAGACGTTTTCAGAGATCGAGACACGGTTGCGAATCTGTCCTGTGGCAATGTCAACGGTCAGGTGTTCCTTACCAGCGAACAGGCACGCGACGTCGGCATTCCAACAGGCGCGCTGTGCGGCGCCATAGTTCTTCAAGGCCAGATCCCAGAGTGTCGCACCGTCATCCGCTTTCACCAGCGAGAGTCCGTACGGCTCTTCCGGCGGCTTATGTCCGCCACCGCGACCCGTCAGGATCCCGCTGACGCCATTGCCCGTCTTTCCGATCAACGACGTCGAATGCACTGACGTCCCGGCCTTCGCAATCCACTTTCGTTGTCCGCTTCGAAAATCGATTGCCTGCAGCCGGGTCCAATACGGTTCCCCACGACCCAACGGAGCGGCTCCCGCTTTCGTGGTCACGGATTCGGGTAAGTCGTCTCGTGCAACCTGCATCAGAATCACATTGGAGCCGTGCAGAATCGGCTCGTGTTGCCGTGCGTGATGACGTCCAAACGGACCCCAGCGGTAAGACCACACTTTGTTTCCGTCGAAGTCGAAACAGCCCAGCGATCCACCAACATTGGTGAACAACACTCGATCTCCATCGGCTACGGGAGACGCGGCGGTGTTGTCACTGAAAAGACTCGAAAGGTCCGTGACTCGCGTGCCCGGAATCTCACGACGCCAGAGTTCCTTGCCCGAATCGGCATCGAAGCACATCCCGAGAATCAACGATCCGGTTTCCGTGTCCTGAGTGATCGGTTCATGGCTTGTCACAAAAACCCGACCGCCGGAAACAATCGCCGCCCCTTGTCCCGTGTTCGGCAACGGCGACCGCCATATCACATTCTGATTCAGGGTGACGCTGAATTGCCGCGGAGCTTCTCCATTAACAACAAAGTTGCCATTCGGCCCAGCGGCCTGAGGCCAGTCGCCGGCCCGTACGGCCGTACCGGATATGACTAAAAGACTCACAAACACATGTATGACTCGCACAGCGTTGATCCTTGTTGTTGAGCAGCTATATCAGTCCGTTGAAAAAGTGAATTGAGTAGGCCGGATCAAGCGAAGCGCCGCTCCGGCAGTCCAGAATCCACGAGGAATCATAGATGCCGGAACATCGTCGCTTCGCTCCTCGGTCCGGCCTACAGGTTTTTCAACAGACTGCTGTGACCGCCCAGGCCCACCCGCCAGAGGTTGTAGTAAACAGATGTGACAGGCCTTCTCTGTTAGAAATCACGGCGGCTGAACAGAATGCAATTTACCGTCATGATCACGCACAGGAACGCCAGATTGCTCCACAGCGGCTGCCACACATCGATCACGATGCGTGAAGAGTTCAAGCCGCCTTCATCGACCGGCGCTGTTTCCTGGCCTGTCATCATCCAGCGCGTAACGTTGGTCATCTCATCTGGCTTCGGAAACACAGTGTGCAACGGTCGAATGAGCTGCGTGTAAATCGACTCAATGAAATCCGGCGCCGATTCATAGCGGGCGTCCTCTTCATACGAATCACGCGTGTTGTATTGACTCACGCGTCCAAATCGGTCGGCAACAAACAGCCGCTCGTCTTCGCCGAATGAGATCGCGGAGATATCTCCCTGCCCCTGCACCGAGGCCGCCGAGCCGGAGTTGGTGGTCGTGTCGTAAACCCACAGATGTCGGTGATGGAACAGCACTGCGATTTGCTGACCGCCTGGTGCGATTTCAATCAGGCGGGGTTCGTTATTACCAAACGGCTTATGTTCGCTGAGAGTTTCAAGTGTGTCGGCATTCATAACTTCGATGCGCCCGTCACTCCATGCCAGCACAACGAGTCCGGCAGTCATGCCGATCACGGCTGAAACGTTCGACTCCCGCGTGATCTGCGTCTGAACGACATACCTGCCGTCCGAATCGACTTCTAACACCGCAATTGTGTCGCCTGAGAGAACAGCAATACGATCAGATTCCTTATGAATCGCCGCACCGAACGGTTGCAACCAGTCGATTGTTTCGTCGTCGATCCGCATAAACTCAGAGCCGCCTCCGAAACCCGGCAGGCGAAAACCGAGGATTTCAACGGCGGCCGCGTTCGCTTCCGAATCTCCGGCCAGCCGATGGATGCCATCCGTTCCCGCAGTCAGAATCCCGTTGCTGGACACAAGCAATGTCCGAGTTCCGCCGGGCACTTCGGCACTATCAGTCAGCTTCCAGTTCTCTTCTACTGTTCCGATCGCGATCTTCGGCCGCCCTCGAAAGAACCCGCGTCCGGCACCCAGGCGGACGGCAATCAACCGTTCCCCATGTGCATCGTGGATCGGTCCAATAAAGGGATAGCGTGTCGGCTGGAACGGAGCACCGCGACGACGTTCCTCAAATAGTTTCCGCCAGGTTCCGGCATCAGCATCCCATTCGAAAGCACTTCCACGACGCGTTGTCATCAGCAGTGCATCACCGACTGGCAGAATGGTTTCTGTTCTACGAGCGTCGAGCGTGCTGGTATCGAGCTGTGATTTGACCAGCCCGACAGAGAAGCAGACGGCCCAGAACGCGACGGATACCACAATCGAGACGACCGCGTTCTTCCACAAAACGGCTGCCAGTGTCGACACCGAGTAGAAAATCGCAAAGACAAACACGAAGACCGGAATCGTCCACAGCAGGCCGTTGTTCCAGACTCCGAAACGGCAGCCGGCAATCAGCCACAGTCCGACGACAAGAAATGACGTGTTGAGAAGTATGAACGCGCAACCGCCGGCGAACTTGCTCAACAACAGCAGAGACCGCGATATGGGCTTGCTCAGCAACAGATCGACGGCACCGGCTTCGAGCATCTGGGGTACCATCGACGCCGTCACCAGCAACGCGACAAACATGCCCAGGTAGCCAACCAGCAGCGTGACAACGACTGTCAGCAGTTCCTTCGCGATCTCAGCCAGCTGTACCTCGCT
>CAYSJO010000403.1:0-3301 GCA_964431285.1 uncultured Planctomycetaceae bacterium
GCCGTACTCAGTCGCTTTCTGCGTTCTGTAAAGACTCCGATGCCTGCGACGCCATCCGGATCACAAATCCGCTCCCGCCGAATAAGAAGACTCGTGACAATGCAGATCTGCCAATCCCTCCGTATTTCAACGGCCTGTTAGAGCGATCAGAGAACTGGTGGTATGCCTCGATACAAGCACGAAGCGCAAGTGAGAATCCGGGTGTGGTTCACTCACTTGCGCTTCGTGCTCGTATGAAAGAAATGGCTCCAGCCCGGCGGAACAGTCGTTGTGAAGGAACGGTATCGTCGTACATCGTTGATTGCCCATGGACAGATAGCCCCGTGTCCGCGCAAAAAAGAAGACCCGGTCAGGAAATCCTGACCGGGTCTTTGCTGATTAAGCTGATGCTTCTGAACTCAATCTGAGTCGAGATGTAACGCTGGACATCCTTGTCAGCAACGTTGGATTTCCCCTGGCAAATGGACTCCCGACCCTGCCTGTTTCTTTGTGAGATTCAGGCGGCTCCTGATAAAGCCAGCCTAAGCAATCTGCTTCTTACGACCGACAAGAGTGCGAATCCGCTCTGCGAGCAGAGCTGAGTCGAACGGCTTGCGGAAAGTCTCGTTGAAGATCGTACGGTCGAAACCGGCCGCATTATCTTCATCGCTGAGAAGGCCAATCAGGACCGTCTCAAGATACTCGGGATTCCGACGCAGATTCTGAGCGATCAGAAGAGCGTCGTTGCGTCCCATTGCGAAATCAACGACGACGCAATCGGGATTTAGCGATTCAGCCTGAATTCCGGCTTCAAATCCGCTCTGAGCGTACTCCGTTTTGAAGTCCTCAGGGCTGACCATCTCGCCCAAACTCGCCTGAATTGCCGGTTCGGCACCGACGAGCAAGATCTTGCCCATCGCTTCGTCTTCCAGTTCGCCAAGCGGCATCCCATGTTCTTTCAGGAAACGGATCAAATGCTCTCGCGGGATCCGTCGGTCCTGTGAACCTGGAATCCGGTAGCCACGAAGGCGACCGGAGTCGAACCATTTTGACACGGTCCGAGGTGCAACTTTGCAGATCTTTGCTACTTGTCCAGTAGTGAAGATCGTCTTCATCGCGGGCTCCACTTTCACTTTCTATGCAAGTGCGGATCACCACACCTGCACCCCCCTACGATGGCTGGCTCTCAAGCCGCCGGGTCCTTACCGAGAGCCACCGAGGTATCGGGTCGGGGCTGTCTCCAGTTACCGAGCAACGTTCCGACAGCTCCCGTCGGACCGCCACCTGCCTACATCGGCAAAACACAACTGAGGACTGTCGTCACTCCATTCGCTTCCTCGAGGAAACTCATTTCCAAGGGATCCTCGCTCCTCAATTCGAAAGGCGGGTCGTCGTTGTGTCGCTCGCGATCTGCGATGAACGCAGGCCGAGAACAGCAACCGGACGCATCCAGAACTTCCGCCAATCGCCATGGTGAAGTTCTGACTGACAGCGATCCTCGCTGTCCCTGTCTTCCGTGGACCATCAGTACAACTCTCAGTTCGTCCCACCTCCCTCCAGCCTGCGGGCCACGACTGTGAGTCGCTGACGGTCTGACCTGTATTTCGACGCGAACCCTGCCAGGACTTTAGAACGATTAAGGCCTTGTGAGAGTCAAAACCCTGCTCGCAGGACAAACTGCGCTTTTAAGACCAGTTCACGGACGTGGTGGATGTCAGTGCCTCATGCAAATCTCGTTACAACCGGCACAGTCGGGCCGGGCGCATCCATTCGAACTACACGAACCGTCGCAACCGGTTTGAGCAGTCCTCAGCCAGTATTTCGGATAAACCTCAGGAAACCGGCAGCAATCTCTTTGCGGGTTCGCGAAATTGAGAGTTCTGGTCCGATGGTGCCGGTTTCGTCCGTCGTGCAGGAAACAATGGTCCTGCGGCCGTGTCATTTCGAAACGCCGCAACCAGCAGATGCCCGGCGAACCCGAACGCAAACAATGCCGGTGAAAACATGCGGCGGATTTTGCATCACTGCCTGCATCAGGATGAAACAAAACACGCTCCCTTGGCTCCAGCAGAAGTGGTCTCCCCGAAACGGCCGGATTTCAGCTAGCTTCCGGTCCGTTTGAAAAATCGATGACGGGGTGATGCCGCATTTACGGATGCACAAACTCCGTCACCGGGGGGCAGTGAATTCGCTGACTCTAGCCTCTATTCTGTCGCAGTGTTCACCGGAACATCGCGACGACCTGGACTGCAACTGACAGGGATGTCATGTCGTCGATCGCTGCCGGGCAGGATCGCCTTACGATAATTCACACGCTTGGCCGGAAGCTGATCGATAGCGTTCTGTCCGTTGGCGAATTCTCGCTGTTCACGGCCTCGATGTTCGCCTGGCTGTGCCGAGGCCTGCCACGACGGAGAGTCGTGCTGGAATGCATGTATGAGGTCGGCGTCCGCAGCATCCCGGTCGTGATGATCACCGGCCTGTTCATCGGCATGGTGTTGGCAGTTCAGTCATACAACCAGTTTCATCTCATGAAGATGGAAACCCGGCTGGGAGCCGTCCTGAATATCGCCCTAGTCGCAGAACTGGGCCCAGTCCTGGCAGCGACGATGCTCGCCGGCCGAGTGGGCAGTGCCATGGCGGCGCAGCTCGGGACAATGCGCGTGACCGAGCAGATCGATGCCCTCCGCGTTCTTGGAGCGAACCCGATCCAGTACCTCGTCGTGCCGCGATTCCTGAGTTGTTTCCTTTTAATACCACTGCTCACAGCTCTCGCCGACGGTATCGGTGTTTTTGGTGGCTGGCTGATCGGAACTCAGGTGCTGGGCATCGACAGCACATTCTACTGGCACCACTCGAAAGAGTTCGTGACTGTGTGGGATGTGTCGTCCGGTCTGTTCAAGAGCATGTTTTTCGGTGCCGCGATTGCACTGGTCGCCTGTCATCGCGGCTTCAACTGCGGATCAGGAGCCGAAGGCGTCGGCCAGGCAGCCACAGGCGCATTCGTCGCGTCCTTCATGGCGATTCTGGTGATCGACTTCTTCCTGGGAATGTTCCTGAACGAGCTGTACTGGACAATCTGGCCAGCGACATCGTTGATTTGAGTGCGGAGTTGAATTGAGTGCGGAGTTGGGAATGCGGAGTAAAGCCATGTCAAATCGTAGAGCAGTCAGAGAACCAGATACTCAGCCAAACAGCAGAGCGTCCGCCGCGCCCACTCCACACTCCGCACTCCGCACTCCGCACTCTTCCACTCAATTCAGCGACCCCTTCACCGGCGACGAATCCGGCCGCACGATCATTGAACTGCATAATGCCAGCC
>CAYSJO010000404.1:0-2880 GCA_964431285.1 uncultured Planctomycetaceae bacterium
CGGACGTCATCCAGGAAAACCGCGAGACTGGTGAGCGCGAGTTCCGTTTTATCACGGGGCCACTGTTTCACAACGTTATCCTCGCCGACGAAATCAACCGGACTCCCCCCAAAACACAGGCAGCGTTGCTGGAAGCCATGCAGGAGCGGCAGGTCACGGTGGGCCAGACCCGGCACAAGCTCAGCGATCCATTCTTTGTGCTCGCGACACAAAACCCCATCGAACAGGAAGGTACGTACCCACTCCCGGAAGCTCAGCAGGACCGCTTCATGTTCAAGGTATTTGTCGAGTACCCAGGCTTCGAGGAAGAGCGTGCCATTGCCAAACAGACCACCAGCGTGCAGAGCGACGATATTAAGCCGGTTCTGACGGGCGAGGAGATCATCGAACTGCAGAACATCGTACGACAGGTCCCGGTGACCGATCACGTCGTCGATTACGCTCTGGCACTGGTCCGCCAGACTCGAGTTGGAGAAGACGGCGTTCCCGGATTCGTTGACGAATGGTTGAGCTGGGGTGCTGGGCCCCGAGCAGTCCAGTTCCTGCTCCTGGGGGGTAAAGCACGAGCCTTGATGGATGGCCGCAGTCACGTGTCGACTGACGACGTTGCCGCGCTGGCACAGCCAGTCCTGCGACACCGCATCGTCACAAACTTCTCTGCACAGAACGAACACATCACACCTGACCGAGTGATTGAAAAACTCGTGGCAGAGACACCGTCCAAAGAGGGCGAACTGACCAGCGATCCGAGACTGCAGAAAATCTTTGCGGCCTGATGGTTCATTCAGCCATCGTTTCGATGGGCTTCAAGGAGGTCCGCATCAACGATGTCCTTGGGTCGGCCAGTGGCTCGTTTGTTCTGGATCAGATGCTCGAGGCCGATGACGCCAAACCGATCTCCATCGATGTCTGCTTCAATGCGTGACGGCCACGCATCCTCGAATTCAACGCCCGAAATGCGTGTGAGTATATCAACGCGGCACGGCTGGACACCGATCTGGAATACAATACCAGGCGTTGCTAGGTCAGCCTCAGTGAGATCGAACAATGGAGCCCCGAACTGCTTCAGAGCGAGCATGGTCCGATGGGCATTTTTGGGCGATCGGGCAATCCAGATGTCAAAGTCGCCGGTCGCACGAGGGTATCCATGTGCTGCAACTGCGTGCGCTCCGACGATCAGGTACTCAACCTTCTGGTCGCTTAACGCGAACAACATGTCTTTGAAGTCGGGTTGCAGATACATCGACACCCATCATGCTCCAGCAATTGAGTGTGAGTTGACGGACCATTGCAATCCGTTGTCCCGGTGTGCCCTCAACAAAGTCGTCAGGCTCGGCTTCGCCGGGTCGGATGATGCGGACGACACTGCGATCCATTCGGGTTGGAGTTGATGCCTGCATGTGTTTTACCCAGATGGACCGACTACCACTGATCCTCATCCAGAGTATAGTCACCGCGAGATCGTCAGCCGAATCCTTCTCGGTACCTCGGCAGACTCTCTACGATACGAAGCTCCAACTTCTATCTGAACTTTGATTTCAGCATCCCGTCAATGGAAGGCGAACTGACCTGTGAGCGACGGTTATCGAAGGTTTCTGCGACCGGAAGAGATGTCGCGCATCTCGCGGCTGGAAGTTCGCGCCCGTCGGATTGTCGAAGGATTTCTTTCAGGACGACACCGCAGCCCCTACTTCGGGCAATCTGTCGAATTCGTTCAGCACCGCGAGTACACGCCCGGCGACGACGTGCGACATATTGACTGGAAGGTCTGGTCAAAAACGGATCAGTACTTTATCAAGCAGTTCGAAGAAGACACCAACCTGCGTACGACGATGCTGGTCGATCTGAGCGAGTCCATGCAGTATGGGTCGGGGAAGATCACGAAGTACGAATACGGCTGCACGCTGGCAGCCGCATTGTCTTACCTGTTGCTCCTGCAGGCTGATGCGGTTGGTATGGTCTCCTTCGATGAAGCCATTCGCGGTCGAGTTCAGAATCGCAGCAAGCACACGCATCTGCACTCATTGCTGGCCGCCCTGGACGCGGAAAACCCGGCCAGGAAAACAGACATGTTCGGCATCCTGAAGCAAGTCGCCGAGGAACAGGCCCGTCGAGGCATGATCGTCATCATCTCGGACCTGTTCGTTCCACGCGAGGGCCTGTTCAAGGGCCTCAATCTGCTGCGCTTCCGCGGTCACGACGTGATGATCTTCCACGTCATGGACGACGAGGAACTCGACTTCAACTTCACCGGCACGACGAAGTTTGAAGGCCTCGAAGCCATGGGGGATCTGACATGTGACCCACGATCACTCCGAGACGGTTACAGGGAGGCCGTTGAGGCTTACCTCACGGAGTTACGGCGATTCTGTTCCAGCAGCAGTATTGACTATCAGACCATTCGGACGACCGAACACATCGATGCCGTTCTTGCTCACTACCTGAACCACCGCGTTGGTATGCATCAAAGTGTGCGGCGCTGAATTGTTTTTTGTCCCTGGATTCACGGGACGCGTCCGTTGTGGACCGTTTCTACGGTAGTCGCAACTCGCCGAAACACTGACAGGCTGACATGGAAACCTGGATTGCCTCTCACTTCCTGAACCCGGCATTCGTGCTTGCTGGCACAGCGCTGGTTGCGGCGCCGATCATTATTCATTTGATCAACCGGCTGCGGTATCGGCGCATTGAGTTCGCAGCGATGGAGTTCCTGCTGCAGAGCCAGCAGCGAAATCGCCGACGGATTCTCATCGAGCAGATCCTGCTGCTCCTGCTGCGGATACTGATCGTGCTGGCCATTGTTGCATTGATCTCCAGACTTGTGATTGATCCCAGTGAAATGAGCCTGTTTCAGGGTGCACGCTCGCATCATGTCGTGCT
>CAYSJO010000405.1:0-21465 GCA_964431285.1 uncultured Planctomycetaceae bacterium
CCGACCCCGTCTCGATCCACAGTTCCCGCTGCTTCTCAGTGTTTCGCCGCCGCAACGACATCGTCATACTCCATTCAGAAAACGAACACACGTAGAATAATCATTCCCCGTTACACGGCCAGGTTCTTCAACGGGCTGCTAGTGCGTTTGCAGACGATCGCGTCGAGCTGTGGAAGTGCCATTGCGACACCGGCAGAGCGAAGAAACGTTCGGCGGTGAGGTTTCATCCGGAAGCCTCGTATCGAGTGGAAATCTCAAGTCCGCAGTACTGGCTCTAAGTCTCGTGCAGGATCCACGAAAAACACTAAAGACACGAAAACTATTCAGAAGAGTGCTGTCTTCCTGACATCTATTTGGCCGCCTCCCTGTCCCTCGACTTGCCTCGCTGACTTTTCGTGGGTTTCGTGGAACCAATCGATGCGCCGGCCCATCACTTATTTCGAAATGTCTCGCTCTGCACAATCTCGTGGATGAGCGATCGTAGTCCATAATTCTTCGTGCTTATCTGTCTGACAATCGACTCGACTGCATCCCGATCGAGTACCTGCGGCGCTCGGCCTGTGGCCTAGGTCATCAGTTTCGTCGTTAAAGCGCGTGCAAGCTGCCGTTTGTCTCGTAGCAGCAACTGCTTCAACTGGTCGATATTCGCGAATCACGCACCATCGGGCATGACATCGGATGGATCGACGGCCTTGCCTTTGGGATACGACATTCGCCGACCGTCGACCATAACGACGTCACCACGGCCAGTGACGCGATACCAGTCGCGCCAGCGACCGATCACGTCAAAACTCTCCAGGGCGAATCCCGGCGGGTCGATCTCGCGGTGGCATGCAGCACACGATTCGACTTAGCGGTGCTTTGCCAGCTGCTCACGAATCGTTGTCGCTCCGCGAATGTCCGGGTCGATCACCGGCACATCGCCGGGTGGCGGCGAAGGACGCGTGCCCAGGATGCGATCCAGGACCCAGGCCCCACGCAATACTGGCGAAGTCGTCGTGCCGTTGGCCGTGACTTTGAGCACACTGGCCATCGTCAGTAAGCCGCCGTGATGGCTTTCCGGTGGCAACCGTGTTTTGTGGAACTCCCAGCCATCGATCCCGGAAATTCCGTAGTGCCTGGCCCGTCGCCCGTTGAGCATCGTGAAGTCCGAGGCCACGAAGTTGGTCAGGCTCAGGGAATGCTTGAGCACTTCGTCGAAGAACAACTCAGTTTCGCGGATCATCGACACTTTCAGAAGATGATCGTATTCCGGATACAAACGGCGACTGGGCGCAGTCGCATCGATTTCTCGCAGACCCAGCCACTGGCCAACGAAGTTCTCCGTGAATGCCGCGGCTTTGGGATCGTCCAGCAATCGTCCGACCTGTTGGCGCAGCACGTCGGGTTTGCTCAGCTTGTGCTGCTCGGCAAGTGTGGACAGCTCGTCGTCGGGCATCGTGCTCCACAAAAAGTACGACAGCCTGCAGGCCAGAGCGAAGTCGTCGAGTCGGCCCGGCCGCTCGCGCAGGAACAGGAATTCAGGTGAGATCAACACGCCCTTCAATGCGGCGCGAACAGCCGGCTCGAAGCGATAACCGGCAGCCAGCCGCGCTTTGACGATGGCCACGAATGGGGCAACGTCCTCAGCGGTCACAGTCCGCCGGAACGCTCGCCGAGTTAAGGGATGGATGATGTGTTCCGCATCAACCAGCGGCTCGTCGGAAACCACTTCCACCCTGTCGCGGAAGTTGTAGACTCCAAATATTTCCTGCGGCATGTCGCCCAAAAATGCGGCGATGACTTTCGGGTGGCCAGGACTCGTACAGTGGCCCTTCGACCTCGACGTATTGAATCACCAGTCCCGGCCCATCCCATTTCTCGCCACCAACCTGCTTCACGGTTTGTGCTCTGGCCAGACCATACGGCAACATCCGGATGGATGTTCGTGGCTCCATGTAACGGACGAATTCAAAGACGGTCGGATTGTCGATCGGGGCGTCAAGGTAGCTGATCAGGCCGGACGTTCCCGTCAGCCGCGTGCCGCTTGCTGTTTCTCGAAATGTGACCGGCTTTCCGTCGCTTTGAAAGCTGGATGCCGAGATGCAAAATCGATAATTGCCCGCATCCGGCGGGTAGAAGTTGGAAATCCACACCGTGTGCCACTCGGACGAGCAGAAGCACACGGTCTCGCCATCATCCAGAAACCGATACACATCTTCCTTCGTCGAACGGACGGGATGCCCATCCTTAAGGCTATGCCGCTTCTTGATGAGCGGCGGTGGCTTGGGGCGATTGGTGATCGCCATGTCCAACGCGGCGTCTACCGCTTCCAGATACTTCTCCATCAGAAAATATGATGTGTGAAGCGCGGCACCGGCATTGTCAAAACCATCGGCCGATCCATCCGCAGGCAACTGCTTCTTGAAATCACCTTCGATCCCGAGCAGATCGTTGACGGTGTTTTCATACTCGACTCGATTCAAACGGCGAAGTACTGCACGTCCCTGGTTTGCCCGCGCGACAGCATCCGCCGCCGCAAGTCGAGGAGCCAGCCAGTCAGTCAGAGCCTGAACTTCCTTCTTCGGCGGTCGCGGCTTCGATTTCGGCGGCATTTCCCCCGCCTCAATTCGTTCCAATATCGCCGCCCACTGCTTCCGACTGCCCTCATCGCCAAAAGCCGGAGTCAGCTGATCCAGGCGGAGGTCTCCTTTCGGCTTGTCTCCGCTATGACACGTCAGGCAATGACGGACCAGAAATGGCCGAAACTGATCACCGAACTTCCTGGCGTCGGCAACCTGGTCGACCGATTGCGGCGGCGCACCCGTCGCGGCCGGTGTCAAACAAAACCCGATGAAAAAACCAGCCCAATTCCGCCATGCGACCATAGCATCGCCTCACGATGATTTCGGATCGTCCAACACGAAAGATCGCCGACATACAGAGTGATTGTCAGCGAACGGTCAGACCACCACAAACGAGAACGACGAAAAGGATCGAACCGCATGAGAACACAAAGAGCATCAGACGAGAGCCGATGAGCGACCGTCGCCAGACTGTGAACGTGATTCATCGTTCGTATAGGATCACGGCGAAGGGCAGATGCGAGTACACCTCAGGCTGGCAAGTCAGGCGGCAGCCACCTCAGCGGAACGGTTATATGAAACAAAGTCTGCTCATCGCTCTGTTGATCATCCCTGTTGTCGGGATGATTGCAGTAGTCGCTTCTCGTTCGGCGGAAAGCGAGAACAAGGCAGACGAGTCTTCCCCGGAAGTAATCACGCTCAGAGGCGCAGTGCAGTTTGGCGAGGAGCACGCCTTTACGAGGACGATTCGCAAGTTTGAGGAGCTGGTCAACAAGTACTACGACAAGCCGGTCAACTTCGAACTCTATCTCAACAGCGAGCTGGGTCTGGAGAAAGACTATTTCGTCTACATGAGCCTGGGGATCGCGGCGGACTACGGCATTGTCTCGCCGGCTCACATGTCGACTTTTTCCGAGGCCGCTCCGCTGATGGACATGCCGTTCCTGTTTCGAGACGTCGATCATTGGAACAGAGTGCTCGACAGCGACGCGCTGGAGCCAATCGTCGATGAGATCTCCCGGAAGGCCGATGTTCACCTGATTGGTTACGCGGGTGGAGGCGTCCGAAACCTGATCGTCAACAAACCGATCACAAACATGGCAGAGCTGAAGGGGCTGAGTATTCGGGTGATGGGTGCTCCTATCCAAACTCGAATCTTTCAGGCGATTGGAGCGTCTCCATCCGTCATCGCCTACAGCGAGGTCTACAACGCCATCCAGACCGGTGTCATCGACGCTGCAGAAAACGAGGCGGCCGGAATTCAACAGATGAAGTTTTACGAGGTAGGCCCGGAAATCTCGCAGACGCAGCATGCCATCACAGTACGACCGTTGTGTTTCAGCGGAAAGACCATCCGCCGTCTCCCGCCCGATCTGCAGGCGGCGATTATCAAAGCCGGGCGCGAAGCCGGAGCGTATGGACGCCATCTTGAATCGACCGAAGATGCCGCAGTCCTCTCGAAACTGGAGCAGGATGACAGATTACGGGCTCATAACTTCACCCAGCGGGACGAGCTGCTAAAGCTTGCGGCGCCAGTGAAAGCCGCATACGCCAGAGAAATCAACGCCGAGACGCTTCTTGCCCGTATAAACGCCCTGTAGTGAGTCACTTCGCAAAGTCATGACAACCATCGCCAGAATCACCACGTCCACGCTGGATTTCTACTACCGAACTCTGAAGGTCTGTTTGACGTTGCTCATGCTGCTGATGATCGTGCCGGTGTTGTTGCAGATTCTCTCACGCTATTCAGGTTTATTTCCGCGATATATCTGGACTGAAGAAGCGGCCAGATTCTGTTTCGTATGGATCATCATGATCGGTTCCATGATCGCCGTACGCGACGGCTCGCATTTCAAAGTCGATTTGCTTCCACAACGCGAGACGTTGCGCCAAGAGGGAATCGACAGCCTGATCGTGCACATGGCCATGCTGCTTATGTCGCTGGTCTTTACCTGGTATGGCAGTGTTTTCAGCGAGTTCGGCTTCATGCAGAAGTCGGAAATGAGTGGGCTCAACATGCTGAGCATCTATGTTTCTTTCCCCCTGGCAGGCTTGACCTGGGCCGTATTCCTGATTGAACGGATCGTCAAGGACGTGAGACTGATCTCAAGCAAAGACCGTGAAACGAAGTCCGAGCCGACACCATGAGCCCTATCGAAGCCGCGGTGATCATGTTCGGCTCGTTTGGTGCGCTTATTGTTTTGCGTGTGCCTGTTTCGTTTGCGCTTGGACTTGCCTGTCTCCCAACGATGTGGCTCGACGAACGGCTGACGCCAATCCTACTGATCAACGAAACGTGGAAGTCGTACAACTCGTTCATTCTACTTGCCGTCCCGTTTTTCCTGCTGGCGGCGAACCTGATGAACGCGGCGGGCATCACCGAGCGGCTGGTGAAACTGGCCCGGGCGTCCGTGGGGCATTTGCCGGGCGGATTGGGTCACGTCAACGTGATGGTCAGCATGCTGTTCGCGGGAATCTCCGGTTCGTCCACTGCGGATGCTGCCGGGATCGGCTCGCTGATGATCCCGGCGATGAAGAAGCAGGGATATGGATCCAGTTTCTCCGTGGCCATTACCGCATGTTCTTCAGTCATGGGTGTGATCATTCCGCCGAGTATCATGATGGTGGTGTGGGGCGGCCTGATGTCCGTTTCGATCGGTGGCCTTTTCATGGCCGGGTTCGTGCCTGGCATCCTGATGGCCCTGTTGATGATGGGCACAGTGTTTGTCTATGCCAGACGCCGCAATTATCCCGTGTACGAACGGGCGACACGCAAAGACTTTGTCCAGGGTCTGGGAAGCGCGAGCCTCGCGCTGGTGACACCGGCCATCATAATCGGTGGCATCGTCGGCGGATTGTTTACACCGACGGAAGCATCCGTGATCGCCGTGATCTACTCGGCAGTGCTTGGGGGAATGATCTACCGTTCCATCAAACTGAAAGACTTCCCCGGAGTTCTCTACGACTCGGCTCGGTTCGCGGCGATTTCTCTGTTCTGCATCGGAACGGCATCGGCATTCGGCTGGTTGCTCGCGTATTACCGAATACCGCAGGCTCTCGTGTACTTCGTCACAGCGTGGGGCACGGGATCGGTGACCACCGGACTGGTGATCGCGATGTCCTTCCTGTTTGTCGGCATGTTTATCGATGCGATCCCGGCCATCATCGTGCTGGGTACAGTGCTTCTTCCGCTGGCTGACAACGCCGGCATGCACCCGATTCACTTTGCCATCATCGGAGTCATGTCACTGGCATTCGGCCTCGTGACACCTCCTTATGGTTTGTGCCTGCTGATTTCCTGTTCTTTGGGACAAGTCAAAGTTGTGGATGTTCTGCAGGACGTGGCAATAATCCTGCTGCCAATGCTCGTCCTGCTGATCATTGTCATTCTGTTTCCGGAATTTGTGTTGTTCCTTCCTCGCCTGATCACTCCGGACTTCCTCTGATCCGGTACTGCATGTGGTCCAGACGCCTCATGACAGCAGTGCGGGGTAAACACTCCCGACACCAATCATGCCGCCGTCCAGACTCTCGCAGATCTCGACCAGTGATTCCCACAGATAGGTCGCGTAGCTGGGGTCGACCCACATTCGGTAGGTCGAGACGTCTCGCAGCGACTCTGGGAATATGCCGCAACTCACACCGGCTATTCGCGTGAATATCATATGCCGCGATGCGGCTTCGTCAAAGTTGATTCCGCAGGTCTGAGCGAGAACCGCAAGCGACCGGGATCCCGTGAGCAGGAACGTGGCTTCCTGATGCTCTACACGAAATACCTGCCCGCTGTTGGAGTCAAACCTCTCGGCCAGTGATGACACCGTTGAGTTGCCGATTCCGTCTTCCAGAAAGAACTCGTTTGTCCCGAATCGAACAATCATGCCACCTGATTCCAGCGGACGTGAGTCGAACACCGTCGCAGGAACGTCGATACCCTGTCCGGTGAGCCAGCGCTCAGCATCCGGTCCTTTCAGGCCGAGCTTTCGCACTCCGCTCAGATCGCAGAGCCCCAGAGACTCCATTGCAGCCCGTTCCGTCTCCACATCGCGAATCCGAACGCAAACGTCGATCCCGTCAACCGAACGCCATTCGGCTCCACGCAAGTCCAGGTCCTCGCGAATCGGGGATCGAGAAACAGCCGAGTCAACCATCACGATCTTCTGATATCAGGTTCCAAAAGGAACGCGAATCTTCGCTAATTGTCATTAGTGAAGATTAGCGTTTATTACTGTTCCACAAGTGTGACTTCTTCAATCCTGTGTCTGCCGCGAATTCTCCGGGTCGTAAAACGGCATCTTTGTCACGTGTGCCTCGACCAGGTTGCCATCCTCGACGCGGACTGTCACGCGTGTGCCAACTTCGGTCAGGTCGGGTCGCAGGAACGCCATAGCGATCGGATGGCTTAGCGTCGTTCGGTCGGCGATGCTTGTGATGCGTCCAACAATCTCGCCGTCCGCGATGATCAGCTGGCATTCTTTCGGAAGTGGCCCACGGTGATCGGGCGAAAAGGCCAGTCCCACGAGCCGCCGGGTCTGCGGCTTCTTGCGAACAATCTCGAGACTGCGAGAACCCACAAAACAGGGCTTGTTCTTTCCGGTCGCCCACGCCACGTCGGCTTCGAACGGATTCGTTAAAGCATCCGTGTCCTGACTTACGATGAGATGACCTTTTTCGAGTCTCAACAGACGCTGAGCTTCCACGCCAAAGGGGCGGATTCCCACTCGTTCACCGGCCTGCATCAGCGACGTCCACACGTGCAGCGCGAGTGATGCCGGGGCGTGAATCTCAAAGCCCAGTTCGCCCACAAAACCGACTCGCATCAGTGTGCACGAAACTCCAGCGACAGAACCGTCTCGAACAGCGAGATATGGAAACGCGTCGGACGACAGGTCGATCTCAGTCAATTCCTGCAGAACCTCGCGGCAAACTGGCCCGGCGATGTTCATGGCGGCAAGATGCCCGGTCACGTTGACCAGCGTGACATCCATTTGCTGGATCAATGCCCAACGTTGCATCTCACGATAGAACGCCGCGGCTCCACTGCTGGTAGCTGTGACATAGAATCGATCTTCGGCCTGACGCGCGATCACGCCGTCTTCGATGATGACTCCCGTCTCATCACAGGCCACGCCGTACCGCAAGCGGCCGAGAGGCTGTTTCGCGAATCTCCCTGTGTAAATGAACTCCAGGAATCGGACTGCGTCCGGCCCGTTGATCTGCAACTTCCCGAGCGTGCTGACGTCGATCATTCCGACGCCCCTGCGCACATTGGTCGCTTCGTCAACGATGCAGTCTTCGCGGCTGAGTCCATCGGCCCGATAGTACTCTGGCCGCAACCATGCTCCGGCATGCACGAGTTCGGCATTTGCCTGCGCATGCCAGCCATGCATTGGCGTCCGTCGCAGCGGATGAAATCGCCGACCCGCGAGATGGCTGATGGGCACGGGTTGTTGAAACGGCCGCGACGTGGTCGTACCGGTCTCATTGATCGAAGCATCATTCAATCGTGCGAGAATGCGGACCGCGTTGATGTTTGACAGTTTGCCCTGGCTGGGTCCCATGCCGACTGTCGTGAACCGCTTCATCAACTCGATGTTGTCATAGCCCTCCTGGTGAGCGTTCTCGAAGTCCGCCAGATGCAGGTCCTCGTCCAGGTCGACGAAGTTCTTTCTGCCGTTGTGGGCCAGAATCGGGAACGGATGCGACGGGGGCGACGCCGTGTGATTGGGTGATCTCGGTACGTCCGTATATACACCCAGATGAGCAGCAGCTCCCAGTCCGGCTCGATAGCCGTCGTGGATCTGATACTCGAGGTCGAAGCCCCCGTTTGCCCGACCGGCAGCAAACACTCCGGCCGGCAACTCGGCTGGCAGTAGCTGTTCAAGGTGCTCGGAGTGTTGAAACCGCCCGCCAGCTTGGTAGATCAGTCCGCCATTTGGGGTCCAGCCCACACTCACTGCAATGCCATCGCAATCGATGAGTGTGTGAGCCTCGGTGCGAACTGTGCCGTCATGATTCAGCGGACAGATGACCCCGCTTCGGATTCGCTTCTTCCCGGCGGCAGGTACGGCTTCGTAAACGGCATGACCCTTGTGGACGGGGATTCCCGAGTCAGCGACTGCCCGTCCAACATCTGTTGGTTCGCCGCCATGACGCAAATCAATGACTGCGGCCACAACAACTCCCGCCTCGTGCAGATCAAGTGCAACCCGATACGCATCGCTGTTGGCGGCCAGCACCAAAGCGCGGTCAAACGGCTTGATGGCATATAGATGTATCAATCGCTGAGCCGCCGATCCCAGCATGACACCAGGAAGGTCGTTGTTCTGGAACACGGCTGGCTGCTCGATACATCCGGGGGCGACCAGAATCGCCCGTGCCCGCAGCTTCGTCAGACGCTGGTCATCGATCAGACCGATCAGATGGTCACCATACCACCCGACCGCCTGCGTTCCGCAACGAACCTGAATGTTGTCGGACGTCTCGATCTGCTCAATCAATCCACTCAAACTGTCGGTCGCTGTCGCAGAACCGGCCCATTGCCAGAAGAGGCTGCCACCAGGTCGCCTCTGCTCGTCAACCAGCAGGACTTGCAATCCCTGTTCAGCGGCGGCGATCGCACCGGCCATTCCAGCGGGACCCGTGCCCACAACGAGCAGATCACAGAATGCATAATCCTTCGGCGACGGCGGGCATCGCACTTCGGGGCTAATCCGTCCAAGCCCCGCCACCTTTCGCATCTGGTTTTCATAAAACGGAAACAGCCGTCGCGGAGTATGAAAAGCCTTGTAATAAAAGCCGACGGGCATGAAGCGACTAAACCACTCAGTGATACGAAGTCGATCCCGTTCGAGACCACCGATTGTGTTGACCGAACGGACATCGAGTCCCGGTTCGATCAACACAGTGTCGCCACGGATATTGGTCCGTTGACCGTCCTCGAGCATGACGTTGGCATCGTGACCGGCAAGGCTGTAGATGCCTCGCGGACGATGGTACTTGAAACTGCGTCCCAGCAGACGAACATCGTTGGCCCACAACGCGCTGCTCAAGACGTCGCCGGCAAAGCCGTGATACTGTCGACCTTCAAAGCGAAACCCGACAGTCCGGGTTCGATCGATCCATTCGCCCTCGCGGCGCGGCAGTCGTCTATCCATCGACGTGCTCCGTGCCGTAGAGATACGTCCGGACAAACTCATCACGACAGTTGTCCCGTTCGGCAATAAACCACGTTCCACTCGGCACGTGATACCACCATTCGCGTTTGATTCCCGGCTCGCCACTTCGATTGAACACGTAGTCCGCCCATTCTTCGTCTGTGGTGGACTCAGAATCCGGCATGTCACGAACCTCGCCCCCGAAGTGAAACTCCTGGAGTGGTCGCGGACCATTGATTGGACAGGTGATGATTTTCATAGCTGTCAGTGTCCCACCGAAGCGGCGCCCTTTTCGCCAACCAGTTCAAGTTGCTGGAATCGCGACAGGTTAAATGCCTTGATCAGGTCGTGGTTGTGATCATTGGCCAGTGTATAGGCCATCGTTTTTCCGCTGATGGGAGTCGCCTTGAATCCCCATGTACCCCAGCCGGCGTCGATATAGAAACCCTTGACTGGTGTCGTGCCCATAATTGGGGAAAAGTCTGGTGTCATATCGCACAGACCCGCCCATTGACGCAGGACCTTAACGTCGCCCACGCATGGGAACAGGTCGAGCAAACCGGCACTCATGCTTTCGGCGAAGTCGAGTGTGGATCGCATCGAGATCAGTTCGTACGGGTCCAGAGAAGCACCGGCGACTAATTCACCGCGTGACGACTGGCTGACGTACAGGTGCAGGCTGGCCGACACAACGATGCTGTTCAGCCAGGGCTTCAGCGGTTCGGTCACGAGAGCCTGCAGCGGGTGAATCACCAGAGGAGTGCGAACTCCCACCATTGCAGTGGTGTGAGTCGTCCAGCCAGCGACCGCAGACAGCACCTTTTGCGTTTTGATGAATCCTTTGTCGGTGTGGACACCGGCAACGGCACCGTCGCGGACTTCAATATCGTTTACTGCCGTCTGCTGATGAATCTCGACACCGCGCTGGTCGGCTCCGCGTGCGAAGCCCCACGCGACAGCGTCATGTCGTGCGATCGCGCCGGGCGGGTGATAGAGGGCTCCGTAGATTGGCGGTTGGTGGCCGCCGACCTTTAGATCGATCTCGGGCACGGTCTTCTTAATGAAATCCGGTCCGACAACTTCACTGGCAATCCCCAGGTGTTTGTTGACTTCGGCACGCCACCGTTGAGTGTTAAGGGACGCGGGCGAGTGTGCCAGAGTGAAGTGGCCACGTTCCGAGTAGAACAGATTCAAGTTGAGTTCGCGTGAGAGCTCCTGAAACAGCTCGACACTGCCCTGATAGAAACTCACGCCTTCCGGTGTAAGATAGTTAGAACGAACGATGGCGGTGTTGCGTCCAGTTCCGCCACCGCCGATGTAGCCTTTTTCGAGCACGGCGACATTCGTAACACCGTGGTCCTTTGCCAGGTAGTACGCTGCCGCAAGACCGTGCCCGCCACCACCGATAATGACCGCATCGTATTCGCTCTTAAGTTCGGTCGGCGCGCGAAACATCCGAGGTTCGGGATGCTTCCGGCTCAGGGCGAATTTGAGTAAGCGGTGCGGCATGCCTGGGGAACACTAATGGACGCTAATCTTCGCTAGTTGGAATTAGTACAGATCAGCGAAGATTAGCGTTCCTGACCCGTCGCCCTCGTGCTCGTCTAGAAGAAGGTCAGGTACTCGTCGATTTCCCACTGAGTGACCTGGGCATCATAGGTCTCCCATTCCTGAGTCTTCAGGTTGATGAACTCTGGTGCGATGACTCCCAGTGCTTCCTGGATTACCTGATCTGAACGGAGTTCATGGACGGCTTCCAGCAGAGATTGCGGCAGAATCTGTATTCCCTGCTCAAGAATCTCAGCGAGTGGCCGCTCATACATGTTGCCGAGGTTCGGGTCGCCGGGATCGATCTTATTCTCAATTCCGTCCATTCCAGCGGCGACATAGGCGGCCAGCGCCAGGTACGGATTACAGCCGGCTGAGACAGTGCGGTCTTCAAAATGACCTGCGCCTGCCGTCCGAATCATTTGTGTGCGGTTGTTGTCGCCGTAGGTCACGAACGCTGGCGTCCATGTGAATCCGCTGCGGCTTGAATGAAGGCCTGCACCCAGTTGCAGTCGTTTGTAACAATTCACCGTCGGGCTAGTGACAGCGCAGAGTGCCCGCGCGTGATGCAGAACACCCCCAACAAAATGGTAACCAGCTTCCGAGCAGCCAAGTCCGCGCGCGTCATCTAAATCGTCGAATACACACTGACCTCTTTCCGCGTCGGCCAGATGAAAATGAATGTGCAGACCGCTTCCCGTGCGGTCGCTGAACGGTTTGGGCATGTGAGTGGCGATCGCGCCGTACTTCTTTGCCAGCTGCGATGTCGCCATCTTGAAGAAGGTGATTCGATCAGCAGTGGTGAGCGCGTCCTGAAAATCAAAATTGACTTCGTACTGACCATTCGCGTCCTCGTGATCGCATTGGTAAACACCCCAACCGAGCTGATTAAGCGAGCTGGTCAGCTCCTGGAGATACTCCATGGCCGGGGCCAATGAACGGAAGTCGTAGCATGGTTTGGCCAGACCATCGACATTGTCTGGATTCCAGGGCTCGATCGACCCATCTGCATTCCGGGAGACCAAAAAGTGCTCCGGCTCCATACCGACGTTGAAGACGTAACCTTTGTCACGGACCGATTGCAGAACCCGCTTGAGATTCGTGCGTGGACAGAACGGATACGACTCTTCATCGACAAACAGGTCTGTCGCGAATCTCGCCGTGTTGGGCATCCACGGCAGAGGCGTGTAGCTGTCCAGGTCGGCGCGGGCCAGCATGTCGTGCGAATGGGGTCCCTGGCCCACACCCCAGACGGCCGCACCGGCGAATCCGGCTCCATAGTCGACGACATCGTCCAGGCTCGACGCTGGTACCATCTTCACCTTGGCTGAGCCGTGGATATCGACAAACTGCGCAAGGATGAACTCGACGCCATCCCGCTTCATCTGCTCGCGGACTTGTTCCCGGTCGGCCATGTCGGTTGCTCCTGATTTCAGACTACTCTTTTCCCGGTATCCAGCTTGTGCCGGCAAGGGGGACCTTCGCCATTGCCGCGGCTTCCACTGTCAGTGCTACCAAATCTTCCGGTTCGAGGTGATGGACGTTGGACTTGCCACAGGCGCGGGCCAGCGTAGTGACTTCCATGTCCAGAACCTGCAGGTAGTTCTTCAACCAGCCAGCCCCGACCTCGGGAGACAGCCGACGTTCGAGGTCGGGGTCCTGAGTCGTAATGCCGACCGGGCATTGCCCTGTGTGGCAGTGGTGGCAGTAGCCAGGCGCAGTGCCGAGCTTCGCGTAGTCCTGCGTGGCGTCGACGTTCTGCTCGCCCTGCGAATACGAATGGTGATTGCAGCCCAGCGCGACCAGCACTCCCTGTCCGATGGCCACCGCGTCGGCACCGAGTGCGAGCGCTTTCGCTACGTCTGCGCCAGTGCGGATTCCGCCGGAGATGATCAGTTGGACTTCTCCCACGACGTTCATGTCATCGAGAGCCTGAACGGCCAGTGGCAGCGCGGCCAGCGTGGGAATTCCAGCGTGTTCAATGAAGACCTGTTGTGTCGCGGCCGTTCCGCCTTGCATGCCATCAATGACGACTACGTCGGCTCCGGCCTTGACGGCCAGCTTGACGTCATCGCGGACTCGCGTCGCACCCAGTTTGACGTAGATCGGAATCTGCCAGTCGGTGATCTCACGCAGTTCTTCGATCTTGATTTTGAGGTCGTCGGGACCTGTCCAGTCGGGATGCCGGCAGGCCGAGCGCTGATCGATCCCCTCCGGCAAGGTCCGCATTTCGGCCACACGCGGACTGACTTTCTGACCCAGCAGCATCCCGCCACCGCCAGGCTTGGCGCCCTGGCCAATGACCATTTCGATGGCGTCGGCTTTGCGCAGGTCGTCCGGATTGAATCCATAACGTGATGGCAGGCACTGATAGATGAGCGTCTTCGATGACTCGCGTTCTTCGGGCGTCATCCCGCCATCGCCAGTTGTGGTCGACGTGCCCATTTCCGAGGCAGCTCGACCGAGCGCCTCCTTCACATTGGCGGATAGAGCGCCGAAGCTCATCCCGGCAATCGTGACCGGAATATCCAGCTCGATGGGTTTCCTGGCGAACCGAGTGCCGAGAACGGTTTTCGACTCACACTTCTCGCGATAGCCCTCCAGCGGATAACGCGTGGCCGACGCTGTCAGAAACACGAGGTCATCGAACGACGGCACTGGCCGCTTGGCACCCATACCGCGGATTTCGTACAGACCATGCTGCGCCGCTTCGCGGATGTACCCGATGGCGTGGCGACCGATCGAGGCGCTTTCTTCGCGGTGGACGGACTCAGACAAACTCAATACTCCTGATGCGCGTCCGCATTCCAGTGGTAGAGACTGTGGGCCGAGGCGACTCGTTTGAAGTCGCGAGCGTCGCACGTCATCTCGGCCGATGCCAGCAGGTGTGAGACGTGTTCGATGTCAGCCGGGGACATCTCTTCTTCCCGGGCGTCGGCTCCCAGGCTATGGATTGTGCCGCGGACGTACAGGGTTGCTTCGTAAAGCGAATCGCCCAGATTCGCTCCCGCGTCACCGCACACGACAAGCGTTCCGGCCTGTGCCATGAATGCTGAGAAGTGACCGACGCTGCCACCGACGACGATGTCGCAGCCCTTCATTGAGATTCCGCAGCGTGAGGATGCGTCGCCCTCGATTACGACAAGGCCGCCCTGACCGGATGCTCCCGCGGATTCGGAGGCGTGGCCTTTGACTCGGACACTGCCCGACATGATGTTCTCTGCAACGCTCCAGCCCGCATTGCCATGCACTGTGACGTCGGCCCGTTTGTTCATGCCAGCAATGAAATAACCGGCATGCCCCTGGATATCGACAGCCACATCGCAGTCGAGCCCAGCGCCGATGCTATGACTGCCATCAGGGTTGAGAACGTCGACACGCTCAATGCCACTTCCCGGCAGTTCATGATGCAGAAACTGGTTGACCTCGCGGACACTCAGCTTCGCCAGATCCAGTTGCTTCACACGGTCCATGAGTAGATTTGCTCGGGCGCGGGTTCAAAGACGTTGGCCGATTTGATGCCCGGCAGATGGGCCAGAGAGCGAAACTCGGAAGAGACAGCGATGTAGTCGTCGGTTTCCGCAGCGACGGCAGGTTTACACGCGAAGGCGTCTCGAACGAGAACCATCCGATCGGCCGTTGCCATCAGAAACGTATAGAAACCATCCAGCTCACTGAACGATGTTTCGATCGCCTGTTCGAGCGTGTCGCCTTCCCGCATCCGCCATTCGAGAAACCGGCAGCCGGCTTCGGTGTCGTTGTCCGTTTCAAATTCGATGCCTCGTTTTTCCAGCTTGCGACGGATGCTGTAGGGGTTCGACAGCGATCCGTTATGCACGAGACAAAAATCTTCGCCGGCTGTGTAAGGATGGGCGTGAGCCGGAGTGATCGCAGACTCGGTTGCCATCCGCGTATGGGCAACAACATGCGTTCCCGTCAATTCGGAGTAGCGATACCGCTCGGCGATGTCTGCGGGCAGGCCCTCGTCCTTGAACATCTCGATCGACCGTCCGACGGAGATCAGATGCACCTGGGGAAACGCCTGGCTCAGCCAGCCACGAAAGTCCGCCGTGGCCAGCGACGAGATTTCAGTCGCATGGTTGTCGATAATCTCGAACCGGCCGTCGCTACCGGTGTCGTGGATCAGGTTCTGGTGGAAGACCTGCCAGTCGAAGTCCGGATTGTTCGAATGCAGGGCAAAACGTCGCTGCGATTCGTTGAGTGGTTCATGAAAAACGGCGAGTCCGGCGGAATCCGGGCCACGCGTGCCCATACAATTGAGCATGGGAGTTGCGAGTTGCCCGAGTTCTTCTCGAAGACCGTCTCGTTTCACGAGTAACCCAACGATGCCGCACACGGCGATTCTCCAGACAGCAGTGATCAATCATCGGACCACAGGACACCTCAGTAGGCGCGTTATACCTTGAGCGCCGTCACCAGAACAACTGGCCGCACATGCTGCCAGAAGATGCTCGGCTGGCTGCTTTCCAACTGATTCGATCGAACAGATGAAGGGTGCAGAGCAGTGTCAGATGACGTAAAATCACAGGTCCAGACTCAGTTCGGTCGGGCGGCGCAGGATTATGCGACGAGCGACGTCCACGCCCGCGGAGAAAGCCTGCAGCTGCTGGTCGAACTCGTGCAGTCCGCTGCGGATTGGAAGATGCTCGACGTAGCGACTGGCGCCGGCCACACGGCACTGGCCTTCGCTCCTGATGTGTCACGGGTGATCGCGACCGACCTCACTGCAGAGATGCTGGCGAAGACAGCCCAGCTCTCGGAAGCCCGGCATGTGAATAACCTCGAAACTCAACTGGCCGATGCAGAAGACCTGCCGTTTCGAGATGACACGTTCGATCTGGTGACGTGTCGGATTGCCATGCACCATTTTCCCAATCCACGGCAGGCATTGGGTGAGGTTGCACGAGTCCTCAAGCCCGGGGAGTCTTCGGATTTACCCACAATGTCACGGTCGAATCAGAATCAGCGGCTGCTTACTACAACGATTACGAGAGGCTTCGAGACCCCTCGCACCAGCGGGTGTATTCCCTGGCAGAATTGCAGACGATGTTCTGCGAAGCGGGATTCGAAGTCCGGGAAACTCGAACGCTGACCAAAGAGTTCGAATTCAACAACTGGTCCGACCGGCAGCGCGTATCGGACGCAGACAAGATTCGATTGCGTCAGATGATGGACGAGATTCCGGCGGAACTGCGGCCATTATTTCAGCCGCGCAACGAGGACGGCGCGTTGTACTTCAGCCTGTGGGAAGTAGTCATCGTTGCCCATCGCTGACCTGATTCGACAGGATGCCTGGGCTGATCACTCATCTCGACGGCCTTGTGAGGACCTCATGGCAGAACACGCAGTGCTGGAGAAAATCGACGGCCAGTGGATTTCCGCTGAGGCCGAACGACTGGTGCGCGTTCCGAGCGTAACTCTCGATGAGCACGACGTTTGCCAGCTCTATGAGGAGCAGCTTCGTGAACTGGGATTGAAAGTCGATGTGCGGGAAGTGACCCCGGGGAGGCCAAATCTCTATGCCCGAATTACGGGCACCGGCAACGGGCCGACGCTGATGCTCAACGGGCACCTCGACACAATTCCCTATCAGAACAACCAGCCGGTGTATCGGGACGGCGATCTCCTGTACGGCCGCGGCACGACCGATATGAAGGGCGGCATGGCGGCAGTGCTGGGTGCCGCACGAGCCTTGCTCGAATCGGGAGTGCGCCTGAAAGGGAACCTGCTGCTGACGGCAGTTGTGGGGCACGAGGAGCCGGAGGCCGGCAAAGACGGACCATTGGCTCTGATCGATGACATCAACAGCGGACGGGTCGGCTGTGACCGGATCGTGATCGTTGAAGGCGCCGACGAATTGTGGGTGCTGAGCATGGGCTCGATGGTCTTCACGATCACGCTGGAATTTGAACGCGGCGGAACACACACCCAATACGTGCCCTTCTCAGAGAATCCCAACCGCTTTCTTGGTGATGTCATTACTCGAATCAACGAGTTTCAGAACGAGCTGGATGGTGGCGTCGTGCACCCGCTGGCCGGGCCGGAGCGAATAGACGTCGGCATCGTGCGCTCCGGCGACTACTTCAACCGGACTCCGAACGTCTGCACAATCACGGGAACTCGACGCTGGACTCCGGGTCGTCAGGCCGGCGACGTACTCAACGAATTGCAGTCACTGATTCAGCCGATTGCCGATTCCGGAGGCCTGACGGCGAAAACAACAATGGAGCACCACCGCGAACCGTTTGAGACTCCACAGGACGACGCTGTCGTTCAGGCCGTCGCAAGCGCGCATCGACAGGTCACATCGACGGAAGCAGCGGTGATCGGCAGGCGGATCGTCGGAGACGCCAACCTGTACGTCCACGGCAGCGGTGTTCCGACAATCTACTATGGTCCCAGCAACAAGACGGCTCATGCCGACGTCGAAAATGTCTCGATGAGCCGGCTTGAATCGGCGGCCAAAGTGTATGCCCTGGCAGCGATGGAGTACTGCGGCGTTGAATAGCCTGCCCGAAACTCTGGACATTGAATCCATCCGCCGCGAGTTCCCTGCGCTGAAGAACTACACATGGTTTCAGAATGGTGGCGTGAGCATCACGCCGACGTGCGTGGCGCACGAACACACCCGACTGATGCAGGAGTTGCTGGACCGGGGACCAATGCACATCGTTTATCCCGACGAGGAGATCCCGCGGCGACAGGCCACGATGCAACGGCTGGCTGATTTCTTTGGCATTCAACCGACCGAACTCGCACTCATGCGCGGTGTCAGCGAGGCGTTTCAGACCGTATTGCGAGGTCTGAAGTGGCAAGCCGGCGACGAAATTGTGATCAGTCAGGATGAAGAAGCGGCTTTGCTGTTGCCGACGCTGCACCTGCGGGATCGATTGGGTGTGAGGGTCGTGAAGCTCCCGTTAATCGAAGACCCGGACGAACAGCTTGCCGCGTTCGAGCAATGCCTGTCGCCACAAACAAAACTGGTCGCCTTGAGTCATGTGACGACGGACTGTGGCTGGCAACTGCCGATTCGTGATGTTTGTCTGTTGGCACGGGATCGTCGTATTACCACGTTTGTCGATCTGGCCCACTCGGCGGGACTTTGTCCAATTCGTCTGGATGAGCTGTCCTGCGACTTCGCCGGAATGCTCTCGTACAAATGGATGTACGCGCCCTACGCGTCAGGATTGTTGTACGCGAGACAGACGAGTCAGGACCGTCTTGCGATTACCTATGCCGGTGGCCGCAGCGAGAAATCTCTGGACTTCGAACAAGACTGCTATGAACTGCAACAGAACGCCGAACGCTTTCAATACGGACCGTGGTCATGGCCGCTGGTTCATGCCTGGGCAGCGGCAGCCGATTGGCTGCATGAAATCGGGCTGTCATCGATTGAGGCGCGCACCGTTCAGTTGACGACAAGACTCAAGAATCAGCTGTCGAACATCCCCGGCACGACACTATTCACGCCGACTTCTCCCCAGCGATCTGCCGCGATCGTTTCGTTCGGACTCACAGGTTGGACGGGCGAGGCACTTGCCTGCAGACTACGGCAACAATGGAACATGATCACCAAGCCTCTGCCACACACACGCGAAGGTTTGCGGATCAGCATCCCCTTCTTTCTGATCAACGACGAGATCGATCAACTTACTGCAGCAATCAGTTCGCTCGCCTCAGAAGGTCCGGCGCCTTGAATCAGAATTGTGACCGGGCTGCATTAGCGATAACTGACTACCTGGAGAGAATCGATGCTGACGTCTCGAATCGCAGGTTACCTGATAGCGTCGACTACTCTGCTACTCGTGCCAGTTGATGTAACGGCAAGCTACGGCATTTTCGCTGGAAAGAACCGCAGTGCTGATGGCAGTACGTTTCTTGCGGGATATGGAGACGAGCCCTCGAGTCACTGGCTCGAAATCGTACCTCGCCGCCAGCACGCTGCCGGTGCCGTGATCTCCGTCGGTGCCACGGCAGACGCCCGATACCCAGGCGCGCTGATCGAGATCCCTCAGGCTAGGACGACGGCGAAGTACATCACGATGAACTACTCGGCGTTCGCCGGATTCCCCGCTCCATTGACGAATGGTGGATTGAACGAGCATGGCGTGGCAGCCCGAGACATCTGGTCGCCGTCGCGCGACGAACTGCGGCAGATGACGCCCAACCCGCAGCGGGGTCCGCATTACAGCGATCTGGCGAGAATCGCGATGGAGCGAGCCCGCACGTCTCGGGAAGCCGTCGAGATCATCGGTGCATTGATGGACGAATACGGGTATTCCACTTACGGCGGAAACTCACACCTGTTTGCCGATGAGAACGAAGGCTGGATCGTGATCAACTTTGCCGGCGGTCAGAACCTGTGGGTCGCCGAGCGTCTTGGTCCGGACGACATTCGCGTTTCTCGACCGGGATACATCGGCGCGATTCCATTGGACTATCAGAAAAGCGTGGACTTCATGGGATCGGCGAATCTCATTTCATTTGCTGTCAAACAAGGCTGGTACGACCCCGCTTCAGACGAACCGTTCAACGTCAACAGAATCTACGGTGACGGAAAAATGCGGCACCCCGCTGTAAGCATGATGGAAGAACGTCTGGAGAAGCGTGGCAATGGCGTCACCCTCAAAGACCTGATTGCAGCCGTCCGCACTCCCGAACTGCCTCGTGACAGCGCCGGCTATGGCCAGGTGGCGCATCTGCGAAGCAGACCTCGCCGCGAACTCGGCATACTCTGGGTGGCGGCAACCAGTTCATTGACCGCTCCCTTCTGTCCCTGGTACATCGGTGCGGCACACGTTCCAGCCGAATACGGTAAGCATCGTTATCTGACGGAAGATGAGGCGGCGGCATTCATTAAGCCCCAGTGGCAAGGAGTCGAATCCACACGCTACGCGTTTCGAGTCTACAAACGACTGTTCTATCTCACGAAAGAACATGAAGAGAACTTTCTGCCCGAAGTCACCGAAGCACTGACCGCGTTTGAGTCCAGACTGATCGATCGGCGACACACGGTAGAACGGACTGCAGACGTTCTCTACGAAGCCGGCGAAACACAGCTGGCTCAGGAATACCTGACCGAGTACTGCAACAATGCAACGATGCGCGGTCTGCGTTTGGGAGAGGCACTGGCAGACAGCATTGAGTTAAGAACAAAAGTTCTGTTCGGCATTCGACGTGCGAAGTAACGACAACCTGACTTAACAGTCCGTTGTGAAAGTGAATTGAGTAGGCCGGATCAAGCGAAGCGCCGCTCCGGCAGTTCAGAATCAACGGGAAATCGCAGATGCCGGAACATCGTCGCTTTGCTCCTTGGTCCGCTCGGAATGAAAAAACACCTCGTGATCGATCATGGTCGGCACGAGACCATAGATCAGCCCGTCGCGATTGCCGAATTTGCGAATACTGTCCAAGATCTTTTTCCGCTTCTGTTCCAGCTCCGAACCATCGGGATCGCGCCCGAGCCAGTGGCGGTATTGATCCACAACCATCTGGTCGACGTCCTCGTGTTTCGGCGGTTCTTTCGCTTGAGCCATTTCCTGAATCAGTCTTTTGTGCTTGCCGCCGGGTTTAGCCTTGATGACCAGGTCCAGGAGCGAGCGGGCATTGTTGGCCAGGCCTTCGGTCTGCGATCCCGCCAGGGAATACCGGAAGGAGTAGTTCTTCAGTTCAGCCTCTGTGTGCAGGCCGAACGGCGCCGGGAAGTAACCGTATCTTTTACTCTGCCCGACATTCATCGCCACCCTGACGCCGCGTGCATTCAGTCAACCTTCTTGCTTCTGCTCATAGCTCTGAGGCAACGTCCGCCACACACGAGCCGGGCTGGCCGCAATCTTCGGGGCCACCGCCGCCACCTTCGGATCGAACACCTTGTCGTGCGGCACGAGGTTGCCGTTCTCCGGCCGCTGCATTTTTTCCGCCAATGCCTGCGCCGCCTTTGGGAAACTCCCCTCGATCCACGTTGTGAAAACGGAATGCTCCCCGCTCGAGAGACGCGGTTCGTCTTCCGGATGCATCGCACCCTGATCCAGTTGCTCCAAGATCGATCCCCAAACGGGATCTTCCTGCGGGCCGCCAGCCAACATGTCAAAGCGAACGCCACCCTCCTGCGTGTCAGGGCCATGACCCGCGACGCAGTGCTTCTGAACCAGGACACGAACAGCCTGCACGTCGTCCGC
>CAYSJO010000406.1:0-6703 GCA_964431285.1 uncultured Planctomycetaceae bacterium
GTAATTCAAACGTCGTCGAAACGGACAGACGACCTTCGGGTCGTCTTACAAAGTCGTTACAAACGTCATCGCTTGTGACAAACGATCCAGGGCAGAGCAACGACGCCTTTCGCTTCAGAATCACGTGGTGATTTGCTACCAAATGGTCTGCTGCGAGCGACCGACAGATCACGTGAGGCGTGCTTCGGATGACATACTTCCGGCGATTCCGCATGGAATTCAACTTTGGCGATCGGGACATCCCGTCGCCATTGCTGCCGGACGGATACTTTCTCGTTCCGTGGAGCAACCTGGA
This sequence comes from uncultured Planctomycetaceae bacterium, assembly GCA_964431285.1. GTDB lineage: Bacteria > Planctomycetota > Planctomycetia > Planctomycetales > Planctomycetaceae > CAUZFZ01. The sequence goes on from CAYSJO010000406.1 coordinate 296, forward strand.
CGTCAATCGGCATGCGAGCGTGAAGTACCTGAGTTTCCGAGACGAACTCGATTCGCGTGTGTTCCCCTGCCTGTCGACATTGGACGGCTGCCGGAACCTGATGGCCGAAATCGCCGGGCTCCGCAATTTCGTACCTGCTGCCACATGGTTGTTGTGTCGACGCGGAATCGCTCCTGGCCTTCCCGTCACGGACTGCGGAACGATGCAGGGTCTGGCCAGTCGTCGACACATTGGCTCCGTGCAGAATGTCGGAATCACTCCAGAGCATCGCGGACTGGGGCTCGGACGCGCACTGGTTCTGCAGGGGCTTCGCGGATTTCGAGACAGCGGAATGAAGAGCGTTTTTCTGGAAGCGACCGCAGAGAACTCGACAGCCGTCGAGCTGTACCGTTCCATCGGATTCCGTCTAACCAAGACAACCTATCGACAGATGCCGGACAACGCGTCCTGACTACGGATCCGCAACTTACATCGCCAGGAAGTTCCGCAGCATCTGGCAACCGGGCTCGGCTGTGAGGTAACTCTCCGGGTGAAACTGGACACCGTGGATCGGATGCTCACGATGCCGGAGCCCCATGATTTCCCGAGTGTGACCGTCCCAGTCGCTCCACGCCGTCGCTTCGAGACATTCAGGAATACTGTCTTCCAGAACGATCAGGCTGTGGTAACGGGTGGCCGTGATGGGGTCATCCAAACCAGAGAACACACCCTGCCCGTCGTGTCGAATGGGCGACACCTTGCCATGCATCAGACGTTGGTGCCGCAGCACCTGGGCACCAAACACGTCGGCAATGCACTGATGTCCCAGACACACACCCAGCAGCGGAATCCGAGGTCCGAACTCGCGGATGACGTCGCGCGACATACCGGCTTCGTTCGGAGTACACGGACCAGGAGAAACGATGATCCTTTCGGGATTCAAAGCGGCGATGTCGTCAATTGTGACCTGATCGTTCCGCGCCACATGGATATCCAGGGTGGCATCAATCTCGCCCAGTCGCTGGACCAGGTTGTAAGTAAACGAATCGTAGTTATCGAGAACAAAGATCATGGTCTGCCTGAGTCCCCTCCCCGGGGGAGAGGGTTAGCAGTCCGTTGAAAAGGTGAATTGAGTAGGCTGGATCAAGCGAATCGCCGCTCCGGCGGTCCAGAATCCAAGGGAAATCGCAGATGCCGGAACATCGTCGCTTCGCTCCTCGGTCCGGCCTACACGTTTTTCAACAGACTGGGAGGGTGAGTGGCCAAAGTGCAGCCCATGGTATGACGTACCGCAATCCTGCCCAAGGGCGATGACATCGTTGAGTTCGCCGCACAGATCTCTGAGCATGCCGCCCCAACACTGCAGCCAGAGAACTCACCGAAAGATCGACCCCATGCCTCAGTCAGACACGCCCGATCTCGGCCGGATCACCTGCAATCTGCGAGGTTTCGTCGCTGCGGGAAGCTGGCAGACCTGCGTGCTGAAGTACACGACTGGATTTGCCGGCATCGATGACACCGGATCGCTGAAAGTGGCAACGCGCTACGCGACCGATTCCGGCACACCGCAGTTCGACGATCCGTCCGCACCCAATTACACGACCGCCATTGCGTCAAACGGTGCGCACCTGCAGTTGCGATACGACCTGAAGGACTTCAGACGGCCGTGGGGCAAGACGATTCACCTGAAAGTCATGCAGGGATATCTGCGTAAAGGCGAGACTATCACTCTGACGATCGGCGACACATCAGCCGGTTCACCGGGCTGGCGAATGCAGACGTTTCTTGAAGACACATTTGAGCTGAAGACTCTGGTGGATCGCTACTCGACGTATGTTTACGAGGAATTGCCGAAATCTCCGACCTTTCGCATCACGGCTGGAGACCCCGTACGGCTTGTCGCGGTCGCACCGAGCCAGGCCGTTCCCGGTAAGAAGATTGCCGTTCGCTGGAAGCTCGAAGACGCGTGGGGCAATCCGGTTGGCAAGGCGAAGCGAATCAGCCATCCCGGATTCGAAGATGACGGGGTTCACTGCGTTCGTGTCACGGACGAGACGACCGGACTCTCGGCCGAAACCAACCCGATACACGTTTCCGCATCCACTACACCGCGGTACTGGGCCGACCTGCATGGTCAGAGTGAAGAGACGATCGGCACGAATTCCATTGAGAGCTATTTTCGATTCGCGCGAGACAGCGCCTTCGTCGACGCGTGCGGTCATCAGGGGAACGACTTTCAGATCACCGACGACTTCTGGCAGACGATCAACGAGACCACGGCGAGGTTCAATCAGCCAGGTAAGTTTGTCGCGTTTCCCGGCTGGGAATGGAGTGGGAACACGGGACTTGGCGGCGATCGAAACGTGTTCTTCAAAGAAGAGGGTGGTGTCATTCACCGCAGCAGTCGGGCGTTGGTCGAGGAGTCCGAATCCGTTGACCACTGCTGCTCTTCAGTCGAAGACCTGTTTGCGGACATGGAGTCGGAGCAGCAGAAACGCGACGTGATGCTCGTGCCGCACGTCGGCGGTCGATATGCGGACCTTGCCCGACATCACCCGGGACTGGAACCAGTGGTCGAAGTCCATTCCGCGTGGGGCACTTTCGAATGGATGCTCGACGACGCGTTCTCGCGGGGTTACCGCATCGGCATCGTGGCCAACTCTGACGGTCACAAGGGACGCCCGGGTGCCAGTTATCCCGGTGCCAGTACATTCGGCAGCTACGGAGGGTTGACGGCGATCCTCGCAGATCGGCTCGACCGTGACGCCGTGTGGGACGCGTATCAGCGGCGGCGAGTTTACGCGACGACCGGTGCCCGCATTCTGCTGGATGTTACGACATCAGACGGCCAGGTCATGGGCGAAGTCGTCACTGCGGGAGACGATGAGCCTGTAGTGCTGTCCGTATCAGTGGCCGGGACCGCTCCCATTGAGCGAATCGAAATCCGGAACGGCATGCGAGTCTTGCGGACATTGCGGACTTACTCGAAAAGCGATCTCGGCAACCGCGTGAAATTGCTGTGGCACGGCGCAACCGTTCGCGGTCGAGGCCGACAGGTCAACTGGGATGGCCTCCTGAAGCTGAACGCCGCCCGGATCCAGTCGTTCGAGACGATCAACTTCTGGAATCAGGAGAAGCGTTGCGAGCAGCTCGGGCCGCGAGAGTTGCAGTGGAAGTCACTGACGACTGGCGGTTTGGCGGGAGTGATCCTCGAACTCGATCGACTTTCCGGCGATCTGCATGTCGAGACAACTCAGAAGAGTTTTCAAACGGAGGTGTCAAAGCTGGGCATCAAAGGCAGACAACACAACGCGGGCGGCATCGAGAAATGCATCTCGGCCTACCGACTGCCGCCAGCCAGTGGATCGCGCGAACTGAAGGCGTCCGTCCGCATTCGGCCCGGGGATTTGCAACCTGGCGATAACCCGCTCTACGTGTGCGTCGTACAGGAAGACGGACACATGGCGTGGTCAAGTCCGATTTACGCCCTCGTACGGTAGAGCATTGTCAGAATTGGTCTTCAGGAGGATAAGCCCCCTCTCCCTGACCCTCTAATCCATGCTGGATATGCATCGGCCTTTCCTACAGATTACAGCAGCCAGCCACGCAGAACTCACACCCGGAGCGACAGTCAATGCACGCAGCAATCAGCCAGGCTCTGAGCTTCATCTTCGACGGACATGACATCCCCCGGCCAGACACCGAAACAGCCTTTGCCGCGCTGATGGACGGTGAGTGCTCTGACATCGACATCTCTGCCCTGCTGATCGCGCTGCGTGTCAAAGGCGAAGCGGTTGACGAGATCGCTGGTGCCGCCCAGTCGATGCGTCAACGGGCCACTCGGATTCCCTGCGAAACGCGCGGATTGCTGGATACCTGCGGCACGGGTGGAGATCAGCTTCACACGTTCAACATCAGCACGGCAACGGCAATTGTCGCAGCATCCGCTGGTGCCTCGGTCGCAAAGCACGGTAACAGAAGCGTATCGAGCTCCAGCGGTTCCGCCGACGTGCTGGAAGCATTGGACCTGAATCTGCAGCTTACCCCCGAGCAGGTCGGGAAGTGCATCGATGAGGTTGGCATCGGATTCTGCTTCGCACCACTGTTGCATTCGGCGATGAAACATGTGGTGCCTGTACGTAAGGCGCTGGCAACACGAACGATCTTCAACTTGCTGGGCCCGCTGACCAATCCTGCCGGCGCGGAGTTTCAACTTCTGGGCGCCAACCGGACGGATTTCGCCCGCAAGCTTGCCACTGCACTTGCTGAGCTGGGATGCCATCGCGCCCTGGTCGTGTGTGGCAACGACGAACTCGACGAAGTCAGCCTGTGGGGAGAGACAGCCGTGTTTGATGTGCGTTCCGGATCAGTTCAGGAATCCTGCTGGAACGCCGCCAGCTTCGATCTGCCGGAATGCTCGGTCGAAGAATTGCAGGTCTCCAGCTCGGACGAGAGTGCTGCCGTGATCCAGAGCGTGTTTGACGGTGCAACCGGAGCAGCTCGAAACATTGTCCTGGCAAACACAGCCGCGGCGCTGGTAGCCGCCGGTCGGGCAGACGATCCGAGTGCCGCAGCGGCGCTGGCAGCCGAAGCGATCGACACCGGCCGGACGCGCGACACACTGGCCCGATTGAAGGCGGCGACCGCCAGGTACGCGTGACGGTTGCGTGTGTCTATCTCCGGCGGCCGCCCGAGAGCAGCCACGTTGCCGGTGAAGAACCGTTGCCAATGACAAACTGATCGACTGCGTCCGCATCACGAAAGCGGTCACTGGCAGGCTGGTACAAATGGCGAACTTCCACAACGGGCCGATGGCGGTTCAACCCATCAACCAGACCATCCAGTCGTACGGGCCGAGGTGCCAGGGCGGCTACCACATCGGTAAGATCACCGGTTGTGAGAACTCCCGGGACGACGACGTCGTGGGGCACGTAGACATGAGGACTGGTCAACACTGATTGAAAGTCCGACAGCCCACCGTGGACATAAACACGTTCAATCTCGTCGTCAAAGAGAGCCCCGAGCAAAGCCAGCAGACCGCCCACCGGCTCGGACTGATGCGGCCGACCACCAACATCGTAAGGAACCTGGAAACTCGTATCGGCTGGATTAACCGGAGCGAAGGAATCACCCCACAGCGAAACATGTTTCGGATCGACATTCTTTTGAGTCCGCAGGAATGCGAGTACTGATCGCAGGTCGCGCAGTCGCTGGCCGAGCATCGTCTGATCGAACATCAGCAGATTGACCGACCGATTGCCGTCACCACTCGACCGCCCGCGTGATGACCCGGCCTGCGTGTCACCTGTACCACGCAGATCGGGCAGACAGACAATTGCGCCCTTGCTGACCAGTTCGGCAATCTGCTCGACCCGCTTTGTAATAAACCCTGCTTTACCGGCCTGAGCCAGAGCAACCACAACGGGGGACGCGTTCTCGTTCTGACCACCGTTGCCCGAAACGAGCATCATGGGGACGATGACATCCGGCTCGACTTCGATCACCACGCGTTTGACATGTAGACCACCAGGTTGGTGTTCGTCGGTTACGGATGATACGACTCGCGCGGCCCTCTTATGCTCGATGTCTCCAAGAATCGACGACCATTGATCGCGAAGCTGCTCGCCTCGCTCGGTTGGTGACATTTCTGCTCGCTGCTGCCTGGCCTCAGCAACACGCTTGTGTGCCAGTTCAGAAACGACACGCACAAAGCTGTGCGGCTTCAACTCACGTCGAGCCGCGTCGGTCAGGCACGCCAGTTCGTCGGATTCCCGTCGGGCGCTGTATTCGTCATCGGGTTTGACATCGATGTCGAACCATTGGCGGAACACGGGATGAATCATCTCGCGATGAACTCGACCGATATTCGTACAATGTGAACCACGCGGGTTGTTTCCTCTCAACGTGCCGTGTCCACGAGCGACCGCCAGGTTGTCGCGGACGCCGTAGAATTCACCGTAGATCTTCTCGAACCGCTTCCACACAGGGTCGCGTTTTCCGTCCCACGCGAACTCGTGCCCGTGAATCAACCGCCGCGGGGCTATGCCGCCGACAATGATCCAGTGAAAGAAACCGTCAGCGGCCGTGCGACGCAGTCCGCGAGTCGACTCCCAGTACGAACCCATCAGGTAGTTAAACGACGTCTCGGCATCGTCTGGCAGCGGATACCGGGTTTCCGGCTGCGGTCCACCGAAATTGAATGGCACGGCGGCCGCAATGCGCTGGTCAAGTGCCACCGTGACACCGCATGGATCGCCGCCTCCTGCGACTGCACCAAGCATGATGATCCGCTGCGGGTCGATTCCTTTCCGAGCGAGCAGCAGGTCCACACCACGCATCCAGTCCCAGGCCCTCCAGCCCATCAGGCTGTCGCCGGCCAGTTGCAACTGAACTCCACTGTCGTACCGGTAGTAGTAATCCTGTCTCCAG
>CAYSJO010000407.1:0-8828 GCA_964431285.1 uncultured Planctomycetaceae bacterium
TCTCCTTGAACTGGGTCATGCGCTGCAGCCAACCCATTGGGGTCGTACAGGTGAGCAACCAAGCCAACTCTGTGTGCTCCGGAATGTGGGACTGAACGAACAGCATGCATTTTTCCGTATCCAGACCGGCTGCGACGTACAGGCCGACCACCTCGCGGACATTGTGCTTCAAGCGCGAGGGTTCATATGGAACGGTTATGGCGTGCTGGTCCACGACGCAGAAAATGTTTTCATAGGTCTCCTGGTCGTTGACCCAGTTGCGGATAGCACCCAGATAGTTCCCTATATGAAGATTGCCCGAAGGCTGAATGCCGGAAAAAACGCGTTTTTTCATCTGTACATGGATCCTACAGATCAGGAAACAACTCTCTTACCTTGGCACCGATGTCGGATTCGCGCATGAGCGATTCTCCGACCAGAACCGCATCGACTCCCGCTCTCTCGAGCCGCTCAATGTCTTCGCGGGTGCTGATCCCGCTTTCGCTGACGGTAGTTACGCTGTCTGGTACATACTCGAGCAGCTCGAACGTGGTTTCCAGACTGGTCTCGAACGTCGTCAGATCGCGGTTGTTTATGCCGACCAGTTCGGTGGGCTGTTGTAAAGCACGATCCAGCTCCTCCTTTGTGTGAACCTCCACCAAGACCGTCAAACCCAACTCCCGCGCCAGACCGGCGAAATCGCGCAGCTGACCGCCGTCCATTAACGCAACGATAATCAGAATGGCATCCGCGCCAAGCACCCGGGATTCGTAGATCTGGTATTCATCGATGATGAAGTCCTTGCGCAGCACCGGTAGCTGGGCCACGTGACGGGCCTGCTGGAGAAAGTGATCGTGGCCCTGAAAGTAGGCTTCGTCTGTCAACACCGACAGCACCGCCGCTCCATTCTCCGCATAGGTGGCGGCGATCTGTGCAGGATCGAAGTCCGCTCGTATAACGCCTTTGGACGGCGACGCCTTTTTTATCTCCGCGATCAAGGCGAGGCCGTCATCGGCGAGGGCCGCCTGGAAATCTTCCGGCTCGGGGGAATCGTCGGCCACTCTCCGCATGTCGGCTAAATTCCGCTTCCGCTTGCGCTGGTGCACAAATTCCCTCTTGTACGCGGCAATCTCCGCGAGTGTGTCTTTGTCATGCGTTGTCGGTAGGCCGAATTCCATCGACAGTTATTGGTTGCTGACTCGCTTGAGTTTTTCTAGCGCAGATTTGGCCTTTCCCGAATCCAGCGACTCGCGAGCGCGTTCGAGGCCCGCCGCGAAGTTATCGGCGGCGCCGCCAGCAATGATCGCGGCCGCTGCGTTAAGCAAGACGATGTCGCGACAGGGTCCGTCGACACCGTCGAGAATTTCGAGGAGCACCTGAGCATTGCGGTCGGCATTGCCCCCCTTAAGACTATCAGGGTCAGCGCGTTTCATGCCATATTCCTCGGGCGATATTTCGTACGTGGTCACCTCGCCGTCCTTGAGTTCGCTTACCTGGCTCGGACCTGTGATGGTGAGTTCGTCCAAGCCGTCGGAACCGTGTACTACAAACGCCCGCAGCGAGCCCAAATCGCGCAACACACCCACCAATGTCGAGGTCAGATTCGACGCAAAGACGCCGATGAGTTGGCGTTGGGCTCCTGCCGGATTGGTCAACGGTCCCAAGACATTGAATACGGTGCGGGTGCCGATTTCTTTACGGGGACCAATAGCATGTTTCATTGCCCCATGTAGCAGCGGTGCGAAGAGGAAACCAATGCCCGCTTCGTCGAGACAGGCCGTGACTGTCTCGGGACTGGCTTCGATGTTAACCCCAAGCGCGCTGAGCACGTCGGCAGATCCACATTTGCTGGACATCGCGCGATTGCCATGTTTGGCCACAAATAGCCCAGCGCCGGCGGCCACAAATGCGACTACGGTGGAGATGTTGAACGAGCCGGAGCCGTCGCCGCCGGTGCCGCACGTATCGACAACGTCCGCACGGCTGGTTGTTATTCGCGTCGCTTTTTCGCGCATTACCTCGGCACACCCAGTGATCTCTTCGATGGTTTCCCCTTTGCAACGTAAGGCCACCAGAAATGCCCCGATCTGCGCGTCCGTGGCTTCGCCGCTCATGATCTGGGTCATAACCGCCCGAGCTTGATCGCGGCCGATGTCGTTGCCGCCGATGAGCTGGCTGATGCTTGCCTGAATCATCTGTTCCTCCTGTCGATCATCAATGTTCAAGCGCGAGGAAATTCTGCAAAAGGTTCTTGCCTTCGGTCGTCAAAATCGATTCAGGATGAAACTGCACGCCCTCGAGCAGCCATTCTTGGTGACGCAGTGCCATAATCACGCCGTCTTCGGTTTCGGCGGAAATCTCCAAGCAATCTGGTAACGTGGCGCGCTCCACCATTAACGAGTGGTATCGAGTAGCTGTAAGCGGGTGCTTCAGGCCGCGGAATATCGTTTTGCCATCGTGATGGACGAGCGAAGTCTTGCCATGCATGATAGCGGGCGCTCTGGTTATGACACCACCGAACGCTTGGCCGATGGCCTGGTGTCCCAAACAAACGCCCAAGAGAGGAATTCTGCCTGCCACATGCCGAACGACATCCATCGAGATGCCGGCATGGTTCGGGGTGCAAGGTCCCGGAGAAATCACAATTCTTTCGGGTCCTAGCTCATCGACGTCCGCGAGGCGGATGGCATCGCTGCGCACGACCCGGACTTCGCTTCCCAGTTCTCCCAGGTATTGGGCCAAATTGTATGTAAACGAGTCGTAATTATCAAGTAGAAGAAGCATCGGTTACCGGGCCATCTGTTGCATCACCTGACCGATCAGTCGCAGACCCAGATCTTCTTGTAGCGTCAGAATCGACTCGGGGTGGAATTGCACCGCCGCTGCCGGATAATCTCGGTGCTCAATCGCCATGATAACCCCGTCGTCGGTGCGCGCCAAAACCTCAAAGCAGGCAGGCAGTGTTTCGCTCTTCGCGTACAGAGAATGGTACCTGCCGGCCGTGAATTCGCGCGGAAAATTCTTCAGAATACCGCGTGGTTCGCAGTGAATGGTCGATGTTTTGCCGTGCATCGGATAATCGAGCACGTCTAGGTCGACACCGAAACCTTCCACCAAACCTTGCAGACCGAGGCAGACTCCAAAAATGGGGAGCTCTCGCTCGACACATTCCCGCACCAGCTGGGGTACTCCCAGCTGTTCTGGCGTTCCTGGACCCGGCGATACGAAGACCAGGCCAGGTTCGATCTCGGCTATGACTTCCAGCGGGAATCCAGCACGTATCGTGCTCACCTCAGCCCCCGTTTGGCGAACGTAGTTGGCTAGGGTGTGTACGAATGAATCGCGGTTGTCGACAAACAAGACGCGTTTGCCGGAACCCATTCCGGCGACCGGAGAAGCAAGGCTGGTGGTGGCAGGCTCACGACCCACAACAGCGTTGATAAACGCTTCAGCTTTGGTGCGCGTCTCCTGCTCTTCTTCGTCCGGATCCGAATCGCACAGCAACGTAGCTCCTGCGCGCACGCGTGCGACGCCGTCACGCAGATGCACCGTCCGAATAGTTATCCCGGTGTTGACGTCCCCGTTGAAGAGCATCATGCCGATGCAGCCGCCGTACCATTCACGCGCCGAGTTCTCCAAATCTTCGACCCGCTGCATCGCCGCCGGCTTGGGTGCGCCGGTGAGAGTACAAGCCCACATGTGCGACAACAGAGCGTCAAATCCATCACAATCCTCTTTGAGTTCGCCAACTACGTAGTCGACAGTGTGAATGAGACGGGAATAAATCTCAATCAACCGCCGGCCTTCCACCTGCACCGATCCGGGCCGGCATACCCGGGACTTGTCGTTGCGATCCACGTCGGTGCACATAGTCAACTCGGCCTCATCCTTGGAGGAGTTAAGCAACTCCAAGATCCGGCCGGCGTCCTCCATCGGGGTCGCGCCGCGTTGAATCGTGCCAGATATGGGACAGGTTTCCACTTTAGGTCCCTCGACGCGCACGAACATTTCCGGGGATGCACCGACCAGCTGCTCGTCGCCCAGGTTGATCAAAAACTCGTACGGACTGGGATTGCGTTTTCGGATCTTTTCGAACAAGTCTCTAGATGTGCCTGGATAACCAGCACTGATCACCTGACTAAGTACCACCTCGAAAAAATCCCCACGTTCGGTGCCAGCGATGATCTCCTTCACTTTACCGGCATACTCTCCCGGCTGGTGATCACTGCTCACAGGCCCGGTAGTGCCGGAGTTCAGTGGCATCGATTGGCCACTGCGGTCGATGCCGGCGGTGCTGAGGCCGTCGACGGCAAAATCGTAACGAAAGCAGCTCGCGCACTCCTTGCGATGGTCGACGACAAAGATTTCATCCGGCAAAAACAGGTGGAGATCCGGGCGCCGGTAAGCCCGGACGTGCCGCAGTTCGATGGGCTCGAACTGAAACACCAAGTCATATCCCATAGCCCCGTAAAAACCGAGGTGAGAATCCGAGGCCGACTTCATGGAATGCACCAAAGTCCGGATAACACTAAAGATTGTCGGCTGTTTACTCCTCTCTTCTTCGGGGAAATAGCTGGGCATGTCGCGGATCTTGCCTGCCAGCTTGGTATGGTCCGTCTGCAGATTTTCTATATCCGCAAGCATCTCTAACGACGGAAGGAACATCTTGAGCACAGCGGTACCTCGCTCGTTCAACGCGTTTATGCTGAACTCTCGCTGGCACGATACGATTTCTAACGGAGGATCGATAAACGCCATATCCCAGCGGCTGTATCGCCCCGGGTATTCGTAACCACTGGCGAAAACGGCTCCTCGGTGAGTGTCGATCTTATCCAGTGCTGCTTCCGTAGCATCAGGCACTGGCAGCTCGAGCGTATTTCTCGTAACCCGGATGTCACCGACGGTGGTGTAGCTGTCGATTGTTTCGCGCTGACTCATGGTTTCATCTCCAATTTGTGCAGAACCTCGAATTTCGTTGGCACCTGGTCACAAAAAAACCGCAGACGCAACTCGTGCGCCCGCGGTATGTCAAAATCAGGTCAACAAATTCAGACTAACAAATTGGCGCACCTCCAGCATCACTGATATACCAGTAGCGACGCCAATACCGGTTGATTATCTGATTCGTCATTTTAACTACTCTTTCTGGCGGCGACCAACCTAACGGCGGTAACCTATCTTGTCAAGCCACTAACGAAAAACCAATCCCACGATAAACGTCCCCAGCACGAGCTGCAATCCGGTCAACAGCAATAGCCCATAAACGAGCCGGTTGAACCATATCTCGCTGAAACGGCCGTTCAGGTAGATCCCCAGCTTCACGCCGATGTAACTCAACGGCGAAAGCACCAAAGTCGTGAGTAGAATGCCGGGGCGCATGAATCCCAATGCAATGTATGGCACGAGCTTGATCACGTTGAGGGCGGCAAAGAAGATCACAGTCGTACCGACGAAGAGATGGCGGGGCAATTTCTGCGGCAAAAGATACATGGTCGCCGGAGGGCCCCCAGCGTGGGCAAGGGTAGAAGTGAAGCCTGAGGCCGCTCCCATCAGAACCCCTTTCAGGGCAGCAGGATGGCGCTTCTCCAGGGCTTCGAACAACAACGAACGGGTGGCTTGAAAGAGCACAAAAACAATTGCTACGCAACCTAGGCCGGATTCCAAAACGCGGGGATTGTGGGCGAAGAACCCAAAGAAGAAGGCGCCCAGACCGACACCGACGAGGGCTCCGGGAAGAAGCAGCTTGATGCTGCGACGGTCATAGTTGGTGCGGTAGTGCCGAATGGCGAATACGTCGCAGACCATCAACAGAGGAAGCATTAACGCTGCTGCGTCGGCGACACTCACGGATAGGGCAATAAGAGGGGTGGCGACGATGCCCACACCGCCGCCGAAACCGGCCTTGGCTATGCCAACCAACACCACTGCGACAATGGCACAGGGCCAAAAAATAGCCGGGTATTCAGGCAGGAGCCACAAGTAGGGGTTACTCACCCTCTACTTGTGTAATCTCGATCTCCAGATCTTCGCGATTGGCGACGTGATCGACGGCACCGTCCTTAACCCACACGACCCGGTCAGAAACGCTCAGCATTTTGTGGTCGTGTGTTGCGGAGATGACCGTCACACCCGATTCCGAGTTCATCTCTCGCAACAGCTCGATGATCTCGGTGCCGGTGCGCAGGTCGAGGTTGCCGGTCGGTTCGTCCGCCAACACCACCGCTGGATCGTTAGCCAAAGCCCTTGCCACGGCGACGCGCTGCTGTTGTCCGCCAGAAAGCTCGTTCGGTCTGTGAGAGCGACGATCTCCCAGACCCACCTTCTCCAACAGGCTCAGACCCTTATCCCGGGAATCATCGCTGCTGAGACCGGCGAAAACCATGGGCAAGGTGACATTCTCCAGCGCGGTCATGACGGGAATCAAATTGAATGATTGGAAGATGTAGCCGATTTTGCGACACCGTAGCCAAGCGAGCTCGTAGGCATCCAGCTGGGCAACGTCGACCTCGTCGATGTACACCTTGCCTTCGCTTGGTTTGTCGAGACCACCTACCATGTTGAAGAGCGTACTCTTGCCGGAACCGGACGGTCCCATGATCGACATGTACTCGCCAGCGTGGACCTCGAGATTGACGCCGCGAAGAGCATGGACCCGGATCTGGCCCATGTCGTAAATCTTCTTGACTTCCTGTGTGCGCACCACCGTGCGCTTTTCACCTTCCTGGTTTTGCGTTTCGCCCATGGGGTGATTACTCCTAATTGTCGCTGCGCATCGCTTCCACCGGCTCCATCTTGGCGGCACGGTATGCCGGCAGCATGGCGCCGATCAAAGACAGCACAGTACCCGCTATAAACGCGACGACGGCAGCTTTGAGGATGCCTACACCGGGGAAATAGGTGAACACGAACTGGCCGTAGTCCATCAGCGCCAGCAACAAGGTCAAGCCGAGTCCAATCAGAATGCCAACGGTGGTGCCGGCGATCCCCTGAAAGGTTGATTCCAGCAAGAACAGTTTCACGATAAATGAATCGAGAGCCCCCAGACATTTCATCGTCCCGATCTCGCGGAAGCGTTCGGTTACCGCCATCAACATGGCGTTGGCAATTCCGACCACACACACCAGCAACGATAGAGTGATGAGCCAGAGCTGCTTCGATTTCTCTTCCTGCATGCTTTCGGTGAGCTGCCCACCTCCAGATCCGGTTTCGACGCCGTTTTGCTGGAGTTGAAGATCGATCTCGCTACTGCCGACAGCCCGCAGTGAATCGATGATCTGGTTGTTGGACTGAACCGACATCAAAAACGCGATCGCCAGGACAACGCCACTGGTGGTGATCAGTGATCGACCAAATCGAATCTTCAAACTGCGCAGACTGATCTCCACCGCCTTGCTCAGCGGCAACACGATCTCTCTACCACCAGCTACCTGCAACTGATGCGCCATGGAAGAACCTCCAGAATCAATACGCGCGAGAGGGCCGAATGTAACACAACATCACGGTATTGTCACTATCGCGGTACTAATGCCAACGACGCTGAACCAGATGTTTCGCCTCCCCAATGAGCCGTAGCGACTGACGTATCTGTTCGTCGCCATCGATCGAAATGCGGTAGTACTCCTCGTCGCCCCACAAAACCCGAGCGAATTCGCTTTTCAGTTGCTGTTGGAGCCACGGTGTTAGATGCGTTCGTTCCTCGTCTGAGAAGGTCGCTTCCCGCTGCCGCAACAGGTCGAACAGCGCCACGATCGCCTCGTCCGACACTTGGAAGGCATGCAGGAAATCGCGAAAATCTTCTGGCCAATCGTCCCGCGATGAAACCCACTTGCTGCCGAAATCGAACAGTGCCCCCGAGCGCAACACCTCCTGTTCTTGGGCGGTAAAAGACGAGTCGAGAAGTACTACGTCGGGCGTTATGCCGCCACTGCTGAACACTGACCGGCCGAACTCGGTGCGATACTCCTGATACTGGCCCATGCGATTTGTTCCGCCCTCGCGGTAATAAACCTCAAAATCCTCTGAGAACGGTCGTTGAATGAGTCGGCCCGCGGGTGTATAGTACCGCGCCACCGTCAACAGCAACAGGCCACCATTGCTGTAGATAGGGAACTGCTCCTGGACCAAACCCTTGCCGAAGCTCGTTTGGCCGGCCACGATTCCCAAATCCAGATCCTGAATCGCACCCGCAAGTATCTCGGCAGCACTGGCGCTGCCTGCATCGATCAGGACAACGAGTGGTAGTGGCGTGCTCGTTCGCGCCCTGCAGGCACGGTAGTCACGCCGTGATTGCGGATTCCGCCCCTTGGTGTAGACGATCAAATCGCCGTAATCGACAAAATAGTCAGCCACGTCGACAGCTTGTGACAGCAGGCCCCCACCGTTGCCCCTCAGGTCCAGTACTAGCGCATTCATGCCCTGCTCGGAAAGGAAGTCCAGTGCTGATTGTACTTCGTCGCCAGTGGATTCTGTGAATTGGATGATGCGGATGTAACCCACTCCATCGCAGACTAGAAAGACGTACGGCACACTGCTCAATTGAATGCGATCCCGCTGTATGGTGAGGCGAAACAACTTTTCCAGCCCTGGTCGTTGCACGCCGACTCGAACTCGAGACCCCTTCGGACCTCGCAGCCGCTCTATCACCTGATCGGTCGTAATTCCTTCCGTGGAGCGATTCTCGATCGAGGCGATGTGGTCACCTGCTCGCAGCTTGCCGTAAGAAGGAGAGCCGACGAGGGGGGAGATTACCAGGAGGCGCCCCTGACGAATCTCGAAGTAGATACCGATGCCTTCGAAGTCACCGCGAAACCGTTCCTGCATCGATTCGTTTTCCAACGGCGCCAGGTAGG
>CAYSJO010000408.1:0-1585 GCA_964431285.1 uncultured Planctomycetaceae bacterium
CCAGTTCGTAGCCGCGAATCTTCGGCGTCCAACCGTCCAGGTTCTTCCCGTTAAAAAGCTGAATCCAGCCGGCCTTAGACGACTTGTCTTCGGCACTTGTGGCGGAGATCAGCACGCAGCTTGTCAGGACGAGTGTGGCAATTCGCGGGTAGTTCATATTCGAGTATCCAAAGCACATTGTCAGAAACGGTCCAAGCGCAGATTCTGGGAAGATCCGACCCGAGATGACAGTCAGTCTCCGGCGACGTCAGAGTCGTGGTGGTCTCCGGAACGCGCTCACCGGGATTGTCTGCCTGAGACGAGCGCCGTATCGTGGACGCCATTCGCGTCGAATCAACCGAAGCCAGATCGACAGAACTTCAACGGTGCGTTCATGACACGTCGCTCGATTCCACTTTTCGTCTTACTTCTTGCGGCCGCTGCGCTGTCACGGTCTGCATTGGCGGAAACCCCGCCAGAAGAGGATGCGGCGATCAAGGCCATCCGCGGCCGTGCATCGAACATTCAGAAGAACCGCGACGGCACGGTGCGTTTCGTCCGCTTCAGCAAGAAGATCGTCACCGACGAGCATGTCGCCCATGTCAGCGCGTTTCAGAAACTCGATTACCTGGCGGTGGTCACGCCAACCGTGACAGATACCGGCCTGGCTGCCATCAAGGGACTAACTAACCTCGACACGCTCTACCTGTCCAAATCGGGCCTGACAGATGACGGCCTGGATATTGTGACGGCACTCACCAAACTGGAGCGACTCTATCTTGAACAGACTGCCGTCACGGACGCGGGGCTCCAGCATGTATCGGCCGTAGAGACTCTCACGACGCTCGCGCTCCGGGACACGGCCATCACAGATGATGGTCTGCGTCACATCGCCCGTCTTAAGAACCTGGAAGTGCTGTTCCTTTCCGGGACACAGGTTGCGGACGCGGGACTGCAGCATCTCAGCGGACTCACAAAGCTGAAGACGCTCTATCTGGAACGCACGGCGATCGACGGAAGCGGCCTGAAATCGCTTGCCACTCTGGAGAACCTCGAAACACTCAGCCTTAGCGACACGCAAGTATCCGGGAAGTCGTTGAGTGCTCTCACAGCCTGTAAGCGTCTCAAGCAACTGCTGCTTCATGAAACTCCAGCCGGGAACAGCAGCGAGTCGGCGGATGAACTGAATGCCGCACTGCCCAAACTGACAATCATCACGAGTCCACAGTCTGGTCGAGAACGAAACCCGCTTCAGCGGTACCTGGCGGGCGAGTCGTTAAGAGGACCGTCGAACGAAGCCCGGACGTCTGATGCAGCTGATCAGTCCGGTGCCGGTGACTCGACTGGCGACATCCTTAAACCGGCGAGTGTTCGTTTCGCTGCTGGTGTTGAGATTCCGGACTTTCAGCGGCATGTGATTCCGTTACTGGGCCGGCTTGGCTGCAACGGACGCACGTGTCATGGGTCCTTTCAGGGCCAGGGCGGATTTTGACTTTCCATGTTCGGTTACGACTTCAAAGCGGATGTCGAGGCACTGACCGGCGGTGACGAACCGAGAGTCAACGTCGATGCCCCCGACAAAAGCCTGATCCTTCGCAAACCGACC
>CAYSJO010000409.1:0-4504 GCA_964431285.1 uncultured Planctomycetaceae bacterium
GCCGGGCCTTCAAATGCCGGATGGCCGAAGTCGGCATGCTCCGCGGCGAGCCGTTCGAATGCGGCGGACAGGATGTTTCCGCCGGCTTTCCCACCGCAGCCACGGCACCGCATCACCGTGTCTGCCACTGGTTCGTCATCAGCCGCAGCCGGCATGCTGCTCATCGACTGGTAGTCCTGATACATCCGCATGAACTTCCGGTCGATGTGGTCCTTCAGTCGCCACACCCATCGGCCATGAGCGGCGACGCCCTTATAATCGACGAACGCCCCCCCCTGACCATCGGCGAGCATCGAGTTGAAGCCCTTTTGCGGGTCGTAGCTGACAAGCGGCTGGTCGTTCAGGAAGCGCTGCAGATTGTCCCACAGGAACGGACCTTCGCGCACGGCGTAGACGCCGGACTTCCGTACTGGCGTCTCGATCAACGACGCCGAGTCACCGACGGCGAACACGGGCGCATCGGCTGTGGTCTGGAGTGTCGAATGAACGGCGAGGAAGCCATCATCGGCCTTTGGCAGCGGAATCGCATCAATCAGCGGCGGAGCCGCCGCGCCGGTGACCCAGATGATTATGTCCGCGGGAAGCGTGTCTCCGGTCGAAAGGTGCAGATTGTCGGCTCGGATGTCTTCGACACGCGCGCCAAAGCGAAGGTCAATTTTGCGGCGCTGCATTTCTGCGGTGACGCCTTTGATGGTTCCAGGCAGGTATCCCTTCAAAACAGCCTCGCCGGAATCCACGACTGTAAACGCAGCACTGATGCTCTGTTGGCGAAGGTAGGCCTCAAGGCACATGGTGACCTCAACGCCGGCAGCACCAGCCCCCACAACAACAACTCGCACTGTCTCCTGCGAATCGGATTTCGCAGTCAACTGCTGCAGGCGTCGGTTGAACCGCGTCCGAAACGTGGCCATCGGTTTGATGGCCAGAAAGACTTCGCAGTCCGGCCAGCGATCACCCTGCAACGGCATCGACCCAACGCCGACCGACGCGACATCAAATCGCAACGGCGGGCGATTCTGGAACAGCACGCGTCGCTTTTCCGGATCGAGCCCGATGACTTCGTCAATGACGACCCGAACTCCTCTGGGAGATGCGAATCGATAAAGGTCGATCTCCATCTCTTCGGGCGTGTACAGGCCGGCCAGAGTTCCAGGCAGCATGCCGCTGTATGTGGCTCGACTGTACGGGCTGATGAGTGTCAGTCGCGCATCGGGCATGGGCTGCATACGCCACATGCGGACCACGTGCATGTTGGTGTGCCCGGCTCCGATGAGCACCACATCACGGCTCGGCAGTCGGTCGTTCATGAGGCTCCGCGTATCACTCGTTCCAACGCTCTGCGTCGGAAAATCGCCAAATTCGCTCGACGGACCTCGATACAAGCCCGACGCGCAAGCGAGTGAACCTCTTGCAGCAGATTCACTCGCTTGCGCTTCGGGCTTGTATGAACGCTGGCCTTGAAAACACTTCGAGGAGGAACAATCGTCTACCCGAACAGCTCGTGTGATTGCTTGTAGCCAATCCGTTTGGCTCGAATCAGACCGTTACTCAGTTTCTCTCCGTCGGGGTCAACGTACACGCGACCGGTGGACAAGGCACTGCCAGGACGCACTCCCAGCACGTGGATGTTGAAGATGAATGCGGTCTTACTGGTCGCCTTGAACCAATGAATGTTGTCCTTGTAGTCCGAAACACTGGACGCGTCGCCCGGTTTGAACCGCCGGTCGATCGTCGGGCGAATCAGCAGATGCTTGGCCTCGTCTTCCAGTCGGTCGTAGTGCCGGCCGTGTAGCTCGCCGCCGAGAACCAGAAACGCCGTCGCCATATTGTTATGCCCATGGGGAACAACCGAGCGGTCTTTCTTCAGGGCGAAAATCTGCTTCCCGAAAACCAGTTTCTTCGGCAGACCCTCGACGTCTGGAAATGATGGTTTCAGACTGCGGGCTCCGTTGTCGACGAACTTGAGGTTGCGAGTCAGCTCGTCAAAACGGACGAACTTCAGCAGTTCCGGAAGCTCGATCTGAGCAAACAGTTCTTCCACCTTCTTCTGCCAGTCGACCTGACTGACACGTTGTTCTTTGACATCGGCCCCCAGTTCGTTGATCTCCGCCAGCCAGCGCGCGGCGATCGGAGCGGCTTCGGCACCAATGGCATCGCTGGAGAGCAACGTGTCAAGAAGGGAATACGTCAGGAGTCCCTGCAGGCTGGACACGGCGAAATCGCGGCGAGTCAGGCTGGTTACATCAGGCATTGGTCGGATCCTTGAGGACAGGTGAGGCGCGGGTGTCGTACGTCCCCTCGCGTTCTGGCGAGTCTACTGGATTGTCAGGTTAGTTCAGAAGCCACTCGTCCGAGTGCCGCGACGAGAGTGCTGTTGGGCGGATTTGCACGACCACTCTGATTGTCCACCCTAAGTTGTCTGCATGACTACCCGACTCAATAAACGCGACATTCTCAAACGGACACTGGCAGCAACCGGCGGACTGCGGCTGCTGGAGTCTCTTCCCACATGGAACGGACTCCTGGTCCTGAATTATCACCACATCGGCACGCCCGACCGTTCGCTGTTCGACCATGCTTTGTGGAGTGCCACACAGGACGACTTCGACCAGCATGTTCGGATGCTCGCTTCCGGATTCGATGGAATCGGACTCAACGACCTGCGATCCGCTCTGGACGATCTGAAAGCCAGAACCCGGCGGACATGGCAGACCAGACGATTTGCCATGATCACATTCGACGATGGTTACGCCGACAACTTCGAGCAGGCGTTTCCCGTTCTGGAATTGCACAACGTACCCGGGGTCTTCTTTATCACCAGCGGCTTTCTCGCCGCCGCTCGGCTGGCCTGGTGGGACGAGATCGCGTGGATGGTACGGACCAGCACGCGGAGCCAGCTCGAACTGTCGAAACGTTGGATCGCCGCCCCGTTGAGTCTCGCTGTGGACGATCACGACGCGACAATCCTGCGACTGCTGCGTCGCTACTACCGCATTGAAGGGCACGAACCTGCTGCGTTTCTGGACGAAATCGCCGAGGCCACAGGTTCCGGGCGTGCCCCCGATGGGACGACGGATGGTCTGTGGGTGAGCTGGGACATGGTCCGCAACATGCACGCGGCGGGGATGAGTGTCGGTGCTCACACAGTGACGCATCCAGTTCTCTCGCGACTCTCGGCCGAGGAGCAGAATCTTGAGGTCTGCGAATCCCGACTGCGAGTGGAGTATGAAACAGGCGACACGGTATCCGCGCTGAGCTATCCGGTCGGCAGCCGTGACGCATTCAACGACGCGACGTGATCGGCGTTAAGCGGCAACGGATTCGATTGGGCCTTCAGTTATTACTGTGGCCATTTTCGGGCCGGCGCTGACCTGGACCGCTTCGACATTCCTTGTGTCGCCATCGAAAGCGATGTCACGCTTGAGGATTTCCGATCGTGCTGTGCGCTGCCACAGATCTTCGCGCGGCACTGATGCAGGTCGCTCTTCGCACCGCGCATGAAAGAACCCCTTCGCAAAGTTCAGCGGTCCAATGCCGTGGAGCATCGGACCGTTGCCTGCGAAGGGGTCGTCCCCCCCGGCACCGAGATGATCAGCCGAAGCCGTTCAACCGGTGCACGAAATATCGTCTCAGGTGGAGTTTTTTGCCGCCTGTTGGCGACGCAGGGAGAGAGGGGATTCAGTGTGTTTCGTATTTGATGTCTTGTGGGTCAGAATCGCTGCGTTACGGGCCGTCATAGCCACCCAGTCCGGGACCTGGGGGAGCGCCGGGACCACCAGCACCGCCGGGTCCGCCACCGACTCCGCCGATGTCACCCTGACCAAAGTCGCCCTGGAAGCCCTCCCGATCGAGGTTGTATTGCTCAATCGCCTGGACCTTGTTGGTCAGCAGAAACTCCGGACCAGCCGGGAAGAACTGGACGTCATCTCGCAGATAGTAGGCCGACGGCAGGGTTTGACCGCCCACCGACGTCTGGCAGCCGGTCAGGGCTGTGGCAACACATCCAGCGATGGCAGATATCACCATCGTTCTCATCAGGGCCGAGACTTTCATGGCCGATTCCATCCTGCTGGTCACTGGTTCGATCCGTAAGCCAAAGTCGTGGTATGCCGTTACCCGTCACGTGCAGAAGCGACATCCACTTTCTTCGATCGGCTTCTCGTAACCGGATACTCTTGCGGAATCGGAATAATCGTCCGACTTTCTCAAGGAATTCCCGGACACACACGCAGGACCTGGCGCGCACACAAATACGGACTGACTACTGGTTTTACCGTTGGCATCTACGGGTTTAGCCGTAGTGTGGCCAGGTCCACAGTTGGTATCGCGAATGCGGACATGTGAATGGAAGTTCATACTGCTGGCGGAAAGGAACACCATGGCGAGGCCGAAGACACCTCACCCCACTGTCGGGGAGCTGGAATTGCTGCAGATCCTCTGGGAGAACGGACCATCGACGGTGCGACAGGTACTTCAGTCCCTTCCGCAGGAACGTGCCTATACG
>CAYSJO010000410.1:0-8900 GCA_964431285.1 uncultured Planctomycetaceae bacterium
CGAAGACGTTGACGAACGTCTCACGCGCGTGGCTCGCATGAAACTGAAACGCTAAACGAAGTCGCGTGCTGGAAGCAGTGAGGCCCGGATGTCCACACCTACGTCCGAGGCCGGCCGGTATCGATCACCATCATGCCGACAACCGTTAACACACAACCAGCCACCAGTGGAGTCGTGAGTGGCTCGCTGAACAGCAGCACCCCGGCTGCCGCACAGATGGCGTTCTGCGATGCGTTGACCACGTTCGAAAACGTGACGGAAATTCGTTTCAGCGACCCGGCCACGGCGAAGAATGCCAGCGCATTCATCCAGCCGGCGGCAATGATGGCCCACCACTCGTTGGCTGTTGTTGCCGAGATCCGTTCAATCCCTGGCTGAAACAGGCTGTGGATGCCCATCACCACAACGCCGACCGTGCTGAAGACGACAATCGACGCGGACAAAGACAGCGTGCGCGTCAGATGTCGGATCATGACTCCGCTGACCGCGTATGAGGCTCCGGACATGAGAGCCGTGATGATGGCCAGCACAATGGTCAGTGTCGTCGCTTCTTTGTTGAGCGTTGCGGTGGCTTCACCGGCTCCGGAACTCAACAGGAAGATAGCCGCGACCAGCAATCCGATGGACAGCAGCGTTCGCGGCGTGGTGGGATCACCCAGATACACGCGTCCGAGCCAGGCCCCCGTGACGATCAGGGCGGCGAAGCACAGAGGCACAGACACAGCCAGGCCACCAAGACTCAGCGACCACTGAAACGACAGGTTGCCGCCGTACTGCATCAGCAGGCCGACAGCGATCATGCGCCAGATCAGTCGCCGAGGGGGAAACGCCGGCAGTCCGCGTGACGCGCGCCAGGCGATAATCAACCAGCCCACGAGTGCCGCGGGCACAGCTTTGTTCGCCGTTACCCACAAAGCCCAGCCAACGTCGTTCGGGACGGCAACCTGCCGCAAGGCGAGGTTGGCTCCGGTATACCCCAACGCGGATACCAGCCCGAGTATGACGCCCAGACGGACCTCACGCTGTTCGTCTTCCACCGAAGCCGGCGCGGACGTCATGTCTGGTTCCGGCTGATTCGACTGCGTCATGACGATTTGATGGAAGCCTCATCCTGGCAAGTGGTCTCGCGGTATTCCGTGAGCGGATTGTATCCGGCATTATGTGGTCGAGCATACTCGACGGCGATTGATGAGTGTGCTGCTGAATGGGGCATCGATACACTCGGCGTCAGCCGGAGCATGCCGACGGTGCATGACCGAAACACTGATGACCGACGGCAGGGTCCTGCGCCGTCACCGACAGGCAACTATGACGAAACCGCCAATCCGCCTGCTTCACTGTCTATGCCTGATCGGACTGCTGACCATTGCCGCGAGGCCGGTCGCCGGACAGGTCGCAGACACTCCCTCGCAAGCGACAACTCCACGACTGAATGTGACTGGCGGCGGTGTACAACGATACGTTCCGGGATACTGGGGCATCGTCAATGCTCACGTGACCAATCCCGGTAACGAAACGAGTGTTCGCTGCCTTTCGTGGTTCGAGGGCGATCCCGCTCTGCAGTTTGGCCGTGAAATCAGCGTCCCGCGCGAGTCGATTCGCTATACATGGTTTTCAGTGATTGCGCCTGCCGCGGACCGATCTACGAAATCGCTGGAACTCGCTTTCGGGAGAAACTCCGCTAACGCGGGTGATGGCGACTCGACAGCATCCGTGACGCAGGAGACGGCCACGCGAGGCATGATTGTGCCCGTCTCGCGTCCACGAGTTCTGCACATTAACGACGGCGAACCTGCGGAAATCGAAACGTTCGATCTGCTGTCAGCGGCACGATCCCGAGTGGCGACCGGTCTGGTCACGCTGGGTGTTTCCTCGAAGCGGTTACCGCCTGTGGAAGAGGCCTGGGACATTGCCGACATCGTGATTCTGTCTGGTGATCGAATCGCCGGCGACTCGCACGCGCAGGCAGCCCTGCTGGCCTGGGTGCGTCGCGGTGGTCGCATGTGGATACCACTGGACCTGATCGATCCCGGCATCGTGTCCGACCTCCTCAGCGACCGACTCCAGATGGATGTCGTCAACAGGACCAGCCTGACAAGTATCAATGTCGTGTCGGAAACGTCCGGCTTCGAGGCGACCACATTCGACCTCGAACGCCCAGTCGATCTGGTTCGCGTTGTCGTTCAAGGCGCAGATGTCACGCACCGTGTTGAGGGCTGGCCGGCGGCCTTCGACCTGATGTTTGGCCGCGGACGAGTCACCATCACGACTCTGGGACTCTCCGGATGGATTGTGCAGGGAGACAATTTCGTCGATCAGTCGCTCAATGCACCTGGGAACATTGTCGAGTACACGGCGGCGGCCGCTTCGTTGTTTTCACCGATGTTCAGCTCTGTGCCGACGGAACCATTCAAGGCGGCGACTCTGGATGAGTACGTGACATCGCGCATCGGCTACCAGACACCCGCCCGCAGTACCGTCAGCTGGTTGCTGGGACTGCATGCTGTGTTGTGTGTGGTGGCAGCCGGTTGGCTACATCGCGCGGGTCGGCCGGGTTGGATGCTGTGTGCGTTTCCGTTACTGGGCGGAATCGCTGCGACCGTCCTGATCGCCACAGGGTCGTCGGCTCGCTCGCAGCCGCCTGGCCAGCAGACAGTGCAGATCATTGAATCAGAGCTTGGTCGGTCCGAACTGACTGTCTCAGGTTCCATGGCGTTCTATTCCGACCTGGACACGACGCCGTCTCTGGGAACGGAATCCGGTGCGGTATTCCTGCCCGATCGGCGAGGAGTGGAGCACGCCCGCTGGCGACTGATGCGAAGTGATCTGAATCACTGGCAGCTGGAGAACGTCGAGTTCCGACCGGGTGTTCGCACAGCGCAGTTTTCATCCCGAGTGACGACGGACAAACCGGTCCACATGACGGGCGAGTTTTCGGCTGACGGTTTCTCGGGATATCTGGAAACTCCGTTCCAGCTGACGCCCGAGGATGCGCTCATCGTCCATCGAACACATGTGACACTTCCAGTTCGCGTCTCCTCGGATGGACAGGTCGCGGCAGTCGGCGGCGTGCTTCCGCCGGGCGAGTACCTGAGCGAATCCGTGATCAATGAAGAACAGACTCGGCGGCAACGTCTGTATCGTGAGTTGTTTCGTACAGATGGCCGTTTCAACAGAATTCTGACGCGCCCCACACTGCTGTTCTGGACACAACCACTTGATCTGAAGTCCGGCGAACTGGACGCACAGCCGCCGGACGGTTCGGCGCTGTTCATGGTGCCGGTCAAAATCAACCGACCACCTGCCGGGACATCCGTACGTATTCCGGCTCCGTTTATTCACTACCGGGGGATTCCATCGCCTGAGACTCTGGCCACACCTTCTTTCTTCAGCAATTCACTGGGCACATGGTCGGATTACCCCAGTGCAAGCCAGATCACACTTCGTTTTCAGCTACCTGAAGAACTGCTGCCGCTCACGGCGGAGCTTGCGACGCTGTCGTTGAAGATCACAGCTCCACAACGTGACGTCACCATCCACGCTGTTGGAAAAGAGCAGGAGACTCAGGTTGCTGAGTACTCCAGCCCCATCGAAGTGGTGAATGTCGAAGTCGACGGATCATTGATCGAGTTGGATTTCCGGGGCGGCCTGATGCTTAAGCTGGCCGTTGGAGAAGTCGAATCCGCACCGGACGATTCGACTTCCGTGCAGGACCGATACTGGAAGGTCGACTGGCTGCAACTGGAATTCCATGGCCGGACATTGTGAGTCGAGTGCGACACCCCTTCTACGGAGCGAGCCTGAATGATCAGCGAGAGACCGGTCGTTGAGACCAGCCAACTGACAAAACAATACGGCGACCTCACGGCTCTCGACAGCCTTTCGATCAGCGTCGATCGGGGGCGGATTCTCGGTTTCATTGGTCACAACGGCGCGGGCAAGACGACCACGATTCGCATTCTGGTGGGCCTGTGTCGACCAACGTCCGGGCATGCAACGATCGCCGGTGTAGACTGCGTCAAAGACGCCCGCAAAGTCAAACATCTGGTCGGTTACATGCCGGATCGTTTCGGCTCGTACGACAACATGCGCGTCCGCGAATACCTCGACTTTTTCGGAGCTGCATTCGGGATCGCGCGTCGCGACCGAGTGAAACGGATCGACGAAGTACTCGACCTGACCGGGTCACGCTACATGCAGGACCGGTACGTCGAGGCTCTCAGTCACGGCATGCAGCAACGTGTGGGGATTGCCCGCACACTGCTGCACGATCCTCAGGTCCTGATCCTGGACGAACCCGCTAACGGGCTCGATCCGCAGGCCCGAATTGATATGCGCGAGATTCTGTTGCGGCTGGCGTCGCTGGGAAAAACGCTGATTGTCACCAGCCACATCCTGCCCGAGCTGTCACGTATCTGCGACCAGGTGGCGATCGTGCATCGCGGCACGCTGCAGGCGTTTGGATCACTGGAAGAAGTGACGCGGCAGTTTCAGCAGAAGCGAATCGTCGAGGTACAGCTTGCCTCGGCGGACGAGATCGGCAAAGCCGTGCCCGTAATCGAAGCCGCCATCGACGAATCCGATGAAATCACACCGTCAACGGCCGAGGCGATCGTTCGGTTTCAGACGGCAAAGCTCGACGACGACCTGGGACGTATTCTGGTGCGGCTGGTCGAGGCTCAGGTTCAGGTGACTCAGTTCCGGGAAGTGGCCGGTGACCTGGAAGATGCATTTCTGTCCGTCACACGTGACGAGTCGTAAGACGGTCATTCCGTGTGTGGGCCGCACGGTCGTCATTACCAGAGCTGACGTCATCCCGATGACAAATGACTGAAACAGGCTTTGACTAAGTAACTGGGAATCAATTGATTCCTGCTTTCTAATTACTGGAAGTCTCCGTTGATGCTGAATAACCCGCTCATACGCCACGAACTGATTGGCCTGCTCCGTGCTCGCCGGTCTGTTGCCATGCTCGTTGGGGTGGCCGTTGTTTTCGCAGTTCTGATCATTGCGCGATGGCCGTCAGACGGCATTGTCGATTTGTCGGGAGCTCGGTCACGCGACATGTTTCGGATGTTTTCGTACGCGCTGCTCGTTTCCGTGGCTCTATTTGTCCCAGTGTTTCCATCAACGGCCGTCGTGCTGGAGAAGCAGCGCGGCACGCTGGCGCTGTTGCTCAATTCACCATTGAACGCCGTGTCGATCTATCTGGGTAAGCTGTCGGCTGTGCTGGGTTTCGGGTTCCTGAAACTGTGCTGCACATTGCCGGCCGTGGCCGCGTGCCACACCCTGGGTGGAGTGTCTTTACGGGCCGAAATCGTGCCGCTGTATGCAATCCTCACTCTGGCCTGCGTGCTGTATGCCACCTGGGGTCTGCTGGTCAGCACAGTGGCCACGACAACTGACGGAGCCGTGCGGGGGACGTTTGGCGGAGTCCTCGTCATGTTCATCCTGATTCTCGTGCCGCATTACTTTCTGCAGGGAACCGGAATGCCTGGGGCGGATGCATTCGCCCTGCTGCGCAGCGTCTCACCAGCGCCCGCGGTGATGGAGGTCGTCGGGCAGGGAACGGTTGGCGAGATTGGTCTGGCAAACCCGGACGCACAGGTGCTCCGGTTTCTCCTCTTCGGCAGTGTGTTAAGCATGCTGTTCGCAGGGATGACGCTGGCCCGACTGAATTCGACGCTGCTTGATCAGGCTCGCTCACAGGGAAAAATCACGGACGACCGTTCGACCAGTGTCAAAGTCGCCCGGCGGCTGGTGTTTCTGATCGATCCCCAACGGCGCAAGTCCGGCATCAACCGGCTGGTGAATCCGGTGATGGTCAAAGAATTTCGCAGCCGGCAGTTTGGCCGCATGCACTGGTTACTGAGACTGATCGCCGGGTGTGCTCTGGCATCACTGGGTCTGGCCTTTGCCGCGACCCTCGGTTCCGAAGAATGGGGCGTCGAAAAGATCGGAGCCATTCTGGTCTCGATGCAGATGGCACTGATCGTGCTGTTCACTCCAGCACTCGCATCGGGACTGATCAGCAGCGAACGCGAAAGCGGCGGCTGGGAATTGCTTCGCATGACTCCACTGTCGGCGGGACGGATTGTGCGCGGCAAGCTGTTAAGCGTCGCCTGGACACTGCTGCTGGTGCTGATTGCATCACTACCCGGCTATGGTGTCATGATCTGGATCAAGCCAGTGCTGCAGACTCAGATTCTGCACATCATGGTGTGTCTGGCGCTGGGTGCCGTGTTCTCGATTCTTCTGAGTGCAACTGTCAGCGCATTCTTTAAGCGGACAGCTCCAGCAACGGTGGCGGCCTACGCGCTGATCCTGAGTCTATGGGCCGGCACTCTG
The DNA here is from genome assembly GCA_964431285.1 of uncultured Planctomycetaceae bacterium. Lineage (GTDB taxonomy): Bacteria > Planctomycetota > Planctomycetia > Planctomycetales > Planctomycetaceae > CAUZFZ01. The sequence continues at coordinate 6,349 of CAYSJO010000410.1, forward strand.
CTGATCTGGCTGGGCCGCGACGCTCCGTTCGGCTTTAGCTTTGTCCAGACCTCGCTGCTCATCAACCCGATGGCCGCCGCACTGGGCGTGATGGGCACGCCGGGCTTTGAGACCTACAACCTGACTCCGCTCAACTGGTGGCTGATGGGCGGCGGGTCGGTTGCCCTGCTCGTTGTGTTGACGGCCAGAACCTGGTGGCTGACCAGGCCGGACTAAGTTGGCAACAGTCGACTATCGCAGAGTCAATCGCACGACGTGCTGGACAACGTCCGGGCTTGTGTCAGTCAGTGCAACCATTCAGCGGTAATCCGGAGATTTGTGCCAGCGACCGGGGCGCAGCAACCACTCGGCGATCGAGCCCGCATAGCCCCCAATTTCGAACGCCATACTTGCGTCAGCGAGTCGATAAGCAGTGATGGCGGGCTCATAGACCGTGCGAACCTGCTCAAGCGATTCGCGGCGGTTCGAACCATCAACCAGACTGTCCAGTCGGAGTTGACGCGGAGCGATCGCCTGGTGATCGAAGCCACAACTTACGGCAGCCAGCGAATGCACGACGGCATTGGGATTGAGATCGGGTCGCCTGTCGCGCGGATGCGCCCCGTGTCTGCGTCGATCCTGAAAACGACCACATTGTTGCCGGGCATATTGGCACACAGAAGCCAGCCGCCGTCTGGCGTGATCAGAAGATTCTGTGGTCCCTTGCCCCCGCTGCGTTCGATGCTGACCAGACTCAGGCGGCCGTCGGCACCAATTCGATAGATCGCGATGCTGTCGTGACCGCGGTTGGTTCCGTAAAGAAACTGACCGTCGGGCGTGATCTTGAGATCGGCGCAGTGACTTGTACCGTCGAAATCAGCGGGGACTGTCGAAATGGTCTGACGCTGCGTGAGTGAACCGGAGTCGGAAGCGTAGTCGAAGAACGTGACCGTATTCGTCAGTTCGTTGATCACGTACACGCGCTTGCCGTTGGGATGAAAAGTCACGTGACGCGGGCCGGATCCAGGCGGCACAGTGGCGAAAGACTGCGTTTCATTTGCCTCAAGTCTGGCCGACTTTGGAGTGAGGCGATAGACCAGGACTTTGTCGATCCCGAGATCGGCAGCCAGAGCGAACCGGTTGTCCGGGCTGACGACAATGCTGTGTGCATACGGCGCCTTCTGGCGCGCCGGATTAATGCTTGACCCACGATGCTGAATGAATGATGCGGCTTCACCCAGCGAGCCGTCACTCTTCACGGGCAGCGCGGCCACGCTGCCCGTCGAGTAATTCGCCACAAGCACTGTTTTCCCGGTGGCATCGACATCCAGGTAACACGAAGCGGAGCCGCGCGCGGATTGACGATTCAGCCGCTCCAGCATCCCGGTGCGGCCCTTGATGGCGTAAGCCGCCACAAATTCGTCCTCCTTGCCACCGAACTGTTCGGTATCGATGGCATACAGGAACTGCTTGTCCCGAGTGATGGCAAGGAAAAATGGATGCTGGATATCCGTCGTGCGATGCAGCGGCTTCAGGCTCTTCGTCTTTGAGTCAAACTGCAAAGCGTGAATGGCGCCCCTGTCGCCAGGCGCGAAGGCAGAGACAAAGACCAGTGGTTCGTCAGCCGTTGTGATCGTGGACATGGTGAGCAGGATGCCAATGGTGGCGGGCAGAAATATGCGCATGATTTAGTCTCCTGATGCCGCTGTGGGCGACGACAAACGATCTGAAGTGATCTTCATGAAGAGTACCTTGTTGCTCTTATGTTTCCCCCAGGGGCAAAGCCGCTTTATGGCACACAGCGGATACACGATGGCTTTGGGATGGAGATCGGGTCGCCTGTGACGCTCACACGGCCGGTTCCTGGATCGATTCTAAAAACAATCACGTTGTTGCCGGGCATGTTGGCACATAGCAGCCAGCGGCCGTCTGGCGTGATCAGGAGATTCTGTGGACCCTTGCCTCGGCTGGGTTCGATGCCGACCAAGGTCAGGCGACCATCGTCACCGATACGATAGATCGCGATGCTGTCGTGGCCGCGATTCGTTCCATAAAGAAACCGACCGTCCGGAGTGATCTTAAGATCGGCGCAATTGCTTCCGCCGTCGAAATCGGCGGGCAGAGTGGAGATGGTCTGACGCTGCGTGAGAGAACCGGAGTCGGGGTCGTAGTCAAAGAACGTGACCGTGCTCGTCGTTTGGTTGATCACGTACACGCGTTTCCCGTTCGGATGAAACGTCAGGTGGCGCGGGCCGAAACCAGGTGGCACGCTGGCGAAGGATTGCGGTTTGCTGGCGGTCAATCCGGCCGTGTCGGAAGCGAGGCGATAAACGAAGACTCCGTCGATCCCGAGGTCAGCCGCCAGCGCGAAGCGGTTGTCGGGACTGACCACGATGCAGTGCGCCAGGGACGATTTTTGAATCGCCGCATCAGCACGCGGGTCGCGATGCGGGACGAAAGAAGTTGCTTCACCCAGCGAACCGTCCCTGTTCACTGGTAACGCGGCCACGCTACCCGATGTGTAGTTCGCCACGCCCACAGTTTTCCCGGATGCATCAACGTCGAGATAACAC
>CAYSJO010000411.1:0-2214 GCA_964431285.1 uncultured Planctomycetaceae bacterium
CTGAACAACAAGGCGAAAGTGACCATGAGAAAATCCTACGGATTCCGCACACCAGAAACGCTGGAACTCGCTTTATACCACAACCTTGCAAAACTCCCCGAGCCGAACTTCACCCACACATTCTGCTGAGGAGGCCAGAAACAAGGCAAGCGGCACCGCAAGATCGCAGATAAACTGCCGGCATCGCTCGATGGCTACAGAAACGCGGATGATGGCCTTCGCTCGTCTGGAAAGCGAAGGGCGACGCACGAAGCGATTGGTCGTTTGGACAATCTGAAGGTATCCCCAGTTGGCTCTGGCAAACGGGCTCGAAGTAGGAGACCGCAGCAGTCGCTAAAAGTTCAGGGAGCTCGAATCCAGGCCTCGCCGGCCGCGTGGTATACTCGGCCGACATCTATGGATGAACAGGCCATGATTACGGTTCGCCCGCTAGAGTGACCGTATCGGCTTTGACAGTCCCCTCATGAGCGGACAAGTAGTCTGCTGGAGTTCAAACTTCCTCAACCAAATGAGAATCCGATGATGTGTGGACACGGTTCATCATGGCGCGCGGCCATGATCATTATCATGATGACCGGCACGTTATTACCGTGCCGGTCAGGTCTAAGTAATGATCACGCCCCCGCTTCGGTCGATTCAACGGGCAACCGTCCCAACATTGTTGTCATCCTGGCTGATGACATGGGCTATGAAGCCTTGTCGGTGAACGGCAGTGAGTCCTGCAAATCCCCGAATCTGGACAAGCTGGCGGTTGAGGGCATTCGTTTCACCAACTGTTTTGCCAACCCGCTCTGTACGCCGTCGCGGGCGAAGATCATGACCGGACAATACAACGTCCGGAACTACGTCAGGTTCGGCTTGCTTGATCGCGGGCAAACCACTTTCGCACACCAGTTGAAGGCGGCCGGGTACGCAACCTGCATCGCCGGAAAATGGCAGCTGGGCAAGCAGACGGACGCCCCGCAGCACTTCGGATTTGAGCAGTCGTGCCTCTGGCAGCACACGCGCAGCGGGCGCTCGAAGGGGAATGGCAAAACGTACGATCGGCGCTTCGTCAACCCCCTGCTGGAGTTCAATGGCAAGGAAAAGGACTACACCAACGGCGAATACGGGCCGCAGGTTTGTACCGACTTCGTCTGTGAATTCATCGACGCGAATAAGGAAAAGCCGTTCCTCGTTTACTATCCGATGATCCTCACGCACTGCCCCTTCGATCCGACGCCGGATTCCACTGACTGGAACCCGAAGCGACTCGGGTCCACCACTTACAAAGGTGATCGCAACGACCCACAGCGACATTTTCGAGACATGGTCGCCTATGCCGACAAGGAAGTGGGGCAAATCGTGGCACAGCTTGAAAAGTCTGGCGTCCGCGACAATACGCTCCTGATATTCACGGGCGACAACGGCACGGACAAGCCGATCGTGACCCCATGGAACGGAAAGAAGATCGTGGGCGGCAAGGGCACGATGACCGACGAGGGAACGCGCGTGCCGATGATTGCCAGTTGGCCGGCAGGCATCAGGAAGACCGGACAGGTTGTCGACGATCTCGTCGAGTTCTGTGACATCATGCCGACACTCTGCGAAGTGACAGGTGCCGAGCTGCCGCCAGACTATCCGGGCGACGGTTCCAGCATCATTCCGATACTGCAGGACAATGCGAGTGCCCGTAAGAAGGACTGGATCTATATCTGGTATCGAGGCCAGGTCATGGTTCGCAACAAGCAGTATTCACTCCTGGCCAAAACCGACGGGCGCGACGCCAGACTGACTCGCTACAAGGGGAGTTTCGACGGAGAGAAACTTGCAGACAGCGAACTATCGGAAAGAGAGAGCACCATAAAGGGACAGTTCCAAACTACTTTGGTGCGACTCGCGAAAACCCGCCTGTCTGGCGCCAGTAAGGTAGTACGGGCTCAAGTCGGGAAGCCAAAGAAGAAGGGGAAGAAGTAGTCTTCTACTATCCCGGCCAAATTATGACTCCCTGGCGTTTCGTAATTTCTTCTGGTTTGTCGCCGGAATGTGTTGGTGAAAGCGGTCTGGTTGCAGTCGGCCGGGCGGAGCGGGCCTGAGTCGAACGAGGTACGAATCGCCTCAAGAAGAGGAAGGAGAGCATACCGCGACAGTTCGGGGAATGATGGTGCTGTTCTGACATCGCATCATCTCCGGAGTCCTCGGAATGCTCGTTACCACACTGCTCAATCACGTCGA
>CAYSJO010000412.1:0-4558 GCA_964431285.1 uncultured Planctomycetaceae bacterium
ACCGCACCGCCAGTGGCATACTGCTCACGTCGGTGAGCGTAGCGGATCGGAAATGACGGCCAGACTTTGTTTCGGGCGTCGGGGTTGTTCGGATCGTCGATAAAGTCTGCATAAGGACCGTCAAACACTCGAGGAATTCCGCCGCGCACGAATGTGTGTTCGCTGACCCATTGTGTGAATCCCAGCCACTGACGATCCGGTGCCAACGTGCTGAACAGGTTCGCCCGTTCGGGTTTGAAGTCCATGAATTCTCGCGGTAACGGAGCCGTGTGCAATGCTGTCAGCAGGAAGGCCATGGTGACGTACCCGGTCAACAGGCCGAATCCCCAGCGGCCGAGTTCATAGGCCAGTCCTTCGGTCGCAACGTAAACCGGCGAGAGTTTTTCAAACAGCATCCTGAGTCCAAAGACAAATCCGATGAAGAGACCAACCAACGCAATGATGTCCATCCGGTAGCTCCACACGTAGCTCGCGAAGATACCCTGGCCGAAGCCGGCAAATGGCTCGAACAGGTTCATGGCCAGCAACCCGGACAGCACGACCCCAACTGCATTGATCGCCGCGCCGTGAGCGCCTTCGCTGGCGACGCACCACGTCACAATTCCCCAGACGATCAGAAGCATGGCATCAAACATCGAAGGATTTCCCTTTGAACTTTCCTGGTCGCTCGACTTAGTCTCGCTTGATAATTCGTGAACTCTGCTATGTCGCTCGTCCCACGTGATTAGCAGGACTTCATCCTCACAACTTCTGCCGTTCCATCACCAAATCTGACACACAGGCCATGAACTCTTCAATTGTGGGATAGGGCCCGGTTCCATGATCGAGGTGAGAATCCTCACTGGTCCATTCGCATAGAAGTGTTGTCAAGGCTCCGCCCCCACGACCCGTTTCTTCCAGGGTTATGTACCGCAGCGGATGTTCGGCAAACCCCTTCGACCGATCTGCCAGATCGAATGTCAAAACCAGTGCGATGTAAAATGCTTCTCCCGGCGCGGCCGGAGTCGGCAACTCGACAAGGGCACATGGATATGCCCCCACCCTTGAGCGATGAATCAGAATATCGGACGGACTCAGCTCGACCGGCTGATCGTATTGCTGGCACGTCCGCTCAACTGCCTCCCATAACGTTGCCAGATACTCGTCACAGTCCGTCGAACCCAGTGTCGACACACACCGAGCCGGGTCATCAAACGCCGCTTGCCTGAGTACTTGATGAGTAAACGAGTAATGTTCGCATCGAGGTTCGTTTGCTGACGAGCCAGCGTCCGGCTGTTCTTTTTTTCTCGACAGGAAATCGAACAGTCCCATTAATGTGACGCTCCTGTCACTTATTCCACTTCACTCGTTCCCACTGGCCGTCTATTTCACAACTCGCAGCAACTCCTCAATCGATGTGACACCCTTGACAACCAGCCGCAGTCCTTCCTCTTGCATGTACAGCATTCCGTTCTTCCGAGCCTCGGCCTTGAGCTGTGACAATCCCGCTGTGTCGCGAATCATGTCACGAATACGGTCATTGATATGCAGGTATTCAAACACGCCGGCACGACCGCGATATCCGAGCCCACTGCAGGATGGACATTCCTGTTCCGGGTTCTTGGGTGGACGGAAAAACTTCTCGATGCGGTCTACCGGCAGGTTAGCCTGTTTCAGGAATTCGGCTTTCGGTCGATACGGCTGCTTGCACTTGGCGCACAACTGGCGGGCCAGTCGCTGGGCGAGAATTCCAGACACCGAACTCGCAAATAGAAACGGTTCAATTCCGAGATCCATCATACGGTACAAAGCCGTGATCGAATCATTGGCGTGGACCGTCGAAAACACCATATGACCGGTGTTCGACGCCTGACACGCGATCTGCGCAGTTTCGCCATCCCGGATTTCGCCGATGAGTATGACATCCGGATCCTGACGCAGCACACTGCGCAACGACTGCGCAAACGTATTACCGGACTTCCGGTTGACCTCGATCTGCGTCACGTTGTCCATCTTGTATTCGACCGGATCTTCGATAGTGATGACGTTGTGCTGGTCGGCGTCGATACCGCTAAGCGCCGCATAAAGAGTTGTCGACTTCCCGGCACCCGTGGGCCCACAGACCAGCAGCATGCCGTGCGGCGAAGAAATTACGGATTCGAGTTGTGTCTGCAGTGCCTTACGGAAACCAAGCTGCGCGATGTTCGAGACCGAGTTGGCCTGGTCGAGAATACGGAGGCTCATCTTCTCGCCGCCACGCGACCCCTGCGTCGCAACTCGAAAGTCGATTTCGCGTCCTTCAGTGAGCGCCTGAAAACTGCCGTCCAGTGAGCGGCGTTTTTCCGTGATGTCCATCGCACCGAGCACCTTGAAGATGTTCAGCACTCCATCACCCAGTGTTCGGTCGAACGGCTCGACAGGATACATGACGCCGTCGATCCGCATCCGGACAGACATGACGTCGTCTTTTGGTTCCAGATGGATATCAGTCGCGCGGCGGATCAACGCGTCGTAGACCAGCTCCTTGGCGGCCATGAATCCGCGGGAATTCTCGACCTGTCGAGTGCGGCTCTCGTCGGTACGGCCCGTCGAGGTCTTGCCGATGAACTTGATGTCCGGGCCAATCGAACCGCCGTCGTCACTTGTCCCGCCAATGTTGATCCCGATACGTGCCAGCCAGCGAATCGCGACACGCCTGATGTGATCGGGAGTCAGGACTTTGGCTTTCTCGGGCACCATCGAATTCCGCTCGCGCACGTAGAGCCCAAGCGGCGTACCAGTGGTGAAGGCGATCAGGAAGAACGCCATGTAGAAGGCGGGCATGCCCACGGCCAGCAGCAGGCCTGCCGCGCCACCACTCATCATCAGACCATTCCAGAACGCATTGCGGACTTTGAGCTGCTCGCTGTCCTCGTTCACCCAGGCCGAGACCCAGACCCAGAACGTGACGAGCAACAGATAGAATCCCACGCGAAACGTGCTGAAATAGAACCCCTGCATCGGCAGCGCAGTAGCCGTCACGTTCGGGGGCTGATTGCCACGGTAAAACGTAACCGGCAACGGAGGCCACTTCCCGCTGGCACCGCCAGTGGTGACGGTCGGCATCGTGACGTTCGGGGCTGGGCCACTGTTCTGAACGGCGCCCCCGGCCGGAGCAGTTTCCGGAGCGTCAGGTTGGGCCGCACCAGGTGGGTCTGGATCCTGAGCCGAAACCATCGGAGTCCAAAACGACGCCCATCCCACAGCCAGCAGGACGGCACAAGCGACAGAAGCACGGAATCGTGGAGCCATGAGTCATCAACACAGAACACGAGGTTACGGACCCGCAAATCAACACGACTCATCCTAATCCTGGTCCCGAACCTTTCCAACCGCCGACCTCGGCTGACTCCATCACGACAGAATCAACTGGATGTTCGGAGCAGCACGCGGTACACGCCCGGCACGTGAGCAAACTGTCGGATTTCGTGAGAATTTTCAGGCAGAGTCATGAACCCACAGGCGAGTTCACCGGGTACAGTGTCAGTCCACTGTGCCTGAAGCACTGACTCGCTGATGTCCATGCAGTCACAGACACGCCTACTTCCGGAGATCAATCATGCGAACACTTGTCGCCAGCCTTGTGATTCTGTTCGTCATCCTTGCCTCGTCGTTTGCTCAGGCTCAGGACGGACAAACGTTTCGGTACAAGGCGGAAGCCGGAACGAAACTGTACTACTCGATAACGACGTCAATGAAGCTGGAACAGAAGGTCAACGGACAGGACGTGTCGACCACAATTGAATCTACGCAGATTGTCGAACGGGAAGTCCAGAAGCCCGACAGCAAGGGAAACATGGTCCTGCGCGACCATGCCCTGCACATGACTGTGAAAATGAATGTCGGCCCGTTGGGCGAGTACGTGTACGACTCGAAGTCGACAGATAATGAGACAGGCAGCACTTTGGGCGACGCACTGACACCGCTCTACGATGCAATCAGCGGAGCGTACATCGACGTCGTCGTGTCGCCGCAGGGCGAGATCATCAGCGTCAAGGGGCTGAGAGAAGCAATCCAGGGCGCCATCGGCGACAACCCCATTGCGGCGCAGTTCTCAGCCGGCATGAACTCCGAAGAAGGAGAGAAACTCGCTTATAGCGAGCACTTCGTTCGATTTCCGAAGAAAGCCCTGACTCCTGGTGAGAACTGGGAGATCCCTTACGACATGCAGCTTGGGAAGCTCGGGAAGATGAGCGGTAAGGCCCGACACACGTAATGGAGGAGTGGAATCACTGAAGGGCAAACAACTCCACAAACTGACGAGCACACTGGACGTCTCGGCCGACATCGACCTCAAGACCGGAGCTGTCGAAGTGTCCGGCAAAGTCGAGACCGATTCGTCATCGGGTACGGCCTGGTTCGATGCTCAATCCGGCCGCCTCATCTCGAAGACGCACGAAAGCAGCACGACCGGCGATCTGATCACTGTAGCCGGGGGCATGACGATTCCGATCAAACAGGACCAGACGCAAAAGGTTGTCGTCAAGTTGCTCGACGGCCCGCCACGCGCGGAATAGGCTAGTTTGATAAGCGTCCACGA
>CAYSJO010000413.1:0-3910 GCA_964431285.1 uncultured Planctomycetaceae bacterium
ACCCGTCCTGTGTGCGGGGCTCTGGGCGGGCGCGCACGCATCGATGGCATGTGCCCTGCAGACGTCGGGCTTCGGATTCGACGCGAATCAACTGGACACTCTGCAACACGATGAATCGGCCCTGTCAGGCTGGATCGAACAGTTTCATGGCTGGCGCGATTGCTGGACGCGCGACGGCTTCGTCGTGATGTGGTCACGTCTGCTGGATGATCAGGGTACTGTCGCGAGACTTGCTGGAGAGGTGACCGGCGAACGGCGGATCACAAACTACCTTCACCTGGGCGAGTTGCTCCACAACCAGTCCGAATTCGCACACGATGGACCGGATGAACTACTGCGGTGGCTGAATCAGATGGTAGGCGAACCGGATCGTCGCGAAGGCGATGAGTCACAGTTGCGGCTGGAAACAGACTCGGCCGCCGTGCAGCTCTGCACGATTCACAAGTCGAAAGGACTGGAATACGCCATTGTGTATTACCCGACGTTGTGGTCGGTGCGAGGCGGACGCAAGGAACACGAGCCTGATGCCGTGCTCGCTCGTTTCGATGCCGTCAATCAGCCGCGGCCAGCACCCGAGCTTGATGTCGGTTCGGAGTTGATGGAAGTACGCCGGCAGCAGGACCAGGACGCACAGCGGGCCGAGGACCGTCGATTGCTGTACGTGGCGCTGACGCGTGCGAAGCATCAGTGCCACATTTACTGGACGCCGGTGGATGGGGCCGAGAAGTCGGCTCTGGGACACTTCATGCTGTCCGGTGCCGGTAATCTGGATAACTCCGCACTGGAGGATTGCATTGGCCGGTGGCTGCAGGGGCTGGGCGTTGATCGCGTCCAACTTCGAGGTTCACAGTTGCTGCAGGCTCTTCCCGACCCAGACAGGTATGTGCTCAGGCTCAGCAACAAACGACAGCTCACGTGCCGGCCAATGAATCGTCCTGTCATTCGGTCTCTGTTGCAGACTAGCTTTACGGCACTCGCCCGTTCAGCCACGGAACACCCGGCTGAGGAAGTTGCCGATCGAGATGCCGTTCCCGCACAGCAGCCTGATATCGAGGATTTGAGTCGTGAGGCGGCGGTAGATGCTCAGGTGCCACTCGCAGGACTGATCGGAGGACGGCAGCTCGGTGAAGTGGTGCATCAGGTCTTCGAGGACATCCTTGGAACTGGGGGATTTGCGAATACGGACGAATCGACGATTCGCGAGGCTGTTGGGAACTGTCTGCAGGCGGAAATGAAGCGTCATCAGATCGACATCGACTGGCTGGATGCGCTGACGACTTCCATCAAGTTGAGCCTGACACAGCCGCTGGCAGTGAAATCGGAAACTGGTATCCCGACCTGCCGCCTGCTGGAGATCGAACATTCCCGGTTGACCTGCGAATTGCCATTTCTACTGAGGCTCAGACTTACAGGCACGGCGACTGATTCCGACGCATTCGTTGCGGCGTTTGAACGGTCCACCCGGGGTTGGATTCGACAGTATGCGGACCGCGTTCGTGCAATGAGCGCGTCTGGCTTACGAGGTTTTCTGGTGGGGTTCATTGATCTGGTATTTGAACACGAGGGCCGCTGGTTCATTCTCGATTACAAGACGAACAACCTCGGGCCAACCCGCGGCGACTACTCAGGCAAACGGTTGCGGCAGAGCATGATCGAGCACGACTACGTCCTGCAGTACCACCTTTACGCGGTTGCTCTGGATGCCTTTCTGCGCCTGCGCCTGCTTGGATACAGGTACGATGATCACTTCGGCGGCGTTGTGTACCTGTTTGTTCGGGCTGTGCGTCCGGAGGCCGAGTCACTCGACGGAATCTTCTTCGATCGACCAGACGGAGCTGTCATTCGTGAGCTGGCGAGGGCGATTACAGGAGACGATGTGGCAACTGCAAGCGATACGGTCACGGGAAACCCGGTCGGCATCGAAGACAGAACGTGAGCAGCTCGATGTTTCAGCCAGGGCTCTCATTCGTGTCTCGCGGTTGCCGTCCGGGCCACGAAGTCGAACCCAGGTTGCTGCGTCCAAGAGCTTCCCGTAAACTCGCGCCGTCCGTGAAAGGCCGCTGTTTGCGGCTCCTGACCGGCATTTCGAACGCTCGACAGAAGGCTTTTTGGCCGAGTCGTTTCACTCAAGGAGAAGCCGCATGGCATTCGACACTCGCTGGAAACTCCAAACCTTGTGGGCCCTGGTGCTCGTCCTGCTGGTCAGCCCGGCTGGTGCTCAAGACGCGGAGGCAGAGAAGAAATCTGACTCGGACGAGTACTTCGAGCTGATGCAGGTGTTCGTTGACACGTTCGAGCAGGTCGAACGCAACTATGTCAAGGACATCGACCGCCGCAAGCTGATGGAAGCCGCTCTCCGCGGGATGCTGCGTGAGCTGGACCCCTATTCCAGCTACATTCCGAAAGAAGAGCTGGCTCGGTTCAACCAGAACGTTGACCAGGAATTCGGTGGGATCGGAATTCAGGTGCAGCCGGATCCGAATACCAGACGGATTCTGGTGATCTCCCCATTGCCGGACACTCCAGCCTACCGAGCGGGCGTGCGTGCCGGTGACATCGTCACCGAAGTCGAAGGGCACGACACGGAGAACATGCCGCTGTCCCGCGCCGTACAGCTCATGAAAGGTCCTCCGGGTGAGTCGGTCAGCATTCGGGTGCGGCACATAGGCGATTCGGACGATGAAGAACTGAAGATCGATCGAGCGATCATCAAAGTGAAGTCAGCCCTCGGCGACCGCTTCAACAAGGAGGGTGCCTGGGACTTCATGCTGAATGACGAGGATAAGATCGGCTACGTGCGGCTCACACAGTTCGGCCGCCAGAGTGCTCAAGAGCTGGCCCTGGCCCTGCAGGACTTGACGGAAAAGGGCATGAAGGGGCTGATCCTCGACCTGCGATTCAATCCGGGCGGTCTGTTATCCCAAGCCGTGCGAGTCTCCGATTTGTTCATTGAATCCGGAACGATCGTCAGTACCGAGGGCAAGAATACCGAGCCGCGTCCATTCACTGCGACAAAGCCAGGAACATTCGCCGGATTTCCGATGGTTGTGCTGGTAAACCGATTCAGTGCTTCTGCCAGCGAAATTGTCAGTGCCTGTCTGCAGGATCACGATCGGGCCGTCGTCGTCGGTGAACGAAGCTGGGGTAAAGGCAGCGTTCAGAACGTCATTTCCCTCGAATCGGGCGCCAGTGCTCTGAAACTGACAACTGCCCGCTATATGCGTCCCAGCGGAAAGAACATTCATCGATTCCCGGATTCGAAACAGGATGATGAATGGGGTGTGCATCCCAATGATGGCCTGGAAGTGAAGTTCTCGCGGCAGGAATTGCGGGACTATGACAAGTACCGACGCGATCGTGACGTGCTGAAAGAAGGCGGGCCGCCAGAATCTGAATTCCAGGACCGACAGCTCGACAAGGCCCTTGAACACCTGCGGTCGGCCATCAGCGGAGAAGACAGCCCGGAGCCCAAAGCAGCGGCAAGTTGAATGTCTGGCGCGACTTCAGACTGGAATCATGCCGAGATTGGATTGTTCTCGTTCACTTTCTGAAGTCATGTTTGACACACCAGATGGGCAACTTGACACTATGAATGAGGCGGGACTACGATCTCGCGCGACGCTCTAAGCATGGAATTTCGGTTGATCCACCATCAGTTAAGCCGAATTCGTAAGGATTAGCTGCTGACCAGCCGATCACGACTTTTCATCCAGTGACAGCCGCCAGTATCGGTCAAAACCCCTAGAGGACGAGAATATGGCTCACGTCGTCTGCGAACCCTGCTTCAACTGCAAATACACCGATTGCGTCATCGTCTGTCCGGTCGAGTGTTTTCGTGAAGGCGAAGCATTCGTATTCATTAACTCGGAAGAGTGCATTGACTGCGAAGCCTGCGTCCCCGAGTGCCCTG
>CAYSJO010000414.1:0-4658 GCA_964431285.1 uncultured Planctomycetaceae bacterium
GACGTTTGCGTCCTTGTCATATTTGATGACGTAGTGCGAACCATACCCGTCGCCCACCCAGAACCCGCCGTCCGGCGCGAACGCGATGTTGGTTGGGCTGAACAAGTGCCCCTTGCCATACTTGCCCGGTGTTTTCAGTTCGAATGGCCTGGCGTTTTCGTAAGGGGCAATCTTCGGCGCCGCCTGTTTCCAGACAATCTCACCCTTCAAAGTGCTCTTGGCGATGTGTCCCTTGTTATCACAGAGGTACAGGAACTCCTCACCGTCGTCACTTCGAATGTCGATCCCGTGTCCACCTCCGTGGAATTCTTTGCCAAACGATCGGACGAACTTTCCTTTGTGATCAAACACCACGACGGCGTCCTGGTGGTCGGCTGTCATCGTGCGATGTTTCACATAAATCAGTCCGGCCGCGGCGACGGCAACGCCGTGCGTGTCCTGCCAGCGAATGTGTTTGGGGATCTGCATGCAGTCGTGATGCACTTCGTACTGATGCCCTTCGGGGCCGATCACGGTTGGCTTCGAGCCGCTCTTATCCTCTGCGCCCAGAAATGCGGGGACAGAACCAGCAAGAGCGATGCCTCCGGTCGCCTTCAGGAATCCCCGTCGTGATGTGTGTGGCTGCGACATGGTTCTTGTCGTCCTGTCTGGTTGGGTCCGGCCGGTTGAGAAACGCATCCGTTGTGTTGTCGCTCTTTCGCGGCGACTGCTCAATCCTACGAATGTCCGTGGAGGAAATCTGCCACGTGATCCTGTTGAGCACGGTTTCCTCCGAGCGTCTGCAGCGATATAGGAGCCATCTTCAGCTCGCGTCTCGCCCCGACGTTCGCCGGACATTCCGACGTTTACGGATGGCTTGCGACCGTTGTCGATGATTTTCTTCGCAAATGGCTCTGTCCAATGATTCCTTACTTCTCCAGCCGATTTGAAGCATCACAGGCGGGGTCGCGGCTTGCGAGCGTCGAATGTGAGCAGTGTAAGTGCCAGTATTTCTATGAATTGACCTGCATCGGTACGGGCACGGCAACTGCCCCGTACGGGCTCGGTGGAACGTCCGACGAGACATCGTCGCAACTGCAGGCGGCTGCGGAACTGCAGGAACGACTGACCTGGGAAGCGGAGCTCGTCGCCTGTCCTCAGTGCCACTGGATCAACAACGAACTCGTTGAAGGTTATCGTCAGGGTCGGTACCGCTGGGCCGCTCCGCTGGCGGCTGGCATTGCGTTTTTCGGAACGGTTGCGGCGCTGATCTCAGCCGCTTATCTCTGGTTCGGGCCCGCCGTGGATCTGGGCGCTTTACCTTATGTCCTGATCGGCGGACCTGGAATCTCCGTGGCAATTGGCGTGGCAATCGTACTGGTGCGCAACTTTCTGCGAAGCCGGATTCGCCCTAATCGCAACTTCCCGGCGCCACCGAAGGTTTCACCCGGAGTGCCGCCGGCATTACTGCTGGATGAGGCAACTCAAACACTGAAGCCGGTCGATCAGGATGTCGCGTCAAATTTAGGCGAATGCGAGTGGCACGACTTCCAGATCGGGCGTCACCAACTGCCCCAGTGCTGTTGCCAGTGTATGAACGAGGCGTCGGAGGAGCACGTCTGGAAACGCCCTGTCACGGTCGCAGTCGAACTTGAATTGCCACGGTGTGGCGAATGTCGGGGAAAATCCAGAAGTGAGTATCTGCGTGCCTGGGTCGTCGGTGTTGCTGTCTCGTTGGGGATCGGGATCGGTGCGCTGCTGATGTCAGGACTTGAGGATGATTTTTTCTGGATTCTGGCCGTATGCCACGTCCTGGTGAGCCTCGGAATCGCGGCATTTTATGCATCCGCGAGAAGTGCGCCGGCGCGCCTGAGGATCGTCGATCACTCACGCGGCATCCTCCAGCTTAGATTTCGAAATGCCGCGTACCGACCAGAGACAGTCTGGACTGATGACCCAGACGTCTCTGATTGATTTGCCGAAGCGACTCCACCGTGGGCTACTTGATTTCCATGAACCGCACGCATACTGGAGTCGGCACTTCCACACTTGATTTAGTCGGTATCAATTCTCCCGTCGATTGATTGATGCGAAACACAATCACGTTTCCGCCCGATTGATTCGCGACAAGCATGTACTTCCCGGTCGGCTCGATGGCGAAATTGCGTGGCGTCTTCACGCCCATCCCCTGGTGACCCACCACCGTCAGCTTGCGCGTCTTCGCATCGACCGAGAAAATCGCGATGGAATTATACGGATCACGGTTCGACACATAGACGAACTTGCCTGACGGATGGACGACGGTTTCCGCCGTGCTGCCACCCTTGCGTTCAACATCCTCGGGCAATGTAGACAGCACCTGCTTTTGCGTCAGAGCGCCTTTATCCGCGTCGTAATCGCAGGCAATGACCGTCAGATCAGATTCGCCGTTGACGTACGCGGTCTTGCCATCGGGATGCCATGCAAAATGTCGCGGACCGGCCTTCTTCGGCGTGTCAAACGCGCCGTGTGGAGTCAGCGTTCCTTTTGCGGCGTCGAACGCGTAAATGATGACCTTGTCCAAGCCAAGGTCACAGCACAGGGCGAACTTGTTGGCTTTGTCGACGTGGATCGAATGTCCGTTCTTTCTGGGACCCTCGTGCTGCTGAAATGACGATGCCTTGCCGAGCTTGCCGTCTTTTCCAATAGGGATGCAGATGCAGCTTCCGCCTGAGTAGTTCGCAGCCAGAACATTCCTGCCACTTGGATCAACGACCAGATGGCACGGCGCGCCGCCCTGCGACGGTTGCGAGTTCAGGAAGGTCAGGTTGCCCGTCTTTGCATCAATGGCGAACGAGCTGATAGCTGCCTGTCCTTCGTTAACGGCATAGAGGAACTTCTTATTCGGATGAAAGGCGACGAACGACGGACTACTCGTTTCACCCGCCAGCGTTGCCACGGACAACGAACCATCCTTGAGATTCAGCTCGCACTGGTAGATGCCCTTGCTCAGCTTGCCCGTGTATGTACCGAGATAGACGCGATATTTCTTCTGAGCCTGTACGTGCACGGAATTGAATACCCCCAGAACGAGGAAAACAGTAAGACAAAGTCGGTATCTCATGGGTGAGCGTTCCTTCAAGAGGTGAGTCATTTCGCGCCCTGGTGCACGGGCCGGGAATGTCTCTCATGATAGCGGGACCTGTCGTGAATTCTCAGCTCCCGCAGGCGACTACGAACCCGCCACTGAAATATCGGCGGCTTTGCCCTGCAACACGCTGTACGGGTGCAGTGCCAGAATGCTGACTTTGCCGTCTTTGTCTTCGCGGGCACCCATGATGACCAACGGCTGACAGTCCTGCCGCTTTTCAGTTTGGTGAAGCCGCGCAAAAGGCAGCGGCTTGCCGTTCTTGTCGGTGAAAGCGTGCTCTTTGCGTGTGCTTGATGCAATCAAAAGCTGATAACGGCTTCAGGTCGACGGCGTGCGATGACGGTCACTTTGAATCCATGGAAACAATGAGCGGTCTCGCGGGGCTTCGGCCACGACAATCAGCCTTAGCGGCGTGATACGGCATTTTGCTCCGCCAGTGCGGAGGTCGCTTTGCGGTCCCGCATGATGCCAATACGCCACACGACGTTGTGGTAGATCTTGCTGCCGGCACCATAGACTTCCGGGTCCGTTTCCGAAAACTAATGCTCACTGTTGATCCACTGTCCGACGACACACCGCGCCCCCACAATCCCCTGAAGCGCGACGGATTTTCGCGGTAGTCGTAGTTGTTGAGAAAGATCGGCCTTCGAGGTCGATGTCCTGCGTCAGACTGCGACGACCGATGATGAACGCGGCGTTGCCCGACAATCCCCATTCCGGTCGAACTTCGCTCCGGAACGGGTTTTCACACAACGGCCGATTTCAATCCACTGCTTCGCTGATCCTCTTCACGCGGGCGGGGTCCGCCTTTGCCTTCGCTTCGTTGATAAAGTCGATCCTGACGAATTCGATGTCTTTGAATTGTGCGTGTGTCTCGAAGTCGTTGAACAAATCGATCACGTCCTGGTCGATGTGCACGGTGTCTGACGCGTCGATGTTTACCTTCGACCCTGGCTCGATTTCCTGCAAGGCCGTTTGAAGCGAACCCTTATTTAAAAAGAACACGCTCTCGGCCAAAGTCATGTTGTAGATCTTTCTGCCGTCCTCTTCCGTTGTTTTTATCCAGAAACTCTTGACGTAGTTGCTCTTCAGGATGAAGAAGATCGAGGCGACCAGACCGATGCCAATCCCAATCAACAGGTCGGTAGCCAGAATGGCAATGATCGTAATGATGAACGGCAGGAATTGTGGCCAACCCAGTTTGTACATACCGACGAACTTGCTGGGGTGAGCAAGGTTGTAGCCCACGACGAAAAGAATCGCCGCCAGACTGGCCAGCGGGATCATGTTCAAAATCTGTGGAATCGCCAGGACGCAAACTATCAGGAATAGCCCATGCACAAATGCCGCCAATCGAGATTGGGCTCCGGCTTGAATGTTGGTTGAACTTCGCACAATCACCTGCGTTACCGGAAGTCCGCCAATCATCCCGGAAACGAAGTTCCCAATCCCTTGTGCTCGGAGCTCCTGATTCAAATCGGTTTGGCGACGTTGTGGATCCAGTTTGTCCGTGGCTTCGGCACACAGGAGTGACTCAAGGCTGGCGACG
>CAYSJO010000415.1:0-9374 GCA_964431285.1 uncultured Planctomycetaceae bacterium
TCGGTCCGTTCGCTTGCTGACGGCAAAGAAATCAAGAAGCTCGACGGGCACACTGCAAGTGTCAACGGTGTTGCGTTCTCCCCCGATGGCATGAACGTTGTCTCGGGTTCGGCCGACAAGACGTTTCGAGTGTGGTCGCTGGAAAATGGACAGGTCGTGCGACAGCTGGAAACACCGGCTCCAATTCATGATCTGTGCCTGACGCCGGATGGCTCGCACATCATTACCGTACACGAAGACAAACTCATCCGCGTGTGGACGACGGCAGCTCCCGAGACCGCTCCGGCAGAGGGCGAGACCGAGAAAGCGGTCAAGGAGATTGCAGGACATGGCAACGTGGTCACATCCATTTGTCTGGTTGGTGACCAGCAGTTTGTGACAGGTTCCACCGACAATACGGCACGAATCTGGAATCTGTCGAACTGGGCGGCCGTCCGCTCACTGAATCATGGTGGTCCGGTCGTCTCTGTTGCCGGCGCACCTAATGGCCAGGCCATCATTTCAGGCAGCTCGAACAACGTGTCGAAACTGTGGAATGCGACCAACGGTCAGCAGATTGCCGAACTGCGGGGACACCTTCCCGCACAACGTGGTGAAACCTTGGCCAAAGAAGAGGCAGACCTGGCCAAACAACTCGTTGCCCTGGGCAAAGCTGCAGAAGATGCAGCGGTCAAGAACGAGAAGGAGCGGACGGACGCATTGAAAAAGGCGATGGACGCAAAGACGGCTGCCGACAAAGCCGTCAACGAACAAAAGCCTAAGCAGGCGGAAGCTAAGAAGAAGAACGACGCCGCAAAGGCGGCTGACGAAGCGGCACAGAAGAAAGCCGCCGATGCGAAGAAAGCGTCGGACGCGAAGCCCGATGACGCCGACCTGAAGAAGGCTTCGGACGCGGCGGCGGCAGAAGTAAAAAAAACAACGGCCGCACTGAAAGCGCCTGGTGATGCTTTCAAAAAGGAAGACGACGAACTGAAGAAACGTGAGGAGGCCCAGAAGTCGGCTGTTCGCAGTCTGGAACTTGGCACAAAGGCTGATGTGAAAGCCAAGAAGCAACTGGAAGATGCGAAGGCCCATCACGTCAAGGTTCAGGAACAGCAGAAGGCTGAGGACGAAAAGTCCAAGAAAGCGACCGAAGATAAGACGGCTGCGGAGAAACCAATCACAGCAGTCGCATTTTCCGCGGACAGCAGTCGCGTCGCGACAGCGGCTGACGATGGAACGATCACGATCTGGTCTGCCGGCAATGGAAAGCCGTTGGATGTGTTAACCGGAGCAGGTGGCCCAATCAGCGTTTTGGAATTCTCTGACGCGAAGCATCTGATCAGCGTGGGTGAAGATCAGAACGCTATCGTCTGGGATGCTGCCCCGAATTGGACTCTGGTGGCTACGCTTGGAGCGAAGTCGGACGATCCCATGGACCTGACCGAATCACCGTTCGTCTTCCGAATCATTTCGCTCGACTTCAGTCCGGATGGAAAGCAACTGGCCACCGGCGGCGGCGACCCGTCCCGCAGTGGCGAACTGATGATCTGGGACGTCGAGAAACGTGAACTGGTTAAGAATATTGAAGACGCACACAGCGATACGATCTTCGGTCTGCAATTCTCCCGCGATGGGAAACAGATCGTGTCTGGTGCTGCGGACAAATTCGTCAAAATTCACGAGATCGAGTCAGGGGCTCATGTCCGCTCGTTCGAAGGGCATACGCACCATGTTCTGGACGCTTCATGGAAAGCTGATGGCAGCCAGATCGTGAGTGCCGGCGCAGACAATGCCATTAAGGTCTGGAATGTGTCGACTGGCGAGCAGGTTCGCACAATTACGAATTACTCGAAGCAGGTAACCTCGATCCGGTTCGTCGGGGTTAGCGGAAACGTCATCAGTTGCGGTGGTGATAAGACAGTTCGGTTCCACACAGCAGCGAACGGTTCCAATTTCCGCAGTTTCAGTGGCGGTACTGACTACATGTATGCGGCCGACTCGGCACGCGACCAGACGGTTGTCGTCGCCGGTGGGGAAGATGGGGTAATTCGCGTTTGGAATGGAGCCAACGGCCAGGTCATCAAGACGTTTGAACCACCTGCTCCCGCCGAAGAAACGACTGCGAGCGTGACCCCGTAGAGTTTTAGCAGAAAGCCGTGTCACCGCAATCGGTGACACGGCTTTCTTTGTTCAATGGATGCTGCAAGTCCGCCGGTTCTATGGCCTGGGGCGCTTCCTCATCGGTCGCTTCTTCTTCATCGGCCGCTTCTTCTTTTTGCCACCGGAAAAGACTCTCTGAAGTTCCTCGAGACCGGTTGTCCCATCGGCCACAAGACGCAGAGCATCCTTCTGGAATGTGAGCTGTTTGTCCTCTTTGGCCTGGGCCCGAATCGCGGCCATGTCACCACCACCTGCGATGACCGCTTTCATGCCCTCCGTCACGTCAATCATCTCGAAGATGGCAGTCCGTGCACGAAAACCGACGTCGTCGCAACCGCGACAGGGCTCAGGTTCCTCACCACGTTCGTCCACTTCCGGGGGTGGAGCTTTGCGGTACAGCGTCGCTGTGTTTTCCGGCAGCCCCATCTGTAAGAGCAGCCGCGGGCTGGGGCGAAAAGCTTCACGGCAGCGTGGACACAACTTGCGAATCAGCTTGTGACTGATCACACACCTGAGTTGTTCGGCGACCAGATTTGGTTCTCCCACCAGTTCGACGAACTTGACGATGCCGTCGGCCACGTCCTTCGCGTGCATCTCTGACATCATCGAGACTTCCGTCGAGTTCTGAACGATCGACTTGACGCGATTGGAATCCGTGAACTCTGAATAGAAGATCAGATTCCCTTCGTTTCTTCGAATGCGTTCAATCGTCTGCTCGATTGGATGACCTTCCTCTTCTTCGAACACAGGTACGTTCAGGATTTCTCGTGTGCCCAGGTCTCCGACGACATAGCACTGATACAGATAAGAATCGACGCACCGCACGGCGCACAGCGCCGTGGTAGTCAGTCCGCTTTCGGGCGGTCCGACGACCAGCACGACTCCACCCTCGTGGTTTGCGGCAAGGTCGCGCAACCGCGACTTGATGACTTCAGGCATTCCGATGTCTTCGGGTGTGGCACGTTTGGTCTTTGTATTGCGAAAGGTCACGGTCAGCGACTCGGCGGGTTTTCCGCCCGGTCCCTTAACCGGAGTCGTTTTAACAGTGAGTTCAAATGGAAGCTCACGGTATTCGGCGTTCAATCCGCCCCGCTGCGGCTTGTTCCGAACGGTGATGTCCAGTCCGGCCAGCAGCTTCAATACCTGGATAACCGCATTCGCTCGCGGCGGCGGGAAACGCGGACCGGGACGTTTCGATCCGTCAATGAAAAAACTGGCCACAGCCTTTGGCCCGTCGATCTGCAGTTTGAACATCTCACAGCGACGCGATAGCGCATCGGACACGAGTTCCTTTGCCGGCATCATTCCAGCCGAAGCCAGCCTTCGATTCTCGTCAAGGTCGGGCTGTTTGCCGTTTGTGGCACCCTGGAACAGGACGTACTCGATTTCTTCTTCGTCTTCATCGTCGTAATCGTCATCTCGACCAAACAATGCCACGCTCTGGTCTCCTCAAGCTGATTGTGTCCGTTTTCGAACTCGCAGTCTTAATCTTACTCCTGCTCTTAATCTTAATCTCGCGGCCGAAGCCGCCCACGCGTCGGACTCGCCAGGAGTTCCTTCTCTTTGGCGCGGTGTTATCGCCGACCGGTCATCGAACGCCCTAAGAGATTAAGAGTAGGATTAAGATTAAGACCTTGAGTGCTTACAGCAACCCGTAAGTCTTTAGCGTGTGACGCAGGTCTTCCCGTTGTGAATCGGCCAGCGGCGTCATCGGAAGACGAACTTCGCCTGTGTCGCGTCCCAGTTCCTGCATGGCCGCCTTGATGGGAATTGGATTCGTCGCCAGTCCCAGCAGATCACGACACAGGGGGAACAGCTTGTGGTGCCATTGCTGAGCCGTGGCGATGTCTCCTGAATTCCACGCGGCCAGCATCGCTTTCACGTCTTGCGGAATGATGTTGCCGACGACCGATACCACTCCACTGCCGCCAATAGACAACAATGGCAGAGTCAGGCTGTCGTCTCCCGACAGGATCGTCAGTTCGCTGCGTGCCAGAATCTGCGAAGCCTGGTCCATCGAGCCAGTGGACTCCTTGACTGCGACAACGCTTGGACACACCTCGGCGATACGAGCGATAGTCTCGGCTTCGATGTTTTTCGCTGTGCGGCCAGGGATGTTGTACAGGACGATCGGCAGGTCAACGGTATCTGCGATCGCCTTATAGTGCTGGTAGAACCCTTCCTGGGTCGGCTTGTTGTAATAGGGAGCCACGAGCAGCGCACCGTCGGCGCCGGCTTCCTTCGCGAATTTCGTCAGGCGAATGGCCTCAGACGTCGAATTCGATCCCGTGCCGGCCATGACCTTAATCCGCCCGGCTGCCTGGTCACACACGATTTTGATCACATGTTCGTGTTCGTCGTGTGTCTGGGTCGGGCTTTCGCCGGTGGTTCCAACGGGGCTGATGCAGTCCGTTCCGTTATCGACATGAAAATCGACCAGTTTGCGCAGGGCGGCTTCATCGATCGCACCATCTTTGAACGGCGTCACAACGGCGACCGTCAGCCCCGCAAATTGTTCACCACGTCTGGCCATGAGATTTCCTCGAGTGGGTGTGGTTGACCGCGACGTCTTAGCCGCGGATGGGCGAGTCTCGCTGCCATTCGGCATGGAACGAGCTGAGCCCCCTGCCCTGCCCCGTTTCCATCGTCTCAAACACAGTCGCCGCCCGCCAGCGATGCGCACCTGGTTGGACCTGACACGTCCGATGGTCCACCAGTGCGGATTCGTCCAGAACTGATTGTCGGAATCGCACTCGCGGCAACGATAGCCGAGATCACATCAACGCCCTTTCCAATCGACGCCGGAAAGGTTCGCCAGTGCTAACTCCAGTGCATGTGTTCCGTCGCGACCGTGCCCCTGAGCCTGCAGAGCCAGATAAAGCTGGTGAGCAAGCGCCAGGCCGGGCAGTGAGAGACCCATCCGTTTGGATTCGGCCAGCGCGATACCCATATCCTTAATGAAGTGCTCGACAAAGAAGCCCGGATCGAAGTTGTTGTCCATGATCCGCGGGGCAAGGTTCGACAGTGACCAGCTTCCGGCCGCCCCCGTTGCCACGGAATTCATGACTGTCGGCAGGTCGCGTCCGGCTTTGTGTCCATAGAGGAGCGCTTCGCACACTCCAATCATGTTGGTCGCGATCAGCGTCTGATTGACCATCTTCGTGTGCTGACCGGCTCCGGCGCCGCCCTGGTGGACGATCGTCTTGCCCATCGCGTCCCAGCACGGCTGCAGAGCTTCGACGACGTCCTTGTCTCCGCCGATCATGATCGACAACGCTGCGTTCTTTGCACCGACATCTCCGCCGGACACGGGTGCGTCAACACTGCCAATGCCCTGGGCCTTGCCGGCCTCGTAAATTTCGACTGCCAGGGACGGCTCGCTGGTCGTCATGTCGACCAGAATGTTGCCCGCTTTGGATCCGGCCAGAGCCCCGTCGTCACCGAGGAAGACTTCGCGCACGTCACTCGGAAACCCAACGATCGCGAATATGACGTCGGACTGTTCGGCAACAGCCTTCGGTGTGTCGGCCCAGGTTGCTCCTTTTTCGAGTAACCCGGCGGCTTTTTCTTTAGTCCGCGTCGTGATGGTTGCCGCGAAACCTGCGTCGATCAGGTGTCCACACATGCTGGAGCCCATCACACCCGTGCCGATCCAGCCAATCTTCGTGCTGCCAGGAGCAATCGTTGATACTGCCATGCTGCCGATATCCTTGTGTTGTCGAGTCGTGTGCGTTGTCGAGCAGTCCGCGCGCGGGAGTATAGCCGGTGGGCTGCGACGAAGTCACTTATCCCACCAGAGGGCGAACGTAAGACGAATCGACCAGGAAACGGTACAGTGGAGCCTGCACAACATGGCGCATCCCATGTGTATGCGGACGCCGCGGAAGAGCCCCCAGAGTGCTCGATCTCTTCTGATTCACGGATGACTTTCATGCTCGCTGCCATTGAGTTTGCAGAGTTCTTGCTGGCCTTATGTTCGGCCGGAATTGTCGCGCTTGCCTATGGACTGCGGACATTGCATCGACGGCTGCGACGCATCGAATGGATGCTGGATGTTGCTCTCAGGCAGTTGGGTATCAACTGGGACGATCTCCGCTGCCGTGAACTTTCAAGACAGGTGCGCTCGCTGGCGGATGCTGGCGAGCGACAACTTGCGATTGAATTGCATCAGCGAGAATCAGGGCTTGCCTTCGACGATGCTCAGGTTGCCGTTGAGGCCTACATGCGAAGGGAATTGCCGGACAGCGCATTGTCTCTTCCCGTCAGGAGATCGGCGTGACTGAGCCCGTCGCATTCCTGAACGGAACGTTGGTTCCGCAAAGCGAGGCATATTTGCCGGTCACGGACCTCGGCGTCGTCGCTGGAGCCTCGGTGACAGAGATGATCCGGACATTCAAACACACGCCGTTTCGCGTGGCGGATCACCTGGATCGACTGTGTGAGTCCATCGAGCTGATGGGATTCCCGTATGTGCCAACGAGGCAGCAGCTTGAATCAGCCATCGATGCCGTCGTGCACAGCAACACGTCGCTGATTCCACAGCATCACGACCTGGGAGTCGTCGTCTTTGTGACGGCGGGTCAGAACCTGACGTATCTCGGTGGCAATGCCCGTGACCAAGTGTCGCAAGGGACTTTGTGCGTTCATTCATTCCCGTTGCCCTTTGAGCTATGGGTCGACCGGCAAGTCAGCGGTCAGCACCTGGCGACAGTCAGTGTGTTGCCGCTTCCGGTGCAGTCGGTCAGCCCGGTTGCCAAGCACCGTAACCGCATGCACTGGCTGCGAGCTGATCGGGAAGCCCGGGAACGCTTCAGTGGGGCGAATGCTGTGCTGGTGACTCCCGATGGGTCAATCACGGAAACGAGTTCCGGAAACATCTTCGTTGTCCACGGTCGAACGATTCGCACGCCGCCATCGGAACTGGTGCTTGGTGGGATCAGTCGGAAGGTACTGAGTGAGCTTGCCGAGACGGCCGGATTCTCCTTGGAAGAGGCCCCCGTTTCCGTCGAATCCATTGCCGCCGCCGACGAAGTGTTGACGACCTCGACCCCGTACTGCGTGATGCCGGTGACGCGATTCGACGACTGTGCTGTCGGCGATGGAGAACCAGGGACTGTGTTTCAGGAGCTGATGACAGCCTGGAGCAAGCTGGTCGGACTCGGTATCGTCCACCAGACGGTTGAAGGGGCTCGAGAACGGACTGTTGGGTAACCCAGCGCGACATTCGGCCGGCAACTCAACGTAGCCACGCTCGCCAGAGCGTGACAGTCGCGTCAACAACCCACGCTCTGGCGAGCGTGGCTACGAAATGCGCTTCCTCCATGTCTCTGATCCGTGAATACACCACATTCTTCCGTCAGTTTCGTGAGCAGTTCGAAACGACGGGGGCAGTCGCACCCAGTAGTCGATTCCTTGCGCGGTCAATGACTCGACACCTTCGCAGCCGGCCTGCGGAAGGGAAGCCCATGCGCGTGCTGGAGATTGGACCGGGTACGGGCGCCATCACGCGGACAATCGTGCGGCACCTGCGGGACGGCGACCGCTTCGACCTGGTCGAACTCAACCAGGTTTTTGCCGAGCACCTGCGAACACGATTCGAGCGGGATGCACTGTGGAACCGTGTGGCAGATCAGTCCGAAGTACATGTGTGCCCGCTGCAGGAGTTCGAATCGGACGCTCCGTACGACGTGGTGATCTCGGGCCTGCCGCTCAACAATTTTCCTGCTGGCCTCGTGGACGAAATCTTCGAGCACTATTTCCGGCACCTGGCTCAAGACGGAGTGCTGTCTTACTTCGAGTATCAGTTCGTCCGCTCAATTCGCACGCGCTTCGGTGCTCGATCCGAACGAGACCGACTGAAGTCGATCGACTCAACGATGGGCCAGTACTGCGATCAGCACCGAATCCGTCGTGACTGGGTCTTCCTGAACATGCCTCCCGCCTGGGTGCAACACTTGCGCAAGTATGAAGGATGAAGGCGGAAGGATGAAAAACGACACTCCAGGCGAGGACAAAGGATCGAAGCATTTCATCCTTCATCCTTCAGCCCTCATCCTTCAATTTAAAGCCCGCTGGTTTGTGATCTGCCTGCTGACGCTGATCACAAACGGCTTGCTGCTGGGTTACTTCCTCGACGCGGAGCTGATCGAGTCCTTTCGCTCTTTCGTTCCATCGAGGGTCCTGACCGCATTCATCCTCTTCATGATGTCGTTCAGCCTGGACAGTCGGCAGCTCCAGTCGTCGTTTAAGGCTCCAACCCCGGTGATGTGGGCCTGTGTCTGCAACTTGGGAGTGATTCCTCTGCTTGCGATCCCCTTGATAAATCTACAGCAGACACCGGACTTTCGGATCGGGTTGATGATCGCGGCCAGTGTGCCGTGTACACTGGCGGGAGCGTCCGTGTGGACACGGCGGGCCGGTGGAAACGACGCCGTGTCGCTGCTGACCACGCTGCTGACGAACACCGCCTGTTTCGTGCTGACTCCCCTGTGGCTGCAGCTGGGAACGGGACGCGAAGTGCCACTTGATATGGTCGATCTCACGTGGCGACTGCTGCTTGTGGTGCTGTTGCCCATACTGCTGGGCCAACTGGTTCGACGCCCAGCCTCCGCCGTCGACTTCGCGAAAACGAATAAGACGCAGATCGGTTTCGCCGCCCAGTCGTGCATTCTGTTTCTGGTGTTCTCCAGCGCGTGCCTGGGTGGAGTTCAGTTGAAGAGTTCCGGAATCAGCACACAGGTCATTGCGATAGCAGTCGTCTGGCTAAGCTGCATCGGATTACACCTGACCGCAATGGCCGTCGCCTGGGCGGGTGGCGGACTGTTCCGCTTTGACCGTCGTGACCGCATCGCGGCCTCGATCGCCGGCAGCCAGAAAACGCTACCGATCGGTGTCTACCTGGCGACGGATTTGCAGACGTTCGGTGGTCCCGCAGTTGTTGACGGAATGCCGGTCCCCTTTGCCGTGTTTCCCATTCTCATGTTTCACGCAAGCCAGCTCTTCATTGATACCATCATCACGGACCACATGATCCGGCCCAGCAAAGAAACCGAGTGATCCGTTCGACACGGCGTCCACACAGCTACCGAGGGAGAACGCGATGGTTCTACTGGAGTTCAGTATGTCGCCACTTAACAAGGGCGAAAGTGTCAGCGAGTATGTCGCGCGCAGTCTGGAGATCGTTGGCAGCAGTGGGCTCGATTATCAGTTGCCCTCGAGGGGCACGATCATCG
>CAYSJO010000416.1:0-6577 GCA_964431285.1 uncultured Planctomycetaceae bacterium
TGTTTGTCACGACATTCTGACACTTTCTGTCCGAGTTCTCGACACTCCGGCTTGCCCAAATGACGATGCTCGCCGTGGACACGAGCTGTCGACAGAATCGCGGCATGCCAACAGCAACTCGCGGTCAACGCTGTTACGACCCGTAGGGTCAAGAAACTCAGCCGAACTCGAAATGCTGCATTTCACACGATTTACGGCGTGCCAGATTCTCCCATCTCCGCCGGTTGAATTCATCCGCCCGCCCTGGAGACCGGCCGATTTCCGGCGGTAACCATGTCCTTCCGCAGCCTGCTGGCACAGTTCCGGCTGACGCCGAAGTCAAAACGCGGGCTGGCTGCGAGTGATCCGGGTGAGGCGCACCAAGCCGCTCGCTGCGTTGTGACAGATTGGCGAAGGATCAACCGGCTGAGATTACGATGTTTCAGATTTCGGAAGTGCAAGAATCGCCTGCATTTAACGGTCGGCGGAGTTTCTTGACCCTACGGCCGTAGTGCCCTCTGGCCCATTTGACGTAAGCGAGCATCATTTCAGCGATGGTGAGGTCGTCGCGGGCGCCGTCAGGAATGACCGTCCCGGAATTCGCGATGAATTCGGCGACCAGCCGCTTGTATTCGCCCCTGCTGGCCTTCGTTCCGTACTTCCCGAGATAGTACGTCCGCCCGCCAAGCGTGACGCGGGCCTGTCCTGAAGAGTGCTTTCTGTACTTCGGAATCCGCATAGCAACTACTCCCCAATGAGCCGTTCTGGACAGTCTGTCCAAAACTGATCAAGGAAATAGCCGCTCTCCGGACCACCCGAAGGTCAGCACAAGTGCTTAATCGGCAATCGTTTAAGTCGAATGGAGGCGATGGGACTCGAACCCACGACCTCTGCGTTGCGAACGCAGCGCTCTCCCGGCTGAGCTACGCCCCCTCGGGATGTTCCGGTGGCTGGAACGGCGGGCACATTAGGTCAGCGTCTGGTCCAACGCAAGAGACGCTTCAGGCCGTCATTCGAGAGCTGGAATCAGTCAATCTCACTTAAGATTCACTCCCATGTCCTTACGGAAGAACTGCATGTCCTCCCACACCTGCTTCTTGGCTGGCGGGTTTCTCAACAGGTAGGATGGGTGATAGGTGCACACGACCTTGGCGCCACGGTAGTCGAAGAACTGGCCTCTCAGCTTGCCGATGGGGGTCTTGATGCCCAGCAGGTTCTGAGCGGCGCAGGTGCCCCAGCAGACAATGTACCTAGGCGCTATCGTCTCGATCTGGGCCTCAAGGTGCTCGCGGCAGTTGCTGGCTTCAACGGGTGATGGATTGCGGTTGCCTGGCGGGCGGCAGCGCAGGATGTTGCAGATGTAAATCTCTTCACGCGTCAGCTCGCAGGCTTCAATGATCTTGTTGAGTAACTGGCCCGCTCGACCAACGAACGGTTCACCCTGACTGTCTTCATCCGCGCCCGGTGCCTCACCCACGAACATGATCTCGGCTTCAGGATTACCGACACCGAAGACGGTCTGCGTGCGGGTGTCCGCCAGTTCCTGGCAGCGCGTGCATGCGGCAACTTGCCCGGCCTGGCCCTTCAGTTGGGCCTCGCGCTGGTTCCGTGAGAGAGTTGGACAAAGCGGAGACGATTGGCTCATGGCGGCAGACTGTTCCTGCGGAAGTGAAGCGGTTCGAGCGGGGTGAGGGCTCTGCTCTGGCTGGGTCTGATTCGCGGCAGGACTGGCGGCGCGTGGTGCGGACGTAGACGCCGCAGGACTGGCCCGTTCCGATGGCCGACTCAGCAAGGCAGCCACCTCAGCCATTTGTCGCGGCACGTGACTGACGCCGGCTCGCTGAAGGTCTTCCAGCGATTGCCGCAGCATCCGTTGCTGGTTCATGGAGGCATCCTGCTGTTAAGAATTCTGCACCAGAAACGGTCACTGCGAGCAAGTCGATTCGGCTGTCTGCCGAGCTGTGCAATGCTCACGAGCAAAGACGGCGACCGTTTCAATCGCCTCCCGCATACGCACTTCGTCGATCTGATGAACGTCGATCGGGTCGCCGACTCCACGCAACATGGTGACTGTGAGTCGCCCGCCCAGATGTTGCCGGAATTCTTCCAGGCCGTTGAACAGTTCGTCGGTCTGGTGCAGGGCCGGGTGGTCGAGCGGCAGACCCATTCGCGCCAGAGCGTGCAGGACTCGGTCGGCGTCTGCCGCGGGCAGACCATGCACCATGGACGAGTACACTGTGTCGACGGCAACACCGATACCAACGGCTTCGCCATGACGCAGCCCGAAGTCGGTCATCACTTCCAGCTTATGGGCTGACCAATGGCCGTAGTCGAGCGGACGAGCTTCGAGGGCCTCGAACGGATCGCCACCCTGTGTGATGTGGTTGAGGTGGTGGATCGCCGAACGTCGGATAAACGGCTCGCACACATCCCAGTCACGGTTCCGGATGCGGTCGGCGTTCTCGCACAATTCTTCAAAGAGTCCACGCTCTTTCAGCAACGAAACTTTGACGGATTCTGAGAACCCGCACACGAAATCGCGATCCGGCAGCGTGCTTAGCAGAGCAGCGTCATTGATGACCGCCCAGGGCACGGCGAATGTGCCGATCCAGTTTTTCTTACGAAACAGGTTCACACTGTTCTTTACGCCGACGCCCGAGTCGGCTTGAGCCAGCGTCGTCGTTGGCAGGCGAATGAGCCGAATGCCGCGGTGTGCGATGGCAGCGGCGAAACCGACCGCGTCCAGGACGGCACCACCGCCGATCACAACCATATAGCTGCGACGATCGAGGTCCGCGTGATTGATGCACTTGAGCATCCGCTCCAGCACGTGAATGTCGTTCTTGACACTTTCACCGCCGGGCACGAACTGGACGTTGCCGGGGCTGTGGAATCTGTCGGCATGCGTCGTTCGCAGGTCTTCGATACGTTCGCTTAGCTTGGGAATGGCATCGGCGACGCACTGATCAAGCCAGAACTGTACACGAGGAAGTTGGTCACCGGATGGTTGCAGGAGGTCGAGCAGGACGGACGGATCGTCGCCGAACACGTCGTCGGTGAATCTCAATCGGTGAACGAACGGCACCGCGAATGGAATGTCGACAGTTCGCGGGTCGGCGTCATGCGTCATGAGGGAATCCTAGCCCGGTGTGCGGTGTGAATCTGAGGTGGGGAATCGCAATGAGGAACGCCGATTCTGTCTCAGACCATTCGCAGGTTCAACCGGTGGGACGAGAGTGGCGCGCGATTGATCGCCAGTGGTCGGATTTTGACGGGTGTGCCTGTCGTGCCTGGTCGGTCAGTTCTGCCAGACACACGAGACCAAATGACGTCAGTCGTCGCACATCTCCGTTACTTCGAACCGGACAACTGCGACCGGACGATCAGATTTTCTCCTGGCGACCGCTCCCAAGTTGCGGCCACTCCTTTTTCCCGCGCGTTCGTCCGCGGAATGAAATCCGTAGGAGGCTCAGACCTGTGCAGCAGCTCGATCCCGGCTGTGACCGAGATGTCGAGCGGCTGATTGAATTTGAACGACTCTGATGCACCTCGATGGCAGATGCCGTCCACGAAGACGGTGTCGGATTATTCACCAGCTTCCCAGACGACGTCGCGTCCGTGAAAGCGACCGGGTCGAGCGTGAACAACGATTCGATGATCGCCGGCGACCAACTCAAATCGATGGTTACCGAGATCGCGCACCTGGACATCCCGTCCCCGCAATTCATAGCGCATGCGCAAGTCAGTCGCGTGAAAAACTCCGTCATCCGGACGATCCAGCGATGGATGCCAGTCACCCCGACCGGCGACGCTATACAGCACGGAAAGTGCAGCGGGCCCACGTTGTGACGTCTGGACACTCATCGATGCAAAGTCTTTTCCGTCGTGCAGAAAGCGTAGACGGAAGACGACGGCAGGATCAGACTCGGAGCGCCAGTAGGCAATCAGCGGTTTACGCTGTGTCCAGAACGTCGAACGGTTGACGCTGCCCAGACAGGCCTCCTGTGAGAACCAGGTTGTACCCGTGCGAGTATTCTTCCAGTCGCGGGCACGAACGAACGCGCGCTGAATCTCGTAGGGATTTTCTGCCAGCCGGTGGAATCGGGCAGCGAATAACTCTGGACAGGCCAATGGCTGGACGACCGCGTAGCCGCGTGGTTTGCCATCTCGCATCGTCGGATGCGTCTTCAACGGCGACTGAACGCGGCGCGCCAGAAAGTCGACCGTGCCGTGAAGTAATCGAACACGCGACGTGCGCGAGTGCGGGCCCGCCCATTGTTGAGTTCCCGGATGGAAACTCTCGGCGATCATTTGCCACGCTGTGCGCCGCAGCGACTCGACTGCTTCACGAGTCGCCTCGTCCTGAACCAGATGCAGAGTGCGTTCACATTCAGAGATCACAACTTTCGCGTAGGGCGGGCTGTTGTATTCGCGGAAACCTCCATGTTTTTCAGTGTGAGCCACCACGCTTTGCAACCGTGTACGGCCATAGGTCAGTAGATCGCGATCGCCCAGCAACTCGCCGGCGGCAGAACAGACTCCACCGCCGAGGATCGCAATGTTGCTGTAACCAGGCGCAACGTTGCGTCGCCGAATCGCATCGACCGCGTGACGCAGACTGGTACGCATGACCGGCGTGAGGTCCGACGGAAGCTGATCGGCGTGGCGGATGAGTATGTGGACGAGCTGAGCTCCGCAGAAGTCGGCCCAGTTCAGGTCTGGCTTCGCCATCTCGCTCAGCGGTTCTTCGAGCAGCCATGGCCAGATTCCACAGGTCGGACTAGACGGATCGACGTCCTGCAGCGTGAGTACCTTCCGGACAATGCCGGCGGCGCGTTCGGAATCACCCGTATTGCCCCGCTGCAGCAGAGCGAGCGCATCAATCAGAGATTCCCGCGTGGGATCCACGGCTACGCCGGTCTCGAACTGCGAGTGGCAACCCGGGCTGCGGAATTCCTCACGCAGCATGTGTTCCGTCGGATCGTAAAGTTCGTCGTAGTGGGCAAGCAGTTCCGTCAAAGCCGGCGGGATCGGCGTGGACGCCACACGTTCGCTAGATCCGCAGCCAAGCGTGACAATACACAGACCGAGCATTACGACAATGCTGCAACCTGGCGGACAATCCTCGCCCAAAGCTGCCAAGGCGTCTTTGCGTCTTTGCGTGAAACCAGACAGCATGCAAAGGCAACGATGACACCGGAGGCTGGATGATCCCATGAAACTACTCTCGACTCATCGATCGATTCAACAACTCTGTCTTCCTGTTGTGTTCTGGCTTTGCATTGGGCTCCCCCTGCCTTCTCAGGCCGACGAGAAAGCCGGCGATCGTTTCTGGGCTCAATGGCGCGGACCGCTCAGTACGGGAGTCGCTCCACATGCCGATCCGCCAATCGAGTGGAGTGAAAACAAGAACGTTCGCTGGAAGACGTCACTGCCTGGGATGGGTCATTCCACACCCATCATCTGGGGCGACCGGGTCTTTGTCACGACCGCAGTTCCGTTCGGTAAGAAACTCATACCGAAACCGGACACGGCACCGGGCGCTCACCACAACTCACCCGTCACGCAACGTCACCACTATGTTGTGCTGTGCATCAATCGCAGTGACGGCGCGATCCTGTGGCAGAAGACAATGCACAGTAACCTGCCGCACGAAGGCGGACATAACACCGGCAGTCTGGCGTCAGCGTCGCCTGTGACGGACGGCGAGCGTGTCATGGCTTACTTCGGTTCGCACGGACTTTATTGCCTCGACTACACGGGAAAGCTGTTGTGGAAGAAAGATCTCGGCGACATGCAGTCCAAGCACGCTCATGGCGAAGGGGCATCGCCGGTTCTGCATGGCAACACGCTGGTCGTGAAGTGGGACCACGAGAAGCAGTCGTTTATTGCGGCATTCGACACGCGCAGCGGAAATCAACTGTGGCAGCTGAACCGCGACGAAGTGACCTCCTGGGCATCACCCATCGTGTACGAGCACAATGGGCAGCTGCAGCTCATCGTTAGCGGAACCGGACGAGTACGCGGCTATGAACTCTCGACTGGCAAAGTTCTATGGGAATGCGGCGGACTGTCTCACAACGTGGTCGCTTCACCCGTGGCTGCAGACGGCATGGTGTTCGCGGCCAGCAGCTACGACACGCGTGCCATGTTCGCCATCAGACTCGATGGGGCCCGAGGAGACATTACGGATTCACCGCACATTGTCTGGAAGCGGCACGAACGCACGCCGTATGTGCCGTCCCCGTTGCTTTACGGAGACTCGATTTACTTCCTGCGGCACTACCAGGGCATTCTATCCCGCGTCACAGCGAAGACCGGCGACGAACCGCTCGGACCGTTTCGTCTGGGCGGGATCATCGATGTGTATGCCTCACCCGTCGGAGCGGCCGGTCGTGTCTACGTCACCGATCGACGCGGTTCGACCATGGTGATCGGTCACAGTGATAACCCGCGTCTGCTGGCGCTAAACCGTCTTGACGATCAATTCAGCGCATCGGCGGCGATGGTGGAGAACGAGATGTTTTTGCGCGGCGAGAAGTTCCTGTACTGTCTCACCGAAGACTGATCTCAGTGCGGCATGGCAAAGTATCATTCA
>CAYSJO010000417.1:0-12795 GCA_964431285.1 uncultured Planctomycetaceae bacterium
AACATCACGCCGCCGCAAAGTATCTGCACGGTCTATTTTCGAGCCATGCCGGGTCAGGACGCTGGCGCGTTGATCGACCGGGCGCGAGCTGCAGCCGAACAGAACGGGCTGGAATTCGAAGTCCCCGTCAGTGGCGATCCCGTCTACACCGCTCCCAACTCGGATTTCGTGAAAGAGGTCCAGCCGCTTGCCGGACGCGAAAAGGCTACCACGGTTTCTTATGGAACGGACGGAGCCAAATTAAGTGCCTTGAAGAACATGGTGGTGTTTGGACCGGGCAGCATCGGCCAGGCACACACACACGATGAATGGATCGCTCTGGATCAACTCACTCGCGGCACGGAAATGTACGCGAAACTGATCCGCCACTGGTGCTGCTGAGAGACGCGCGTCATGGAACACTCGCCGAGAGTCGGTCCGGTCATTTACACGATCATAGTTTGCCTGGTCGCATTTGCATCCGGATCGGCGACCGCTCAGGAAGACGAGTCGGCACCAGTGCCGCCGAACGAAGCGCTACGGTCGTTTGAATTGCACTCCGGTTTCCAAATCGAACTCGTCGCGAGCGAACCGCTGGTCCAGGACCCTGTGGCGATGGCCTTCGATGAAGACGGTGTGCTGTACGTCGTGGAATACCCCGAATTCAACGAGTATCAGTTCCCGCGTGAAGTACGACGCAAGAGCCGCGTGAAACGCCTGACCGACGCGGACGGCGACGGCCGATTCGACGCGGCGACTGTCTTTGTAGAAGCTCCCTTCACAACGGCGGTCATCTGCTATGACGGGGGAGTGTTTGTCGGAGCACCGCCGGACGTGTTGTTCTGTCGCGACACGGATCAAGACGGCATTGCTGATGAAAAGCGAGTTGTCCTGACTGGCTTCGGACGTGACTTCGCTGGCGGTGGTCTACTCAACTCGTTCCGCTGGGGACTCGATCAGCGCATCCACA
Source organism: uncultured Planctomycetaceae bacterium (assembly GCA_964431285.1). GTDB lineage: Bacteria > Planctomycetota > Planctomycetia > Planctomycetales > Planctomycetaceae > CAUZFZ01. Next base: position 950 of record CAYSJO010000417.1, read on the forward strand.
TGGCCACGGGAATTGCAGGCGGGCAGGTGATTCGGCCCGAAGACACGGAATCAAAACCCGTCGACGTGCGCAGTCGCGGTCTGATTCTCAATCCGCGAACGCTCGAAATTGAGGCGACCAGTGGCGGTGGGCAGCACGGTCTGGGAATGGACGATTGGGGCAACAAGTACCTGTGTTCCAACGTGTATCCGCTGCAACATCTGATTTACGACGATCGATATGTTGCCCGGAATCCGTTCTTTGCTCCACCTGCACCCACCCGCAACATCAACGGCGAAGATCCGTTGGCGACATTGAAACGCATCAGCCCGCTTGAACCGTGGCGGGTCGCTCGTTCGCGATCGGTGGCTCAGGAACGACCAGAAGGCGAAGGCAGTCGCGCCGGTGGTGTATTCACTTCGGCCAGCGGCATCACGGTCTATCGAGGTGATGCTTTTCCCAGGGAGTTCTACGGCAACGTGTTTGTTGGCGAGGTGGCCAACAATCTTGTGTACCGTGCGCGCATCGAATCACGCGGAATCGAACAGGTGGCTCTACGAGCCGACCCTAAGGCGGCCGAGTTTCTCGCGTCAAAGGATCCCTGGTTTCGGCCGGTCCAGTTTGCCAATGGTCCCGACGGTGGGCTGTACGTCGTCGACATGTACCGGGAGCTCATCGAGGGTGCCGCGTTCGTGCCGCGCGAGTCACTCGCGAAAATCGACCCCAGTCACGGTACAAATCTCGGTCGAATCTATCGCGTCGTTCCTCGTTCGTTTGAGCGGCGATCGCCAGAGCGTTTGAGTCAGTCAACGACGCCAGAGTTGATCCAGTTTCTGAAACATGGCAATGCCTGGCATCGCGAAACCGCCGCGAGATTGCTGGTACAACGAGATGACCCGGCTGCCATCGAACTGCTGCAACAAGTTGCTCGCGATTCGGATCTTCCGCAGGCGCGCGTGATCGCCCTGAATACGTTGGCAGCACTACGTGCTCTCAAATCCGAACTGTTGATTCACTCGCTTGTGGACCGACACCCCTGCGTGCGGGAGCAGGCTATTCGGCTGGCAGAACAGCAGATTGACGCCTCGCCGGAACTGAAGAACGCTCTGTTTGGGCGAGTGTCTGACCCTGATATTCACGTTCGTTACCAGCTGGCCTTCACGCTGGGAGCATTTCAAGGGGCTAAACGCAACACATCACTCGCTGCGCTTGCGCAGACAGAGTCAGCCAACCGCTGGCTGATGACGGCTTTTCAGAGCTCGTTGTCGTCGGGCGGCGGTGATGTATTCGCGCGGCTGATCGAGGACCCGCAGGTACTCCGTCAGGAATCGGTAAAACGGCTGCTGATCGATCTGGCTACGCAGATTGGACGACAGGGCAACGGGAACGAACTGACTGCAATTCTGAAGAGTGTTGGAACGCTGAATGACTCGCACGAGGAATTCGTGATCACAGTGTTACAGAAACTGCTCGCTCGCGGTCAGCTTGCGAAGTTGAGCGATGTGAGCGGCATCGAGGCAGCTCAGGCAACCTTCCAACAAAGCCTGCTCGCTGCAAAGCAACGATGTCGCGACGAATCGCAGCCGGTTGAACTACGAGTTCAGAGCGTGCAAATTCTTGGTCAGGCGAGTCTTGCTGATCAGGAACTGTCACAGATCTTCGGCCAGTTGCTTGATCCAGATCAGCTCGAACCAATTCAGTCGGCCGCATGTGAAACGCTCGCTCGCTTTGAGTCGCCTCAGGTTGCGGATGTGCTCCTTAGTCGCTGGTCTCGCATGACTCCCGTCGTACGCGGCCGGACCATCGAGACGTTGCTGTCACGCTCCCTATGGACCGCGAGACTTTTCGATGCGATTGAAGCGAAGACCGTTTCCCGGAATGACATCGACTCTGCTCGTATCCGTTTGCTGGAACTCCAGTCAGACGAAACGACTCGGTCTCGGATCCAACGCCTGTTTCCCGAGGATCGAAGCGTCGCTCGCCAGTCAGTCATTGCGGCTTATCATTCTTCGCTGAAGCTCGAAGGCGACATGGACCGCGGACGTGAAGTGTTCAAGCGGGTCTGCGCTGCGTGCCACAAACGACAGCAACTGGGCAAATCAGCCGCACCGCATCTTGATGACAGTGCTCGTCGTCCTTCCGAAAAACTGCTGGTCGACATTCTGGACCCCGGCCGCGAAATGAAGCCGCTGTATCAGAATTATGTGGTGCACATGTCCGACGGTCGCGTCCTGACTGGGATGATCCAGAACGAGACGCCGAACGGAATTCGACTGCAGCAGGCGGATGGCAAGCTCCGGGAAATCCTGCGAATCGACATCGAGCGTCTGCAATCGACCGGCGTCTCATTCATGCCCGAAGGTCTGGAGAAGACGATTGATGCACAGGCGATGGCCGACCTGCTCTCATTCCTGGGCCTTTAGATCAGTTTTCGAAAATTCGTAGTGACCTTCGGGGCGTGGGAATCTTGTTTCAAGGGCTCTCACGCGTTTGTCGCGACCATGAATCAGCGTAATACGCTGTAGATCATTCGCCAACTGGTTCGATGGCCGGATCGCTTTCATTCGTCTGTTGAGCCAGAGAACTCTCGGGCTTGAGAATCCCGCGTGTGGAGCTGCCATCCTGTGCCAGCAGCCGCTTCGATTCCTTCAGCAGGAATGCCGGATCCTGGAATGGCTCGTAGCTGATGTCCTGCCAGCGGACGAGGCCTGCCGGGTCGATCAGGAATGTGCCGTGCAGCGGCACCTGCTCAAAGTCGTCGTACGCACGCCAGGACTTGAAGACATCCAGTTCCTCGTTGGAAACGAGCGGGAACGGCATTCCACCTTCATAGTTGTCGATGGACTGTTGCAGGTCTGCTTCGGAGTCCGTGCTGATTGCAACAATCTCGATGCCCGCTTCGCGATACTTCTCAGTCTCCGGAGCAAACTTCTTGAGTTGTTCGGCACAGTGCAGGCAGCCGTACCCCAGGTAGAAGATCACAATGACCGGCTTGCCTTCGTAGCCAGCCAGTGAGAACGATTTGCCGGCCGTGTCTTTCAGGGTCCAGTTGGTCGCTGGCGTCGGCTGCCAGCGGAACGGGCCGAGTGAATCCAGTTCCGGACGCGATCCAAAGTCCTCGGGACGCGGCTTCACGACTCGCCAGTCTTCCGGGAATTCCAACTCTGCGGCGATTGGTGCGAGACGATCGAAGATCGGTGATCCGAACTGGATCTCGCCGGAGATTTCTCGCAAGGCTTCGAACGCTTTGCGGGCTTCGTCTTTCTTGCCGGCACGCCACAGGATTTCGATTTGTCCAGCCATGGGATGAACGCGTTTGTCCCGTGATTTCAGATAGCTGGCTGCTGCCTTGATGGCATCTTCCGACTTGCCGGCGAGGCTTTGTGACTGGGCCACCATCAGGCCATCAGCTCCCCCCTTACGCAATTCCGCGATGGCTTTTTCAAACTCGCCTGCGGCGAACAACTGATGTCCCTTGATCGCGGCGACGGCCTGCTGGACGGGTGCCCGTGGATCGGGGGTGGCTGGAGTCCGCTTTGGTTTGGCTTCGGGCATCGGCGGAGCATCGGGACGGCGATTCTTTTCCGCGGCCTGACGTCGTTTCTCAGCTGCAGCACGCCGCTTCTCCTCGGCGTCATCCTTCTTCTTTTTTGCCGCCGCGTCGTTCTTCTTCTTCTGTTTTTCGGCGGCCTTCAGTTTAGTGTCCAGCTGAGCCATGATTTCCTTGACCTTGTCATCCTGACCAAGGCGTGCCTGTGCGATTCCCAGGAAGCGCAGTCGTTTCAGCTGCTCTTTGTCGACAGTCGTTGGTTCGAGATAGGGTTGTTCGCACAGTGACGCGAGCAGTTCCCACTGCTCGAACCGAGCCAGCTCCTCAAACAGACGTCGTCGGCCGTAAGAGGCACTTCCACGACTGAGCGAGTTGTACTTCGGGTGCCGCGGCAATTCGGTCATGTTCATGGCCAGATCAACGGCATCGCGCCAGCGACCGGTATGACCGAGGTTGCGGATCAACCATTCGTTGTTATGCGCAAAGTTGTGGATCTGATCCGGCATGACGCGGTCGCGCATCATGTGGGCGTGATCGACTCGGGCGGACGCTTCCTGTTGCCATGCTCCGTCCGAGTACCGCTTCAGTCGCGAATAGATGTGCCCCGGCATGTGCCACATGTGAGCAATGTCCGATGCGGCTGATCCACACTTTGCCGCCGAATTGAGAGCCTTGGCGGCGTCCTTGTAGTCCCACAAGTGAATTCGGAAGTGATGCGCAGGATGCAGGGGCTCGACTGCCAGCACGTCGTTCAGCGCCTTATCCGCATCTTCGTAGGACTTCTTCAGAGTGCTTCGGTAGCGATACAACCCATACGCCCGGGCCGCCTGCGCTTCGAGTTCGTCGGGGAACTCATTGGCCATTTTCTCCAGCTCGGCAAAGTACGCTTTCTTTTTCTTCGCCGAGTTCTTCTCTTTGCTGTTCAGATACCCGTTGAGGGCCTCGATCATCATCCGTTCGAGTTCGCCCGCCTGCTCCTTGCGATTCATCGCTTCCTCAATGAAAGCCTTGGCTCGCTTGGAATTTCGGCCGTTGGCTTTGGCCATGCCCCAGTAAGCAATTGCGCAATCCGGGTCGAGCATCGCGGCCTGTCGGAACGACCGTTCGGCTTCGAGCGTCCAGTAGCCGTGCAGCTGCCCCATGCCCTGACGCACGAAGTCGCCCGCTTCCGGGACCTTTGTCGTGACGGTGAACCGAATCGGTCCCGTCCCCTTCATCAGATAGGCCTTCTGCCTCGGCCCTTCGTTAAAGGCCTCGCCGTGAGCTGAATGTCCGGCGGCGACTCCAGCCTGTGACTCGTCCGCACTGGGAATGGGCTCGGCGGGAGCCTCCTTAGGTTTCTGAGCGTAGACGCGATCAGCACACAGCCAGACAAGACAAGACGCAGTCAGGCACAGCGCAACACCGCGGAATCGATGAATCATCAGTCCACCCCGGAGAAGACGAATAGTCAGTACAACGCATCCTTTATACCGGCTGACTGGTCCTGAAACGAATCCACCCGCACGTTTTGTTCGCTGACCAGGCAACGACTATTCTCAGGGCCATGCAGATAAACGAATCGGATTCGACGACCCAGCTTGCGTGGACCTCACTGATTTGCCTGGCCCTGCTGCACACGCTGGTGGATACATGTGCTCTGTTAATCGCTCCCCTGTGGCCGCGACTGGATGCACTTTACGGATTCGGAGTGGCTGGGCTGTCCATTGCGTTTGTCGCCCAGTCGATGCCCACGTCGATCAGTCAGGCCGTGTTCGGTTGGCTGCGGGATCGCCGGGCAGCTCCCATCTGGCTGTGGCTGGGCCCCGTCATCGCCGCTTTGTTTCTGACGTCCATAGGGCTGATCGAACATCGGGGCGTGCTGTTTACGTTGCTGTTGATCGGTGGCATCGGAGTCGGCGCATTTCACCCGGAAGCGGCCGTGCTGGCGGGTCGACTGATCCCCGGCGAGCGAACGCGTGGACTGTCGCTGTTTATGTTCGGTGGCTCACTGGGGCTGGCTCTGGGGCCGATTCTCAGTGGAATGATCGTGACGCAAAAGGGACTGATCGGGCTGACGCTGCTGACCGCACCCATCGTGGTCTTGGTCGTTCTACTGTTTCGAGCCGGACGTTTGGGCGCTGCTGCCAGCCGACTGCTGACTGAATCGGTCGCGGAGAAAACGACATCGCCGTCGTTAAGTGAAACGCTGGAGGGTCGAGGCGGCTTTGCTGTGTTAATGCTGACGGTGTGCTCGCTGCGTCTTGTCCCCAACATGGCAATGGACAAGGTGCTGGCCTTTACACTCAATCAGCCTCGGTGGGGGTTCTCGGAAACGGAAATCGGAATGGCTCAGGCGGTCTTCTTGATTGCGGCCAGTGTCGGCATGTTCTTCATGGTGTTTCGTTTTCGACCCGGCTGGGAGAAGGCCTTCATGGTGGGTTGCCCTTTGGCCGGCATTCCGCTGATGCTGATTCTGGCCTGGAGCGACTGCCCCCAGTGGCTGTTGTTCACAACACTGGCACTGTCCGGCATGGTTCTATGGGGCACGTCACCGGCCATGGTCTCGTACGCTCAGCAGCAGTTCCCCAAAGGCGCGGGACTGGCATCGGCGTTGACGATGGGCATGGCCTGGGGCATCGGCGGCCTGATCCAGGCCCCGATCACGTCGTACTTTCAGAAAGCCGGGACACCGCAGATGACATTCGTGGCGTGTGTCCCGTGCCTGCTTGTCGCAGGACTCGCGGCCACTTTGATGCCCGGCTGCCCGCAAGCGGATGCACGCTCGGCTGAGTGATGGCCCGAGGCAGTCTTACTGCTTCATCAGTTCGATCATTCCCTCTCCGAAGCCGGTTCCGATCTGAGCGAAGCACCACGGGCTTCCGTAATAGTGATATCCGAAGTCGTTCCCGAACTGTCGCCACTTGTTGACATCGGCACTCCAGCTACCGGGACCGGTGAAAATGGCGTGCGCTTCCTGATCCCAGTACCTGTCCGTCTTCACACACAGCACATTGCCTTTGAACTCTGGATATTCAGGCACGCTGGCCTGAGCCTTCTTGATGTAGTCACGCGGTGAGTCTTCTTTGTCCGGCTTCAGGCCGTCGTGACCCATCTGGCCGATGACGAATTTTATGTCCGGAGCCTTAAACTCCCGGCGCACGTCGCGGATGAAATTGGCCATGTTCTCCTCATAAGTCAGCCAGCGATCCTGGTACTGATCGTTCCATCCCTGAAACCAGACGAACCCTTCGATCTCATATCCCTGACCTTTGTAGCCCGGAAACCGCTCACCAATGTCGCCCAGGCAGCCATGCACCTCGGCGACCATATTGCGGTAATCCTTGCCGAACTGATCTTTGTACTCCTCGGCAGTCACGATCGGTCGCGGTTTGAACTTCCGCAGTTTTTTCCTCTTCTTTGCGGTCTTGTTCTCTTCAGTGACTCGTTTGTTGTAGGCCTCGATCTTCGCGGGTTCGGCTTTGTTCCACGCCTCATTTTCGGCGTTTTGAGTCGTCGCCAGTTGCGCATATTCCTCATCGCTGAGCATCGATGATGGCGGCAGAAATCCGCGAGCCAGTGCGCGTCCGCCCCATGACGTTTTGATGATCAGTACCTGCTCGTCGAAGTGGTTCCCGATCACATGGCCGAAATTGAACTCTGGCCCGAATCCTTCCCGCGGTGCCCCGTACCCGACCGTCAGATCGCCATGCTTTCCCAGGCAATTGATCCAGACGTCGCGACGCGTGCTCCACAGATACGTCGGCGGTTTACGACGATCCTGCGGATCAGACGTCTCTGCGATCTTCTCCGTGAAGGCGTCGAAGTCACCGTCCTTGATGAAGTGTGTATACCGCTCGCGATACTTCTCCTGCGTGACCTGCCACGCCAGCGGTTCAGGAAACCCACGCCCCTCCATATTCGACCGTCCGGCCAGAATGAAGACTTTGACTTTTCTGGACTGGTCGACGCTGCAAATTCAGGATCAGCAGCGACTGCTTTGAATGAAACCGCCACAGCGGCCAGGGCGATCAGACCACGAATCATTGCGAGATCCTCCGGAGCGGCATGAACAGTCAGTAATCAGCAGTCCTACTTCGCCGTGCGCTTTTTCTTTGCCGTCTTCTTCTTACGTGGTGTTCGAGTCGCGGGGGCTTTTCCGGTGGGCGACTTCTGCCTGGCGGCTTTCTTTGTCGATTTCCTGCGGACGTTTGCCGTCGACGGGGATGCCGCGTCGGTTGAATCCGGCAACAAAGCGACCAGTTGCTTGTGCACGAGCGACCGATAACTGTCGTCGGTCCATCTCTCCATCAACTCGGCTGGTGGAGATTCGGTGTGTGGCAATATCACAGTTGTCCATCCGTGAGCTCCGACTTTGAAACTGTCGGGGCTTTCTGCTTCCAGTCGCTCAGCTTCGTCCAGCGACGCGACGAGCTTGACCATGACGTTGAAGGTCTCGTCGTTCATGCCCATGAACAGGAATGATTTCTTCCTCGCCTTGAAAGCACTCTTGTTGCACGAAGTGCCTTCTTCGACTTCCGGATACTGCATCGCGATACGGCGAATCGCACGCATCGGTTTGCTCTCGGATGCGGTCTGTTTTTTCATGTGCCCTCGCGCCGTATGCCCTGTCAGCGAATGTAGCCGCGGACCCAGCCGCGCGAAGCCTGCGGTGGAATCTGATCGGCCACGTCCGTTCCGTCGGCGAGTGTGAATGAGATCGCCAGAGGGAAACGTCCCTTCGGCGCTCCGCCGGTGTAGGGCCCCTGGGCCCAGAAGTCGCCCAGGACGACGGCGTCCCGACGGACGACTTCGCCGTCTTTAACTTCGACGATTCCGTTCAGGTTGGCTTCATAACCGCGATCGCCTCGCCCGGTCCGCAGGTGGACGCTGCCGGTCAGTCGTCCATCCTTCAGGGACATGTTGGATGCTTTGAGTTCTTTCTCGTTCCAGAACGGCGGTTCGCCGCGCGTGTTGTCTACAAGGTGGAAGACGGCAATCCGCTGCTGCAGGCTGGCGAGAAGTTCTCCGCGGACCAGGGCTGCGTGTTCCGCTTTGGAAATCCACAGGTTGTCCCGCGACATGGCGGTCTGAAAAATCCGTCGCCAGCGATCGGTCGACGGTTCGTAGCCGTCCATGACTTTGGCTCGCACACGTACGACCAGTCCACCGGCAGGTGGTTTCGGGTTGTAGCGGGTGTCGGTACGGGTCGCCTGGATCGCTTTGCCCTGTCGGTCAGCCGCGCCAAGTTTCTGGAACTCGGCCAGCTTTTCGCCCATCAACCGTCGGACGCGTTCCGGATTCCGGTTGTTGTTGTAGAGCAGCAGTGTGCCGGTCGCGGTGGCGATGTAAAAACCTTGAGTCGTGCCTTTGAAGTTCTTCCCCCCTCGGACCCTGACCAGCGATCTTCCGATAGAACTCGCCTTCGGTGTCCTGCTGGCGTCGCTGGTACGCCTGATCGATGGCAACGGGAATGAAGCGGGTCTTGAGCAGCTTGACGATTTCCGGATCAGCGAATGTCGACGCACGGTCGAGCACACCATTGTTTCAGGTACAGCCAAGCGGATGGCCGTCCATCGCCCAGATGAAGATCGGCTTGTCCTCTTTCGCCGCAGTCTGCTGAGCGTTCAGCAGTGCGATCTTCCAGGGGATCGTCAGCCACGGTTCATCGCCGGGCTGCAGCTCCTTGTGCAACTGGCGAAAGTCGGCGTCCGTCAGTTCTGCCGCTGAGGCACTGACCAGCTGCGTGGCGACCACCACGATTAACAAACGAGAAATCGCAAGTCTGACTGGCATGGTTAACGGTTCCTTCTGGCGAGCGGCCGTTTCAGATCGGACGTAGCTGACCCACAGGATTTCGTCTTTAGCGGCTCGGCGGAATTCTTGCGAATCCAGCGACCAGACAAAGGTGTCGCTCATTCTGGAAATCGAACGGCGGTCCAGCCACACTCTGCGCGACAACAGTGATTCGATCGCTCACCGGAACGAGGGAGACATTGATGCAGCGACTGACAAGTATCTGTGTACTGGGACTGGCCGCTCTGCTCGCGAACCTGAATCAGGCTGACGCCAGCGTGACACTGACCAAAGGCAAGGACACGGTCGAGATCAAAATCAACGACCGGCCGTTTTCGACGTACAACGTCAAAGCCGATCTGCCCAAACCGTTCATGTTTCCGGTCCGAGGATCGGACGGGACCGTTCTGACTCGCGACATTATCTACGACAGATCAAAGGGCGATCATCCGCACCACAAGGGTATCTGGGTCGCAGTCGATGAGATCGGCGGAGTACAGCACTGGGCCGAGAAGGGCAAGATCGTCAACCGCGAGATCGAGTTCGTGATCGAACGCGGCAATCCCGCGCAGATGCGAGTCACCAACGACTGGCTCGACGAAGAGGAAAAGCCCGTTGTGACAGAGACGACTCTGATCAGCATCTTTGAGAACGGTCTGTTTACCTACGACATTCGATTCACAGGTGTCCGGCCTGGTCCCATTGAGTTCGGCGACACCAAAGAAGGTCTGCTCGGTTTTCGCATGGTGGACTCGATGCAGGAGACACCGAAGAAGTCGAAAGACCCGGGTGGTGTTGTCGTGAATGCCACGGGAGTCACAGGAACGAGGGACACGTGGGGTCGGCCAACCGACTGGATCGATTATTCCGGCCAGGTTGGTGGTAAGACTTTTGGCGTCGCCCTGTTTGATCATCCGCTGAATTTCCGCCGCTCGCGTTATCACGTGCGCAATTACGGTCTGTTCTCGATCAGCCCGTTCGGCGAAGCCGCCTACACGGGAAAGAAACGTCCGGCCGACCCGTTCTATCTGCTGCCGGGAGACGAAATGCGTCTGCGCTACGGCTTGTATATCCATGATGGGGATACAAAAGCCGCAGACGTTGGAGGGGTGTACCTCGGTTATCTTCGCTCAGGCCTGTAAGCGGTTTGCAGACAATGACTTCAGTTCGGCGCGGGTCTCCCGACCCCCCGCCGCGGTCCGGACCGAAGGGCTCCCGGACCCGAGAGCGAATCGTTAATTATCCGAGCAACCCCGGAGACCTTCGGTCACGTTCTCGGCGGGGTCGGGAGACCCGCGCCGAACATGGAGAAGATCCAGAAAGGTCGCACGAAACGAAGAATCGAAACAAGTCAAACCGCAAGCTCGTCTTTTCTCCAAAAGGCGAGCTTTCTTTACGCGCGTTCACTGCCGATCTGCGTAAACCGAGAGAGGTGTCACATCCGGGCGCATGCGTGCGACTCGCGGTGTAAGAACGAGCGTTGTGTGAGGCTTCAGCGGTCTTAACACGCGCGTCCGCTACGTCTGGAGCATCGCCGGGTGTGCTTGCTTCAAGTGAGAAGTCAACCACGGTTTACGTGTGCAGACGACTCCGTATTGCCGATATCTGTCAGGCCAACATCTGATTCTTACAGCCTTGATTGACCACCCCAGAGCCACACCACGGGAGTCTGCTTTGAGCCACTCACACCTTCTGGTCCAGCACCTGATGAAGCAAATGGAAGACTGGCAACCCGGCCAGAAGACGCACGAACGCCCCGAGTGGCTGAACGAACTGATCAGTGCGATTGCCCAGCGTTTCGAACCACTCGCCGGCGTCGCCCGCGTTGGCTTTGAATGTCGGATGGACGAAGAGGCCTGGGTCGTCCGAATGTACCTGGGATCCACTGAGATGGTTGGTGGAGCAATGGACGGCCGCATTCAGCCCGTCAGCTTCGAACTGAATCTGCAGGACCTGCTGTCTCGCTTCGAATACATAGACGAGTTCTTCTGGAGTGTCTTTCCGGAAGACGCCGAGGACATCGAAGAAGGACAGGCCTACGTCACGCTGAGCGGTCGGGTGGAAGGCAACTCAGTCTGCTTCCACCTGTTCGCCATCGCACCGCCCGACGTTGGACCGGGAATCCGCGTCTTTCCGAACGGGCGGATCGAGACCGTGTGACGACTCTCGCGTTCACGGGATCAGGCGATCGCATGATTGCCGACGTGGGTTACCTGAATAACTCAGTGCGAAATCAGTATACCGGCGGAAGCCCTTGATTTTCACTGATCTGTGTCACTGCATTGTGTTTCTTCTTTGCGTAATCGATCAGGGCAAAAGCAATGGCTCCGGTTACTGCCATTGCAATCCACCAGCTTGGCTGCAAATAAACATCCAGTGCGCCTTCGCCAGTCAGCGCGTCATGGCTACCACCTGCGGTTCTACCGTCAGCAGGACCTGTTCGCCGGCAGCGGGTGGTTTCCGTCACGCAGCACGCTGTTGAACATCCAGACGGCGGCGGCGGAACGGCTGCGTCCGCTAGTCGAATACTTTGCGGACGAAG
>CAYSJO010000418.1:0-7521 GCA_964431285.1 uncultured Planctomycetaceae bacterium
GCCCGCTTGAGCAGGCCGGTCCGCTGATGCAAAAAGCTGGTGCCCGCAACACGCTGGAGCGCGGCGAGCCAGAGGAGATGAAACGCTATGGGTTAAAGCTGGTTCAGTTTGACAACATCGTCGGTTCCAAGGTCGACGAAGCACGTAAGAAAAAAACGAAAGAGCGATTCGCCAAATGGCCCAACACCGATCAAGTGCTGGTCTTTCACGAATCGAATATCGGCCCCATCATGACTCACCCGGCGTTTCTGCTGGGCAAAAAACCCGCGCCGCTTGACTCCAAGACGCAAAAAGAATTCGACAATCGATGGAAGGCCGCAGTCATTTCTAGTCAGATGGTACGTGACGTGTTGCCCCGCATTCGTTTGGTCTTTGGCAACATGACCATGCCAGCAGTCGAACAATACTTGTCGCGCGGCTACCCGGCGAAGTACATCGATCTGTTGGGCGACGAGTCACCCGCATTCATGCGGATGCCGGAACGCCAGCCAGAAGTCGCCGGTTTCGCCAGTCTCTGGTGGCTCAAGGAAATGGCCAAGCACTACGGCTACGCGGACAAACCAGTATCAGTTTCCTATGAGTGGACGTACCACAGCACCAACCCAGGAAACAACTCCGAACGGACCGCGTCGGACCTGAACATCCGCGATTGTCTTCTGGCGCTCGCGTATGGTGTGCCGCAGGTTAATCCTGCGCTGATTCATGATGTGGGCAACGCGTACTATTTCTCGAATTGGGGCGCATCGGGTCTTTGTCGCCGCCCACCCGAATTGAATCCCAAGCCGGGCTATGTCAGCTTCGCGACGATGACGCTGATGCTTGATCATGCAAAGTTCTCGAAAAAACTGCCCACCAGATCGACCAGCGTCTTTGCCCTCGAGTTCACGAAGTCCGATAAATCCAAAGTCACAACTCTGTGGACGATTCGTGGCGAGCGCGACGTGAAGCTTTCTTTGACCGGTAACGACGAAGTGACCACGACCGATGCCATGGGGAATCAACAGAAGCATCAAACGGTTGATCGCCAAGTCAACGTGACAATCAATTCGTCGCCGCTATATGTAACCGGAGCCGAAATCACTGCAATCAAATGTGGCAAAGTGCGTTATCGCGCCGGACTTGCACCCAATGCCCAAGTTGTCTCGCCCATGAATACGCTGGACACGTGGAAAGTCGTCGCCGATCGCGATGAAGATTTCGAGCGGTACATTTGGGATCAAATCCGTCGCCCTGGAAAATTCCGTCGGGAGATAATCAGTGACACAGATCGCGGCAATGTGATCCGGATTTCGCTAGACGGAAAGCAGCAGGGACCCAAGACGGCATCGTTCTACAATCGTCTCAAGGCCCGCAAACCGATCAAACTTGCGGGCAAGCCGAGACAATTGGGGATGTGGGTGCATGGCAATTCAAGTTGGGCGCGAATCACGTTTGAACTGGTCGATGCCGAAGGCGAGAGTTGGTCAAACATGGGAGCAGCCGCCGACGATGGTCTAGCGGACTGGAACACGAACGACACGGAGAGCACCACGTTCGTGAACTTCGATGGCTGGCGACAACTTTCGGTAGCGTTACCGGGGCACTACCCCTTCGACAATTACAACTGGCCGCGCAATTGCAACTGGCGACATCGCGGTGGCAACGGGCGAGTCGATTACCCGTTGAGCTTATCTGGGTTGGTGATCGAGCTACGAGAAAATCTCGTGTACATTGACGAGTTAGTCGAATCCACTAGTCGAAGCATCAGTCTAAGCGAGCTGACATATGGCGAGTCCGCTCGAAAAGAAATTCCAAAGCGATGAGGCTATATTGGAATCTGGCCGTTTCTGGCTGTCGCAAAGCTGAGCTGCGACTCGATGATTCAAGAATGCTAGGCTCCTCTTTGTGAAAACGCACAACTTGCCCGCTCATCTGTCTGTGTTGCTGTGCCTCCTGGGAATCACGTGGATAACACCCGCTGTCGCCGACGATTCCGCGAACAAGGCCATCGTTGACTTGATCCAGAAGGCTGGCGACGAGGACGACGACAAGGTCCGCTTGGCGCTGCTCAAGGAATTGCGGGAGTTGCCCGATCTTGAACCGGACTTCGCAGTCGAACTCGATAGTCTCATCAAACAGGTAGATCAGTGGGTCCATTGCAAGAAACTGATGTACTTCTACCATCGGGTACGGGACGACCACGGCTGGGATTTCGGAGTCAAGGAAGATTCTCCGCTCTATCCGCTGACCTTTCTCTACCCGGGGGCGCATGTTAACGTGGACCGCCTTCGAGTACGCCGGTATCCAGCATTACCCAATCCGCTGTCGGCAGGTCCTCGAAATGGCGCAATGGAATTTCAAGCAGGCGGCACGTCATTTCCCGAAGAACCGAATCGCCCGAATGTATCTCGGCGAGCCGATCCCGCCTGACAAGCAATACCCCCCAGTCTCCGGCGCACCTTCATGGGCCGTTTACCAGCGCGAGGGTTTGGAGCGACTGACTGACATCATCGAATGGTGGATCAAACACCGAGAGCAGGAAAACGGTGAATATGGCGGGCGATGGGCAGACGATTGCGAAATGTCGGATTGGTGGTCAGCGGTAATGATTGCGTTTGACAACCCCCACATCACGGCGGCCCAGGAACGTTTCTCCAAAGCCCTCATGAACCAGCCGCACATGCAAAAAGGTTACACCGATCAAATCACGGACGTCGAGCACTCGGCCGAGCCGTCCTCAAAAACGATCACGCCGATGATGTATCTAAAGCCTGACGATCCCCAGTGGGGCGCCATGTCGCTGCGGTTGGCAGAGCTGTTGAAAACACGCTGGACGGGGCGCAACAAGCGAGGTTTCCTTCAATTCAAGAGCACGTATTTCTCGGCAAGCGCCGTCGATGAATCGTCGAAGCGGGCGTGCGATACCAACGAGCACCCCTGCGCCTTGATGCCAACGTTGCTGTATTGGCAGCGCACGGGCGATCCGAATCTGACCGCGCTGTTTACTGATTGGATGGACACCTGGGTCGAGGCGACCGCCGGCACGGATCGGGGAAAACCGGCGGGGGTTTTGCCCAGCGCCCTGCACTGGCCCGATGGAAGCGTCGGCGGCGTGGGCGAGAATTGGTGGTCTCCTGAAAATACCACCTTGAGCAATTCTACTCGTGGCCGGGAGCTCTGGAGCACATGTCAACCGTTCTCGTGCTGACCTGGCATATGACCGGCGATGACACGTACCTGAATCCGATTCGATCCATGGCTCGTCTGCGAAAGGCATACCTCGAATCGCCCCCGGAGACCGATCCAGGACCGGGATCCGCCACGTGGTGCGCGGCACAACTTGGAGTGCTTTCCGGCGCGCTGGCGAAACATCGATTCGTCAGCGGCGACACGCAGTTCGACCTGCTGCTGAGCAAAGATGCATCGCCTTACGTGAACTTCCGCCTGACACAAGATCGCAAGGCGCTGATCGAGGCGCTACGCAACAATGCCGAGGCGTTGCGATACAATTTCGAAGCGTACACGAGTGAACCTCGTTACACGGACAAGATCTTGAAATTCAACCACTTCTTGATGCGTCCGAACAGGCTGTACCGTCGCCCATTGGCAACGTTGCATTACCCCACACCCCGCCTCTTGTACCAAATGGCTACCGGTGAGCCCGGTTCGCAGAAGTTATTCCCACTCAATGCGGTGCGCTGGATGACTTCATCGCGGGAGATTGCCACCCTGGTAACGCACGCCGACAAGAAGCACCTCGCCGCAAAATTTTTTCATTTCGGAACCAAACCGCGCAAGATGGGTGCTGAACTCTATCTAATTGAACCAGGAGACTACCGGCTCATGATCGCCGTCGGCGACGGGACATGGGACAAGTACCAGCCGATAATAAACATGAACTTCAAAGTGAAAGGTCCACGCACGCGAGTCTCCTTCATCCTGCCGCCTCGCAGGCTCTGCACCTTGAAAATCGATCCCATTTGACACGATGCGAGAAATGCTCACGTTAGCGACTGGTCGGAGATCGCCACCTTATGCAAAGGCTGGCGATGAAGATGATTGCGGAACGTGCAGTCAGTTTTTGTCATGATGAAATCTCTGATTCATCAATTGCCGTTGTTGATGACGGTGTCTACAACGCTCACGGTTGCTGCCGAGCCATTGCCGAAAAAGTGGATCGAAGCGACTGCCTATGTCGTCCCTAAAGAAACCGCGACCGAGGGCGAAGGTTATTTCTCGATCATCGAAGGACATAACCGCCGGCTCTACATTGGCACACATGCCAATGGGGTGAATTCGTGGTTGGTCGAATTCGACCCGGCCGCCGAGGAAATGAAGATCGTCGTCGATGCACATAAAGCAATTGGCACGGATTTGAAGGGTTTTGGTGCGCAATCAAAGATTCACACGCGCAACAATGTGGGCAAACTATCCGGTCGAATCTACTTTGGCACCAAGCAGGGTTACCCAACCAAAACTGAAACACGTGAAGATTACCCCGGCGGCTATCCGATGGTTTACGACCCAAAGACTGGCCAGACCAAAGTCTACCCAATTCCCGTGCCGCATCACGGCATCATCAGCATTACACCGGACGAGAGGCGCGGCGTTGCATACATCTCGACATGTTCCGATCACCGTCCCGGCCCTGGCGAAAACGCCATTTTTTTGATTCTCGATTTGAAAAGCGGCAAGTACCGCAAGCTGATGGATACCGAACACTTTTATGGTTTTATCGTCATCGATAATCTCGGCCGCGCTTATCATCCCATTCTCGGTGGCGAGATTGCCCGCTACGATTCAACGGCTCGCAAGCTTCAACGCCTCAAGCAGACGATTGACGGAAAACCACCAACCCCGGCGACTAAGCTTGCCCTGATGCCGCAACCCGATCCAATCAGCTGGGACATCTCGCCCGATGGCAAGACGCTGTACGCCCAGCCAAAGAGCGGCAACTCTCTCTACGCTTATGATTTGACTGCAGACGGGGACACGTTGCCAGGAAAATACCTTGGGCCGTTGATTCCTGGAGCAAGGAGCACGGACTGTCGCGTGCTGTGTGTCGGCCCAACCGGTACGGCGTGGTGTGCGGTAACGGAACGAATCAACGGCGATTTGAAAATGCTACACTTGGTCCGTTTTCGTTCGGGAGACAAAACTCCTGTTGATCTCGGTGCAGTTGAGATTCGGAATCCCGACTTCACTCAATTCACAGATGACGATGGCAAGCCCCTACCATTTCACAGCGGTTTTCCAAAACTGAAAAATGGCAAGATGGTCACACGGCACGTGATTCAAGGCGCCTGCGAGACTCGCGACGGCAGTGTCTACATCTTGGCGTTGCATCCGTACACGGTTTTACAAGTTCGCGCGGCCGACATTTCGAGAGCCAGTCGGTAGAAGGGGTTCGGGGCGCTTTTCAATCCTTCGGCGGCACACCGATGGCCGTCTTTGCGAACGGCCACTTGTTGGCTTTGTAGGCGATCTTCAATTCGGGCGTGTCATATCGGCGGTTGTCGTCCGCCAAGCTGTGCATCGCTCGATCCAAAGCGCCAGTCGTGAGCAACGTTCGTTCTACGGGATATGCTGCTTCGCCGGTGTGCACCATGTGTTCAATCGCGGCGAGCAGATAGGTGAAATGCCCATATGGTCGGCCGTCTTCGTGCATATACGCAAAGGCAACCGGTTCCTTTTTGCCTTTCAACTTGACCGCACAACCAAAGTTATGGCCCAACGAACTGGCCATGGTGATTGTCACTCGCAAACCGTCTTCATACTCAATCAGATAGAACGGTGATTTGTCGCCGACGCGAGCTTCCAGCGTTCCCTTGGTGGAATAAGGTTGCACGGCCACCGCGGCCAACAGTAGGTCGCGCGACCACCGCCCTGCCTCCTCAGCTTTCCAGATTTCTTCGCCCAGCACGGCTTGCACCGATTTGATTCCGGTCTCACCACCTTTGCGGCGTTCGACGATACACTGCATGCCTTCCAACGTATGAAACCCATAGCCCTCGTGGCCGCCGTAGCCCAAGCCAATCACTTCTTCGATCTCGCAATCGAGCGGAACAGTGATCGACGGCTTGCGCCACATCACCGGCACGGACGAACCGGCCATGAATGGAATCGTCATTCGCTTGGCCGTGTCGTACATATGCTTGGCGTCTTCCCAGTTGTAGGCCAAATGCTTGTCGCTGAAGACGGGTACAACCTTTTCATGCTTCTTAAACGTGGCAACGATCTCATCGAAGAAACGCCGTCGCGGATACATCCTTTGATTGGTATCCGGCGTGAATGGATAGTTTCCGTGCTCGCCAATGCTCAACACGCCGGCAACGCGAATATCGCTTCCACCAACGGTCAAGGCTTCCTCGATCGTCTTGAAAATCGGCACCTTGTACTTTTTGGCCAAGTCGCGGCTGAGGTCGTTTTCGGGAAACTGGTCGACGTACAGCGACACGAGTTTCAAGGCCGGCCCAGGCCCACCTTGCTGGTCGTAGCCTTCCAGGATTTTTCCGAGGATGACATCCGCATGAGAATTGCGGCGGTAAACGGTCGCGATTCCTGCCACTGGCAATATGCGCCGGTCGGTGCCGTGCGCTATCGCAGGTCCCGAAACACTTCCCAGAACCGATAATCCTGCACAAGCCACGGATTGCCGAAAGAATTCGCGTCGTGAGAACTCAGTCATGTGACCGTCATTTGCTAATATCTGTTCAGTCAGTAAAGCATTACAAGTTGCCGGCGTAATCGTGGACGAACAGTTTGTTGCCGGAGACTGATGGAGCCGTTTGATTGCCGTTCAAAGTCAGTGTTCCCAGACAACGTCTGCTGGCAGACCTTCCACAACAATCAAGAACGACTGGCGATCGTTCGCGAGCGATTGAGTCGTTATCCCAACGCGTCGATTCGCAATCTTCCGTACTTTTGGAGTTCGCATAGGTTAGTTGTCAGAGATTCTTAACGCTTCCATCCCGACTTATATCAAGCGAACTCGAGCGTGGCCATCGCCACCCTGTTGGCACTACCAACTCGTCATCACGCGAACGGTCCGCATCACTAATGCTTGGCTACAATCCTGCTACGGTCATATTGTCACCGATGCGAGTTAGCGCACGTCCACAATGCAGGAGGTTGGACAAACCTCCGTGAGTTTCTACTTGCAGAAACTGGTGGAGGTGGCGCACACCTCGGTAGACAGGCCAGATGAACGTAGGAAGCAGTCGGGAGTACCGTAATCCCGTCGGAATGGCGTTCTGATGTTGAGAGTTGTCAAATAACCACTGTAGCGGTTCAGTTGGAACTGGAATCGGTGTCTGGTCGGGTTAGCATGACCTGACTGGAGAATGATGCCATGACTCAACGAACACGTCTTCACTTTTCTGCCGAACAGAAAGCTCAGAACGTCAGACGACATCTGCAGGGAAAAGAACCCGTCTCGGAACTGGCCGAGGAATTCTGCCTGCACCTGATTGATCCATAACTGGGTCAATCAGGTGCTCACCCAGGCCGAGAAAGCCTTTGATCGATCATCAGGGAACGACC
>CAYSJO010000419.1:0-2025 GCA_964431285.1 uncultured Planctomycetaceae bacterium
CGTCACCGTCTGTGAATAGCGTGTCGCGCAGGCGACCAGTGACAGGTAGTAGTAAAAGCGGAACGCACTGTCCTGCCCGCGGTCGTAATAGCAGAGAACGCCAATAAAGATCGCCTCAAGCAGTGAAACGCCCAGCGGCCAGCCACTCAGAAACACACGTCCCCGTGCACTCCACAAAGTGTCGATGGCGACGTAGATCACTCCGATTCCCAGAATCGCGTTCAACAACGGTACGTTGCGCTGCGACTCGCCCGGCGCCAGGTCGTCGCCGACAAGATTCACCAGAGCGAATCCGACGATGACTCCAAACCAGCGGATGCGCAGCTCGATCGCCTCGGCGGCGAGATCGAATCGAGATGTGTTGTAGGTGTTGATCTGCCTGGACATGCGGCTCACTCAAGCTCGTGGAACGAGTACGCATTGGTCGTATCAGGCAGGCTGCTGCTTTGCCACTGTGTCACGCGTCCGCCTAAACTGAGTACATCCTTCCCCAACTCCCTCCTGTGTTCTCCGAGGATTCCCATGCGGACTGTTCTGCTGAGTCTCGTCGTGTTGTCTGGTTCTGTATCCGCTGAAGAGGGCTTCTGGAACCAGTTTCGCGGTCCTCACGAAGACGGCACGTCTGAGGCGACCGGTCTGCCAGTAACGTTCGGTGAGGATTCGCCCGAGATCGCGTGGAAGACGGCCGTTACCGGGCGTGCATGGTCGTCACCAGTGATCTGGGGCAACCAGGTCTGGGTGACCAACGCGCCGCAGATTCAGAATCCACCAGGAGCGACGAATCAGAAGTCGTTTTCTGAAGGCACGCCGCCGCTGAAGCAACCGATTCGGCTTTCTGCGGTGTGCCTTGATCTGGAGACTGGCCGAATCCTGCACGACATCACGGTATTCGAGGTCTACAAGCCGCAGTACACGCACCCGACAAACGGCTACGCCTCGCCGACACCGTGGATTGAAGAGGGGCGCATCTACGTGCACTTTGGGGTCTACGGGACCGCATGTCTCGATACACGGACGGGGAAAAAACTATGGGAGAACACAGAGCTGGAGTGTCATCACTGGCGCGGGCCGGGTGCGTCACCGGTTGTGCACGGCGACCTGATCTATTTGTGCTTTGACGGGTACGACAAACAATTCGTGTCTGCACTGAACCGAAACACGGGCAAGGTTGAGTGGACGCGAAACCGCGACGTTGACTACGGCACGGACAATGGAGACCGCAAGAAGGCCTACTGCACGCCGCGCATCGTGAGAACCGGTGGACGCGACCTGCTGGTCAGCCCGTTTGCAATGGCGACGATTGCCTATGACGCACTGTCCGGCGATCCAGTGTGGACCGTGCGCCATGGCGGCATGAACGCTTCAGCCCGTCCGCTCGTCGGTCATGGTCTGGTCTACATTTGCGCGGGATCGGCAGACAAATCACTGATCGCTGTTCGTCCTGATGGACGCGGCGACGTCACGGATACGCACATCGAATGGAGTCTTGGCCGGATGACTCCAAAGCGGCCTTCTCAACTGTTGATCGGTCGCGAGTACTACATGATTCAGGACGAGGGCGTCTTCTCGTGCGTTGATGCACTGTCAGGGGAAATTGTGTGGACGAAACGAGTTCCGGGAATGTACTGGGCGTCACCCGTCTACGCGGACGGTCACATCTACTGCAGTTCGCAGGACGGTGGCATCGCCGTCATCAAGGCCAGCCGCGACTTCGAGTTGGTGGCTGAAAATAAACTCGATGCGGGCATCACAGCGTCACCTGCGATTGCCGGCAACTCCCTGATCGTGCGTACGAAATCGCACATTTACCGGATCAGAAAGGCGGAGTAGCCTGCATGGTGTCAAGAATTCAGCCGTTTCCGTCAGTCGGGTCTGAATTCTTGCGACTCCAGCTACGGCAGCTGCCCGAGTTGGATTGTCATCCCTGTCTCGAATTCCCCGAGGCCCTCTGCGTCGTGAAATACATCCACGCAGGCCGAACGGTTTGCGTCCCGAGCCCGAAGTTGTGTCAGCAACATTGAGCTC
>CAYSJO010000420.1:0-9671 GCA_964431285.1 uncultured Planctomycetaceae bacterium
CCGAGGCGAACGGTTCGTCCAGGACCCAGACCTCCGGATCGGCACTCATCAGTGCGACCAGCGCCACTTTGTAAAGCTGACCACGAGAGATCTTTCCCAGAGTCGAATCCACCAGCGTGAGCACTTCGAACTCTTCCAGCAGTTCAAGCACCGTTGCTTCAACAGGATTCTCGTCAGCGCCGTATGCACGCAGCAGCATGCCTATGTGCTGCAACACTGTCGAGTCTTGGTAAACGTACGGGAAATCCGGCACGAAGTGAAAGCGCTGTCGCAGGTCGATGCGGTCCCGATTGAAGACCTCACCGTCAAACAGGATCTGGCCAGCATTGGCCTGGCTCACGCCAGTCAGGCAACGCAGCATTGTCGTCTTGCCCGCTCCGTTGGGGCCAAGAACTGCAACGATCTGACCGGGATCGATTGTCAGCGTTACGTCGTTCAGTGCATGACGGCGGCCGAATTTCTTCGTGAGATTCTCAATCTGAATCAGCATGCTCTTCCTGAGTATCGCGGGCCGCCATTGGGCAACCCTGGCCCGATCAATCAAACATCGACTGCGGAACGCCGATGTCGATGACTCGGATTTCTCCCGTGTAAGTGACTGCCGCTGGATTCTCGAAACCCGACTTGCGAGCCACAAACGTCGCGGTGAAGTCGGCCTGGACCGATATCGGGTCACTCGGATCGACCGGATTTCCGGTATCACAGTCGAGTCCACTGGGAAGATCGATCGACAGCGTTCGAGCAGGACTCCGATTGATCGCCCGGATGACGGCCGGAAACGGTTCCCGTAACGAACTGCGCGTCCCTGTCCCCAGGAGTGCATCAACGATCCAATCCGAGTCACAGAACAGGGCATTCAGTTCGTCATCGCTCAACGGGGTTGTGATGACGCGAATTTTGATACCGCTCCGCTCGATCACGCGAAAATTGATCGCCGCATCTCCCCGCAGTGCGGTGGGATCGCAGAAAAGCAGCACGCAGACATCTTTGCCGTGGTTAGCGAGATGTCGAGCGATCACGAAGCCGTCACCGCCATTGTTTCCGCGACCGGCGCAGATCACGACACGACTGGTGACATCCAGTTCCAGCAACCAGTCAACGCAGCCACGGCCTGCGTTTTCCATCAGGACAACACCAGGCAGGCCGTAGTCTTCAATCGCCCGTCGATCCACGTTGCGCACCTGATCGCGAGTCATCGCGGCGGGCACTGGCATGGCGGACTCCGGAAAGCAACTGGTGGACCAGTGCGGAGTCGTATCGGACCACTGGCGGGCGGGCAATCGAGCTGCTGCGATGTGCGGGCAAGGCGGTCAACACAGATCGGCGCCTGCGGAACCAGCCCCGAGTGGACGTGGTCGGAACCGGCGGCAGGCGGACGTCCTCTCCTTCATGCGTCCGCCCGACATCCGAAACTCATGCCACGCGACGGCAGACCCAGCATGCCAGCCGCGTTTGACCCACTTGCATCTATCCGGGCGTCGCTCTGTCGTCAGTCGTAACTGCGGACGGCGACGCCGTCGTCTTCTTCGTCTACCCACCGCGACTCTGTCGGTACGACATCGTCGGCGGGCTGCGTCTGCCAAACCGGTTCACGCAGTGAAGACGATGTCACGAAACCTTCGCCAAAATCAACGCGTTCCATAACGGCAATCGACATAGCACTCGTCCAGTTTCTGATCGGGCGTCTGGAGCTGGACCGCACACTGCGTTGAAGCGTCCATGCGTCAACGCAGTAACACGATCAACTCCTGATGACTCCGAAGGGGCGGGAGGGAAGTGACTTCCCCGAGTTGTGGAGGGACTCGCAGCTTCATCCATTGCAGGTGAGGCCGGAGCTAAGTGAGGTAGTCCTCGCATCTAAGAACAGGGCGCGGGGAAAGGTCCCAGTGATGGGGACCTGGAGGGTTGTCAGGCGACCGACGGTCCATTGACTGTGCCGAGCAGATCGGAGATCGGCTGAAATCGGTCGCGTCGGATTGAATAGAAGTTGAATTTTCCGGACCGTCGCTGCTCGAGCAGACCGCCGTTCTTCAGCAGAGCCAGGTGGTGGCTCACAGCTGGCTGCGGCTGTCCAAGACGCTCGCAGAACTGCGTGACGTTGAGTTCGCCTTTTTCAGCTAGGTCAAGCACGATTTTCAGCCGGGTCGGTTCACCCAGCAGTCTGAAAACGTTGGCGATTCCGGATTCCTGAACAGTCTCAGTAGAAGCAATCATTTCAAAGATCCAATTGCACATTAATGAGGTGTCGGAGGTCGATGCTCGTCATCGGCTCGGACGTGGCGATGACGAGCATCGTGCGACCGTGTACAAACAAGAAGTGTGATGCCAAATGCATCCATGCCGGGGAAGCCTACGTATCAACCGATGTTGCTCTATGGCAGAAACTGCCATACGATCGTCCGGGGCACATAAGTGACTTGTATTCAGCGAGTTACGTCTCTGGGAAACTTCGAAGAACGTCACATCCAGTGGCGATTCTTCCTTGAAACGCACTTCAGTCGGCGTCGCCCGATTCGGTCGGGAGCCCTTTCCGGACCCACTCATTCAGCCCGCCTTTGGCGCTGCGGACGTTGCGATATCCCTTCGATTTCAGATACAGCGTCACGTGCTTCGAGAATTTGCCGATGTTGCACACGGTTACGATTGGGGCATCGCGATCTTCGGGCAGCTCCCCGATCCGCCCGCCAACGTCATCCTGCGGAATGTTGATGGAGCCTGGTACGTGCGACTCGCTGAAGTGTTCGGGCAATCGAATATCCACCAGCGTGGGCTGGTCGCCTGAATCCAGCAGACCGTTGAGGTCTTTGACTTTGACCGTGTCGTGTGGGTTCTTCAGATTCTCGAGCATCTCGGCAAGGAACTGCTCCTCTTTGCTCGGGCCAGTGCTGGTGGTCTCGGCGTCTTCGGGCGGCGCGAGATTCGGGAAGTGTCTTGTGACCGACGATGCATACTTGAAGATGTTGTCCGGGAAAACCACAACGACCACGTTGCCCGGTTCGTCGGGAATCAGTTTGAACGCCGCCGCCAGCGCCATTCCAGAGCTTGGGCCGGCGATGATGCTCTCTTCACGATTCAGACGAAGGCACAGGTCGTACGCTTCACGGTTGTCGATCTCGATTTCGCCGTCGTACTCTTCCGGGTGATACAGTTCCGTCTGCTGAAGTTCCCGCTGGCTTCGCACGCCCGGAATGTCGTGTCCCTCGACCGGACAGGAACCCAGCACCTTGATGTCGGGATTCTGCTCTTTCAGAAACCGGCCGGTTCCCGTGATGGTTCCGCACGTGCCGAGCCCGGCCACAAAATGCGTCACCCTGCCCTCGGTCTGTCGCCAGATCTCTGGTCCCGTGGTCCGGTAATGAGCGCCCGGATTCGACTCATTAACGTACTGATCGAGGATCTCGAAGTCGTCCTGTGACGCGGCCGTCTCGCGAGCCTTCGCGATCGCACCCTCGGGAGCACCTGGCATTGGACAGAGCGAGTCGTCGAGTTCATGCACGTCGGTCCCAAAGAACCGCAGCACCGTACGTTTCTCCAGAGGAATCGCCTGAGACAGCGGAGTCCGCAGCGCGTACCCCTTCTGATTCCCGATCATTGCGAGGCCAATACCCGTATTCCCCGAAGTGGCCTCAACCAGTTTCTTGCCCGATTCCAGCACGCCTTGTTCTTCGGCGTCCAGAATCAGATTGTTGGCCACGCGATCCTTCACTGCTCCGAAGGGGTTGTACCACTCCAGCTTGGCGTACACCTGTGTGTGCTGATATGGAGTGACGTGATTCAATCGAACGAGCGGAGTGGGATTCTCCTCGCTCGAGAGCAGCCCCAGAATCGAATCGTAAACTCGCCGTGAATGGTCGTCGGACATGATGCACCGTGTCGTGTAGAGCCGGCAGGGAGTGCCTGGCCGAAAGCGGGAACGAGCGAGGAATATAGCGCCGCCCGGGACGGCTGCAAGCCCTCAATTCCCCCGCGACTGCCGCAATTGTCGCTCTTTCCCGTTCCTGATAACCTCCGCGCCGTTCGCGCTGTCTATCTCCCGATGTCACAGGGATTTCGGCCCTTTTCGCGATTCGTCCCCGACGATCGGATTCCCGGAGCAACCCCGATGAAAGCCAGTAACGCCCTCTGGAAAGAACGCCTCAACGGCAGCATTTCCGAGCAGCTTGCGGAAGAAATCGAGACGTTTGAGACGGAGATCGGTCTCCGTAGCCAGGACAAACTCGACGAGAAAGTGTTCGCCGAAACTCGCCTTCGCCGTGGAGTCTACGGACAGCGATACGATAACGGGCAGCGGCACAACGGCAGCGAATCTCTGCTCCTGCCTTTTGACGAACACGTCACCAAAGGTCCCAATACGGTCTGGGACGCTCCGGGAATGCAGCGGATCAAGATTCCCTTCGGCGGCATTTCGCCCGACCAGCTTGAAGTCATGGCCGACTTGGCCGAGGAATACTCCGACGGGATCGCTCACGTCACGACGCGGCAGGATTTCCAACTGCACTTCATTCACATTGATGACACCCCGGCCCTGATGCGCCGACTCGCGGCATGCGGCATCACGACACGAGAAGCTTGTGGCAATTCCGTCCGTAACGTCACCGGCTGCCCGTTCATGGGTGTCTGCAGGGACGAACCTTTCGACGTCACGCCCTATGCCCGCGCATTGACCGAGTTCCTGCTGGGGCATCCGGACGCTCAGAACTTCGGGCGCAAATTCAAGCCGGCCTTCAGCGGCTGCCATCAACACGCCTGCGGACTCGCCCAGATGCACGACCTCGGTGTGACCGCCGAGGTCCGCACGATCGACGGTGTCGAAACGCGGGGATTCAAAGTTGTCGTCGGCGGAGGTCTGGGGACTGTCCCGCGACAGGCAAAGGTCTTCGACGAATTCATGGCGCCCGAGGAGCTCCTGCCGATCTCACAGGCCATTTCCCGCGTCTTTGGCCGACACGGTGAGAAGAAGATGCGCAGCCGTGCCCGCATCAAATTTCTGATTGAGAAATGGGGCATCGAGAAATTCCGCGAAGAAGTGCTCGCCGAACGCGCGAAGCTGCCGGAAGACTCGAGATGGACGGAACTCGTCAATCGGCTCGGGCAGGACGAAGAACAACCGCTCAAACCTGCCGGTGAGTATTCCAAAATCAACGGCGATGATCGTCTGCGTCACTGGATGAAGACCAACCTCCGCGAGCAGCGGCAGGACGGCTATGTCACCGCGACCGTTGCTCTTCCTCTGGGAGACATCACCCCCGATCAGCTCCGCTCGCTGGCCGATATCACGAGGGAATTCACTAACGGCACTGTGCGCACCACCGTCGAGCAGAACATTGTCATCCGCTGGGTCAGCAAGGCCGATGTTCCGGCCCTGTACGAACGGCTTGACGCAGTGGGTCTCAGCGAACCCGGTGCCAGCAATGTAACCGATATCGTCGCGTGTCCCGGAACCGACACCTGCAAACTGGGCATCTCCTCATCGCGTGGGCTCGCGTCCGAACTTCGCGATCGTCTGATCGCCAAAGGTGTGCAGCTCGACCAGGCCATCCAGGACATGCATATCAAGGTCAGCGGCTGTTTCAACAGTTGTGGTCAGCACCACGTGGCGGATATCGGCTTCTACGGAGTCAGCCGGACGTTGCAGGGATTCAAGGTTCCGCACTTCCAGGTTGTCCTCGGTGGCCAGTGGGAAGAAAACGCCGGATCGTACGGGTTGCCGATCGTTGCCGTGCCGTCGAAGCGCATCCCGGATGCACTGGACCTCATCACCGACTTCTACCTGCGTGAGCGTGAGACCAACGAGCGCTTTCCCAAATTCGTCGGTCGCATCGGCAAGGCAAAGATTCGACAGGTCTTCGATGATCTGACCCAGAACGCGCCTGAACACGCGGACGACCCGGACTTCTTTGCCGACTGGTCGGACCCGCGGCGATACAGCCTGGGCGACATCGGCAAGGGCGAGTGTGCTGGCGAGGTCGTGACTCAATACGAATTCGAAATGACGGCCGCCGAACGCATCGTGTTCGAGGGCCAACTGAATCTTGAAGACGGCGAAGCCCAGAAGTCCGGCGAGAGTGGCTATCGAGCCATGATCAAAGCAGCCAAAGCAATCGTGCAGCTTCAATACGACGACGTCACGGAAGAAGACCCGGACGAAGTCGTCGATGAGTTCAAAGAACGTTACTTCGACACAGGTGTATTCCTGGACCCGTTTGCCGGTCCGAAGTTTGCGCACTATCTGTTTGCAGCACACAACAACGCCGGCGGAACCTACACGGAAGAGTCCTCAAGACATCTGATTGAAGAGGCGCAGTTGTTTATTGAAGCCGTTCACAGTTGCTACAACCGTTTGCGTCAGGAAGGCATCAATTCGGCCACAGCCGCGAATTGAGTTTTGGTGTCCAGGGAAAACACGAATGACACGAAAACAGAACGGGACCTCGACTTTCCTGTTTTTTGTGAGTTTCGTGTCTTCGCGGTCCCGTAAGCGTCAGCCGGATTACAAGGCACGATTCAGGTATCCCAAGAACTTACAGCACGTCAGAGTCAAGTTCTTTGTCGACGGTGAACTCAATGTCGACCTGCAGGATGTTATCAACACATTCCATGGCTGGGTCGCTGAACAGTCCATGGACGAGATGATGATTGACGTTGCCGACTACCGACACGTCCCCAACGGACCCAGCGTCGTCCTGGTTGGTCTTAAGGCGGACTATGCGCTTGACGAAACAGGCGGACGACCTGGTTTGCTTTATTCACGCAAAAGCGAATTGGATGCGAGTGGCGAAGACCAGGTCCAGGCCGCCATCAAAGCAGCAGCAGATGCCTGTTCCCGGCTGGAGGCGACATTCGAGGGGCTCACCTTCAGTCGACAGGAATTCGAAGTCACCATCAACGACCGCGCGATCGCCCCGAACACGGCAGAAAACGCGGCCGAACTGACGACCACCATTGGAGCCGCGCTTACGAGTGGCTTTGCCATCGATGACTTTGAAGCGGACACCACGCGTGATTCCCGTCAGTTGCTTGGTGCCAATATCAAACTCAGTAGTGCCATCGAATTTGCCGGATGAACTTTCCGAGCATCTCCAGTCTGAAAACGATCGAGAAGTTCCGCGATCGGCTTCGCGAACTTGAGATCGATCTGCCCGCCGACGAAACGGTCGAGTCTGGCCCTGAATCTCCACTTGGCGAACCGATTCAGCGTGAGTTCGACCCCATCGGAAACCGTTTCTGCATCCTGCCGATGGAAGGCTGGGACGGAGAAACCGACGGACGCCCAAGCGATCTCACACGCCGTCGCTGGAAGAACTTCGGTCTCAGCGGCGCAAAGCTGATATGGGGTGGAGAAGCCGTTGCCGTCCGTCAGGATGGTCGGGCGAATCCGAATCAGCTTCTGATCAACGATTCGCCGCTCTCTCAAATTGAAGCACTTCGCGACCTGCTCGAAAACACTCACGCCGATCAATTCGGCCGTACAGATGATCTACTCGTCGGTCTGCAGCTAACTCATTCCGGTCGCTTCGCGCGCCCGAACGAGAAAACTCACCCTGAGCCACGGATCGGATATCGGCATCCGGTGCTCGACCAGCGTGTTGGTGTCATCAACGATGACCCCGTTCTCAGTGATGACGAGCTGTCACGACTGATTGACGACTTCGTGCAGGCGGCTGTGTTTGCGCACGGGGCAGGATTTCGCTTCGTTGATATCAAACACTGTCACGGATACCTCGGCCACGAGATTCTGTCCGGTTTCGACCGTCCAGGTCGTTTTGGTGGAAGTTTCGAAAACCGCACTCGATTTCTTCGTGAAATCGTGACGGGCATTCAAGCTCACGCTCCCGGTCTGGAAATCGGAGTTCGAGTCAGCATCTTCGACTATGTGCCGTACCAGGTTGGAGACGACGGCATCGGCCAACCTGCCGCAACAGGCCCCTACAAGTGCGCGTTTGGAGGCGATGGAAGCGGCTTGGGAATGGATCTCGACGAGCCGCACCAGTTTATGAGTGTGCTTCGCGAACTGGGCATTCAACTTGTCTGCTCAACGGTCGGCAGCCCGTATTACAACCCGCACATTCAACGTCCGGCTTCGTTTCCACCATCGGACGGTTATCAACCTCCGGAAGACCCGCTGGTTGGAGTCGCACGACAGATTAACGCAACGGCTGAGATCAAACGGGCACATCCTGATCTGATTGTCGTGGGATCCGGTTACTCGTATCTGCAGGAATGGCTCCCGAATGTGGGCCAGTCAGTCATCCGTGAGGGGCTCGCTGATTCGATTGGTCTGGGACGGATGGTGCTTTCGTATCCCGACTTGCCGGCCGATGTCACGTCGGGAACTCAGCTTGTCCGCAAGAGAATCTGCCGCACGTTCAGCGAATGTACGACTGCTCCGCGGAACGGCATGATCTCTGGTTGCTACCCGCTTGATCCGTATTACAAATCGAGACCTGAACGCGAACGTCTGCAGGAACTCAAACTGACACCAGGCTCGCGATAGTCACCGTTCTCGATCAGCCGCTCACAGGGTCCAGACGATGTGGAATCTACCGGCGAAGATGCTGATCGGGTTGATTCGCGTGTATCAGCTCACTCTGAGTCCCATCGTGGGCCGGCAATGTCGCTTCTATCCGACGTGCAGCCAATACTTCATCGGCGCGGTCCAAAAGTACGGTGCGGTTCGCGGCACGTGGAAAGGCGTCTGCCGCATCTGCCGATGTCATCCCTGGCATCCCGGTGGCGTCGATCACCCTTGAGACCACAGGTTCACAAGAGCGTCATGGATCGGCTCGTTTTGCGCGGCGTCCCAGCGCCGCTTTGCTGTGCCGAGTCGTCAGGTCGCGGCTGGCACCCGTGGCCAGATGCTGGAGCAGCCGAAGTGCGGAAGGCGACGCGATTCGCTCAAGTGCGGTCACAGCATGCAGTTCACGTCGTTTGTTCGGGCTGTCCGTCTTGCCTTCCTGCCATGCCTGCAACAAAGCAGTGATTCGCCGTCGAACTTCTGCGTTGGCTCCCTGCAGTGCCTTCCGACCCAGCGGCTCTGTGATCGAACCGAGTTGTGCAAGTTTGCTTTGAGCATTTTGTCGTTTTTTGAAATCGACATCTGAGAGTTGCCGAATCAGTTGTCGAGCGGCGTCCTCATCGAAGTCCGTTCCAGCGGGCAAAACGACATCAGACAGAAAACGCACTGTTTGCCGCCTGGTTCATAAACGTGTGGCCATTCGTCCTCAACGATTAGAAACTCACCACCGGTTTCAACACAAAGACGACACAGGCCGTACGGTCCGAAACCGGACGAAATCAGCCTGCGTTCATCCGGCATGCCACGCGGCAGGAACAGCGGAAGCGATTCTAAGATGACGGATTCTGGTCCGCGGTCGATCCTGATCCGAAATCTTCTTCCATCCGGGGGTGTGAAGAAACGATCTCCGTGCTCCGCCGCGAACGGTGCCACACTGCCAAGGCAGTAAACGACAACGCCCCTTCTCGCGCAGTTGCGGGCCAGGTCTTCGACAACGACATAATCGTCGCCTCGTTCGTCGGTCACAATCACTACGCAGACATTGTGCTGATTATGTTTTGAGCGGAATGGTGCCCAGCGACGGGTACGATCCAGGACTGCCGCAAACACATTTTCTGTCCCGACTCATCCTGCGGGATACCGCTCATTGCCGACA
>CAYSJO010000421.1:0-45661 GCA_964431285.1 uncultured Planctomycetaceae bacterium
CGCCCTCCTCGATGTCAAGTGTGGTAAGACCGAAACGGCACAGGCCCGCGGGGTGGACGTGATCACAGGGGATCGACCAAAAAATCTGTGGCATGACTGAAGTGATCGTACCGGGCGTCTCTTTCGACAGTCAACAAGAAACAACCATCTCCCGCAGCCTCACAGGGCACCCGGTGGGAGTGGCAGGATCGGAGAACTGGGATGGTGAAAGCGGATGGATGAAGGATGAACGTCCGACGGGAGATGCCGGTCGTCAACCTGCATCAATGGCACGCCCTGACGTCAGCTCGCAGCACAGCCAGCGCAATCAGGTCGTACAGTCCGTGAGCGAGCATCAGCGACCACAAATCGACTTCCGGTACAAACCACAGGATGCAGCTGAAATACAGTCCGACCAGAAACGTACCAGCCGCGTAAACAGGTGAGACCCAATGCATCAGTCCGAAGAGCACATTGGGTACAATCAATCCGATAACTTCGCCGCGTTCGAGCAGCCATGTCTGGAGGAACCCGCGAAACAGCAATTCCTCTCCAACGCCTGCCATGGCTGCAATCATCACCAGCTCTACCATCGTGGCGCGTGAGATCGCGGGGCCGATCAGCTGGCGGGGCATCTGCCATAGATCGTGCAGCCACTTCCGGCGTGAAAATCGGACGACGTACAGGCTCGCAAGCATGGGAACCGTCAGGACCAGACCGGCAGGCAGAGTGATGGGCTTAGGCGGACTGAGGAAATCCGCCGCACAACCAGTCAGCATCAGGCCTGCTGCGGAAATCCCGCAACTGGCGACAAGCAGCACGGTCGACAGAATTAGAATGGTACGTCGTTCGCCGTCGGGGTCGCGGCTGGTCATGGTCGGAGACGCCTTGGCCAGAGAACCCTCACAGTTGCTGCCGCGAATGCAGACCCACGGTGAAGCACAACCGCGCTAAGCGCGGATCGGACAAAACCCGTGATTTTTCTCCGACGGGCTGTCGATAAATTCCAGTGCCCACATGGCACGTGAAACAAAGCGGTTTCAGGACTGGACAACTCTCCCTCCTCTGATTGACCTCCCCGGCCGTCCGGTCCGATCGTAACGACACGCCCATCAGTCTGATTTACCCGCATCATTGACACCACTCTGAGTCGACAGTTTCACGAGTCATGTTCCCGCGATCGCCGTCATCGTTCATCCCCCTCTGAACGGTGACGGCGATTTTTTCATGCGCTAACCGCATTGGACCTGTGCCTTGCGCGATACGGATGCCGTACCGGTATAAGCGCGTGGATTCGAATCGGGAACGCCCGACCTACATCCCGACCATCTGCCAGTGCATGGCGATCACGACTACGGGCGCTGCAACGCCGACACGAATGTTGTCATTGAGTCGAGAGTTGAGCGATTCGCAGATGCCGGCGACCAGCGTGGCTGTGCCGGCACATGCAAATGCCAACGAAAATGGCACGCCGGGGTGTGCCTCACCCCAGTAGATCAGCGACGACCAGATGGACCCCAGCACGAGGAAGCACAGGAGTCCGGACCAGGACTTGTCGCGGTTCCACGGCAGACGCGGACCGCGCAGGATCATGCCGCCCAAAGTGGCCGAACCGTCTCCGATCGCCAGGATTGCCAGCACGGTCAATCCTAGTTCCGCATGCGCAGGGATCAGCATCAGCAATAGAAATACCGGTAACGCGTAGCCAAGGATGCACGCTGCATTCATCGTTTCCCCGCGACGGGCGATCTGCTGGTACTTGATCGCCGTGCCGACCCCGATCGACACAATCACGACGGCAATATAAACGCGGCAATCCCACGACAGGGGATCGTGGTGCGGGATGTACCACAACACCAGGGGCAGAAAACCGGGCAGAATGTGCAGCAGACGGCGACGCCACTCTGTCGGGGTCATCACCGGTTGTCGCTCGGGCCGAGAGGCTGACGACAACGAGAAATCATCCGACGTGTGGGAGGCACCGGGATCCGCAACAGAAGTAGCAGGGCTGTCATTCATGAAAGCACTCCGCCGTTTTCATTCTTTGACGTCGGTCGGGACGACTTGTCATCGCTTTCTTTTTGAAGCCGTCCGCCGCACCAGGATTCCTTGCATTCCACGCCTGGCCCGAAAAAGCCGCCACAAATCGCCCGTTTCAGATGTTCACGGTCACGTGACATTGAATTCACGCGGCAAACCATCGGCCTCTCTGACTCATATCGACCGCTGTGACTGAATAATCCGGCAAATTGACAGTCCGTAGACCGGTGCTAAAGTCGTTCCACTCGCGCGTTCCAGTGGTCGGCAAAGTCAGATCAGTGGCCTTCGGCCCCGAACTGGTCGTCTCCGTCGTTCACGCCAATTGACTTAAGGCTCAACGCTTTCAGTAATTACGTCAATCATTTTCTTGAAACCCGGTCACTGATTCATGTCCGAGAGCCGTCCCGACTTCTACCTCGGCACCGAAATCGACGGCGTCCACTTGAACGCAGAACAACTCAATGTGAGGTCAACGAACCTCAACACCCTGATCGGCCAACTGACCTACACGGAGGCCCTGTTTCACATTCTGCAGGGGCGGGCGCCAACCGATCAGGAACGAAAGTTGTTCGATCTTGTGCTGGTGGCGTTTCACGGCGGATTCGGGCTGCTGCCACCCACCACACTGGTCCCTCGGCTGGTTGCCGGAACGGGCGTCACCACAGCTCAGGCCATGGCGGCTGGTTATCTTGCCAGTGGTCCGTATCACGTGGGGGCCGTCGAACAGGCGATGAGGCTTTACTCTGCGATCGCAGACGAATTCCGCACCTCGGACCGCACTGCATCGACCGCCGGAGACCTGGAGCAATTCGCATACGAGAATGCGAAAGCCCGCCTGGAGCGCGGCGAGACCATTGGCGGGTTCGGGCATCCGTTGCTCCGCCGCGATCCACGCCCGGTGCACCTGCGTCGTGCCGTGTGCGATCAGGATGCAGCGGGACCTTACTTCGACGTCTACGACGGAGTCAGCCGCTGCCTGCAGGAATGCAAGGGCGTGCCACCCAACGTCGATGGCATCACGGGGGCAATTCTGCTGCATCTGGGACTACTGCCTGAACATGGTACGGGACTGTTTCTGTTGGCGCGATCAGCCGCGATGCTGGCCCATATCGTCGAAGAACAGACCGTCATGCCGTACCAGACGATGCGACGATTCATGCTGCTGCCAGTTGTGCTGCCGCGACTGTTCAACGCGGATTTCAAGAAACTGACGCGACGCTTCAATCACCTGCGGGACTCAAAAGCCTTCGCCGCGTTACGGAACACGCTCAACGGCGGCGTCCGCAGGGCTCGTCGGGAAGCGGCTGAAAAAGAGCAGGCCGATCTCGTCGCGATCGAAGAGCGTCGCAGCGAACGTAACCAGGCCGCGCTGGAGTCTGGCTTTCTCACGGCCGCGACACCCGATTCGACTGCCGACGACGAATTCGTTTCGACGACCAGTGACTATCGCTCTCATCCGACTGACGACTCGGATCTGGCAGCGGCTCTCCTTCAAGACTGTTCGTCGCCAGAACTGCTGGCCGGCGCTGCACTGTTTCTGTCGAGCTGTCTGCAATCGTTACCGGATAACGAGACAGGTTCATCTCGAACCGGAGACCTGGTCAATTCCGCCCTCGATCTGGTGCGTCAGGCCAGCGAGGCCGCGAAGAATTCTGACTAGTGGACAGGTCGTGCTACCGACCCGACGGCTCAGCGCCAGCCTTTCCAGTCAGGCAGACTTTGCGGGTTAATCAGGCTGGTACGAAGACCACGACCGAATTCGCCCGATGAATTGGTCAGTACCGAACAACCGACGCGAGGCCGGTCTTGCCCCGTTGCGAACAAGCGGGGCTCACAGCAGCATCAACGGAGCCGATAAGGATGTCGCACCGAATTCCTGGTCGTCTAATCGCCGCCATGCTGGCCTGCCTGGCCTGCACGCTGAGTCTGGCTCAGGATGATCAGAATTCCGAGCCAACTCTGCCTGAGGTGCAGGTCACTCCCCCGACACTTCCGGAAGTCACTGTCTCCGAGACTCAGCCAGCGCCGTCCGCTGGGTCTCCCGATCTCTCGGAGCTGCAGTTCGGCCAGGCCAACGGACCGTTCGGGCAGAGCACTGGTGCTCTACGAAACCGTACGTCGCTGTTCGACTCGGCGACAGCTGCGTCGATTACGACGAGGCAACAACTCGTTGAGAAGCAGTCGCCGGACATGTTCCGCGCGCTGCAGAACGAAGTCGGCGTGATGATGCAGCGGACAGCCGCTGGTCAGGCCTCGCCCTTTGTCCGGGGCTTAACCGGCCAACAGGTGTTGATCCTGGTCGATGGCATACGGCTGAATAATTCCTTTTTCCGCCGTGGGCCGAATCAGTATTTCAACACAATTGACCCCGGCATGATCGAACGGATCGAAGTCGTCCGCGGACAGGGTTCCGTGCTGTGGGGATCGGACGCGATCGGTGGAGTCATCAATCTCGTCACGCGCGGCCCGGATACCCATTACGGGCGGTATCACAGCGACTATTTCGGGACGGAATTTCACGAGACGTTCAGTACGTCGGATTCGTCGTCGTACAGCCGGATGAATGTCGAAGGCTGGCTGGGGCAAGGTGGTGTTTTCGGCGGAGGCAGCTATGCCAACTTCAATGATCTCGACACCGGCTTCGGCTTCGGTCGTCAGCCGGGCACGAGCTATTCGCAGTACTCCGGCGACATCAAGTTCCGCTACCTGTTGACCGACCAGCAGATGCTGACCGTCGCATTGCAGCACTTCGAACAATCCAACGTGCCGCGCAGTGACCGGTTTCCCGGTTTCCCTGGGGACCGCAACAACAGTAACTCGTTCGGCGGAGCCCGCTTCTTTGATCCCCAGCAACGTGATCTGACTTATATTCGGTATGAATCACTGAATGTCATTGACGGCATTGATGCTCTGACTGCGACGGCCTCGTACCACCGCCAGCGGGAAACGCAGACGCGCGGTGTTCCGACAGTGCGCTCGCAGGAGACCGATGTCGAATCCGTCGGAATCAACCTGGTCGCCGTCCGCGATTTGGATGACCTGGGCAAACTGACGGGTGGCGTGGACGGTTACCACGACGACGTAGATTCGGCATTTGGCGGAACCGCCAGTGGGCCGATCGTTCCCGATGACGCGTACTACTACCGACTGGGTGTGTTCCTGAACTGGGACGTGCCGCTCACGGAACGGCTCGATGCGACGATCGGTGTCCGGTACGAGAACATCGAAACGGCCGGCACCCCGCTCATTGGCGGCACGCCCATGTCCATCAACCCGAGCTATCACGACTGGATCTCGCAGGCCGGGCTTGTCTACGAACTGAACCCGTGCCTGCATCTGGTCGGCTCCATTTCTGAAGGCTTCCGGGCACCAAACCTTGATGACCTGATGGCCAACAACCCCAACGTGCTGCAGTCTGGTCAAAGCGTTCCCAGCCTGGACCTGACACCGGAACGATCAATCAACTACGAAATCGGCATCAAGACAAATACGGAGCGACTGCGGACTCAGGCCTTCGTGTACTGGATCGACATCGATGACAACATCGTGTCGATCACGGCGGCTCCGAATACGTTTGCGTCGGCGAATCAGGATTCGTCGGTGCAAGGTTTCGAATTCGATGGCGAGTACCTGCTGAACGACGGTTGGGCGATGTACGGCAACTTCTGGTACACGTACGGGCGAAATGATGTCACCGGTTCACCACTCAGCCGCATCCCGCCAACACAGGGCATCCTTGGGCTGCGCTGGCGTGCTCCGGACACGAAGAGCTGGCTGGCTGTTTACACCTGGATGGTGCGTCGCCAGGACCGCCTGGACCAGGTCCGTGACATTACCGACGAACGAATTCCCATCGGTGGTACGCCGGGATACGCGACGCTCAACGCGCGGGCAGGACACACGTTTGGCGACACGAGTCAGCACCGTGTCAGCCTGAGTCTGGAAAACATCACAGACAAGGCGTACCTCGTCCACGGCTCTGGAGTCTTCGGAACCGGATTCAACGCGCAGTTCGGATACACCTGGCTCTACTGAAACAGTTGCAGGGCCGTCTGGATTCAGGGCGTGTAAAAACGAAACGATGCCCGGCTACCATGCGGTAGACCGGGCATCGCAGTGAACACGTGCTGCCGCCTGCTGGTCAGGCGGCTTTCCGGCGGGAAGCAGATGCTGGCTGTTCAGGCCTTACAGCTCCCAGACGAATTGGTTCGTGAGATTCCTTCGGCTGCCGTATCTGGCCAACGAAATAGCTGACGTACATCAGCCCGCCAGAAAGAAGTAGTGCGACAGCACTGCCCATCAGGGCGATCTGATCGTCAGAGGCGTTGCGGAAGATGTCCATAATTTGACTCGCTGATCAACAGGGCTGGACGGCAACAGGCGCGGATGACAACAACTCGCGCCAACTCTTATTGTGTCGTCCTGCTCGCCCGGCCGGCTTGCCGAGAAGACTGTTAACCGGCCACACCAAGGCGAGCTCGGTCGCTGCGGCGTCACGTCTGATGATCTGTAGTTGTCCTGCCGAGTGTTCCGATAACTCACCTTGACCGGTCTGTCTGGATTCCGATACACGGCTTCGCCACTCGACCGGGCAGTGTGCGCACACGCGGTCGTGGGTGCGCCGGTTGGACCGGTTTCTCCAGCATTGACGGCTGCCGCCCAGCAAGTATTCGGGCGCTGCGAGAGAACATCACGGATGATGAGCACTCTTCAGCGATACATTCTGTTCGACCTGCTCCGCGTTCTGGCCCTGGTCATCACCGCCACAACTGTGCTGCTCGTGTTTCTGGGCGTCTTTCAGAAAGTCAGCGAAAGCGGCATCGGGCCACTGCAGGTGCTCGAGATCCTGCCGTACATTATTCCCAGCATGCTGCCGTTTACTATTCCGGCGACGCTGCTGCTGAGTGTGTGCATTGTCTACGGCAGACTGTCAGCGGATTACGAAATCACTGCGGCCAAGGCTGCCGGAATCAATGTCGTGTCACTGCTCCTGCCAGCTTTCGCTGTGGGAGCGGCACTCAGCCTTTGCTCGCTGCTGCTGAACGACCAGGTGATCCCCTGGTCCATGGCCAACATTCAGCGGATTGTCACGCATGCTATGGAAGACATCTGCTTTGATGTTCTGGAATCTCACAGTCTGTACGAGGATCCCACGCATGGGTTCTCTATCACGGTTCGTGGAGTGGACAAAGAGAAACGACGTCTGATCGAGCCGATCATCAAGTACGCTCCGCCGGGACGGACTCCGCTGACGCTGCAGTCGAACTCGTCAAAGCTGCGATTTGATTTTGAAACCCAGGAGATCGTTCTGGATTGTGAGGATGCTTACGTTGATGCCCCTAGCCGCATCTCAGGCAGGATGGAACAGTTTCGACTCAGCCTGCCCATCAACTTCAACGGCGAGAAGCCCAAGGCTCGACACTTGAGTATCCGCGACATCGAAGTTCAGCTGGAACAACTGCAGCAGTCGATCGCCCTGCGTAGCGAACACGAGGCCGTCGAAGCCGCGTTCGCACTGGCTCGTGGAGACTTCGCCTACCTGAGCACGGCCCCATTTCGCGTCCACGAATGGAAGCGCAACCAGGAACAGGTTGCCGCCCGCAAGAACCACACTGAACTGCACAACCGCTTTGCTCTGTCGTGCAGTTGTTTTGTGTTTGCGCTTGTCGGTGGACCGTTCTCAATACTGCAGGCCCGGCGACAGTTTCTGACGACCTTCTTTGTCTGCTTCGTGCCCATCCTGCTGATCTACTATCCCGTCGTGCTGCTTATGATCAACCTGTCCCGGTCAGGCAGTGTGCACCCCGGCTGGGCCATGTGGATTGGCAATCTTCTATTGCTGATTACAGCGGCATTCGTTATGCGTCGAGCCGTTCGGCATTGAGTGTGAGATTCTCGACGTGCAACATCAGAACTTGCACATCGGAGTGCTGTGGGTCAGTCTGCTCCTGCCGCTAATCAAACCGGCGGGACTGCAACGATTCCATTGGGCATGGCACACGCAATGAGAGACCGCAGCTCAGACAACAGCGGACCCCATCTTCGGCCTCTGAGTCTCGCCTCACTTCTGCTGTACCTTGTCCAACCTCTCGCACTGGCCGCTGAAGACTGGCCGCATTGGCGAGGGCCCACACATAACGCCGTCTCAACGGAAGACTCTGGGTGGGGCCAGAATTCCTGGCCGCCGACGGTCGTTGCCTGGCAGGCAAAAACCGGTGTCGGTGCGAGTGCTCCCATTGTCGCCGACGGACGACTGTTCACGCTGGGATGGGCCGACGGTCGCGACACCGTCGTGTGCCTCGATGCCGTGACGGGCCAGAATCAATGGCAGCAGTCCTATCCCTGCCCACAGTATGGCCGGCACAGTTATGGAGACCAGGGACTGTATTCCGGACCGTCAGCGAGTCCGGGCTACGACCAGGACACCGGATTTCTTTATACGC
Source organism: uncultured Planctomycetaceae bacterium (assembly GCA_964431285.1). GTDB lineage: Bacteria > Planctomycetota > Planctomycetia > Planctomycetales > Planctomycetaceae > CAUZFZ01. The sequence continues at coordinate 8,463 of CAYSJO010000421.1, forward strand.
TGAGCGCCGACGGTGACTTGAATTGTCGGGATTCCGCTGACTCTGGTCGGCTCGTATGGAATGTGAATTTCTATGACGAGTATGACGTACCGCAACGGCCGCTGGTTGGTGGCCGTAAGTTGAGAGACTATGGATACACTGCCTCACCACTGATTCACGGTGACTGGCTGATTGCAGAAGTCGGCGACAATGAGGGCACGCTGTTCGCGTTCGACAAGCGTACGGGGCGACGCGTCTGGGTCTCCGCATCGGACGATCCCGCGGGTCACACCGGCGGCCTAGTCCCGATCATCGTCGAAGACATCCCCTGCGTCGCTGTCCTCACCATTCGGAATCTTCTGGTGGTGCGACTCGACAAAGGACACATCGGCGAAACGTTGGCCAGCTATCCCTGGGTGACCGACTTCGCCAACAGCATTGCGACCCCCGCCGTTCAGGGCAGCTCGATCGTCATTACCTCTGAATACAACCAGTATTCCATCTGCCGTATCGACGTTTCAAAGAAGGGTGCGAAGCTGGCATGGAAGCAGCCGTTCGCATCCGGAGTGTGCTCACCGCTGATTCACAAGGGGCACATCTACTGGTGTTGGCGCGGCGTCTACTGCCTGGACTTTGAGACCGGTCAACCTCTGTGGCGGGGCGGCATTTTCGGTGACACAGCGGCGTGTCTGGTGACCCGGGACGATCGCTTGATCGTGTGGGCCGACCGCGGTGAGTTGTTTCTGACCGAGACCGCCGTCCGTTCTCCGAAGAAGTACACGGAACTGGCAAAGAAGAAGGGTGTCTTTCGGAACGACGTGTGGCCGCACATTGTGCTGGCGAACGGTCGTCTGTACTGCAAAGACAGGGACGGCAACCTGAAGTGCTTTAAGCTGTAGAGACGCCGGGTAGCTCGTGACAGACTACGAGTGCATCACAAATCCACCATCGACGTTCATGGTCTGACCTGTGACCTGTGCGGCTCGTGCAGACGCCAGGAACACAACCATGTCGGCAATGTCCGATGGTTCCTGCCACCTCCCCAGCGGGACCACCGTCCGAATCTTCTCGTCCGCCCAGGTCTCGTAATCCAATCGCTGGTCTTCCGGCTGCTGATCATGCCAGGCCTGCCAGACGGACTGATTCAGCGGCGTTCGAACCATGCCCGGGCAGACGACATTCACGCGGACACCGTTCGGCGCCAGGTCGCGAGCCATGCACTGCGCAAAATTGATGTTTGCGGCCTTACTGGCGCTGTAGGGCGGATCGGTGGGAGAACCGATCTGACCAGCAACGGACGCGATAAACGTCATCGTGCCGGAACCACGTGCGGCCAGACCGGGGGCCAGGGCATGAGCGATGCGGGTCATACCCAGAACGTTGACTTCGATCACGCGCGACCAGTCTTCCGGAGCAAGATTCGTGAAGGGAAACCCGAATTTTCCCGATCCAATGGCCGCCGCGTGCACCACGTGATCGATCTCGCCAAACGCCTGTTGCGTCTGTTCAAGAGCAGCGGCGATCTGGTCCTGAACGGTGATATCCACCCGGCACCCAATCGCCTCGACATTCGCGGTGCGCGCGATTGTCTCCGCAGATTTCTCGACCGATCCGCTGATATCCCAGACGGCAACTCGCGCCTGTTCTTCGGCGAACAACTCTGCGACAGCCCGACCGATGCCGCTACCGCCACCGCCACCCGTCACGACAACCGTCGTTCCACTAAGTCCCAGGTCCACGGCGATGCTCCTTCAGATCGACTCGAATACCCCTCTCCCCGCTTGGGAGAGGGGTTTATAGTAAAGACCGATTCTGAAAATGCTCTAAGAGGCGTCTGCGATTGCCCGCGTCGCTGCCCGCTCGATCTTCCCGGCCATACGTCGCAGACCCGCATGCTTTGGCCAGTGGACGAGCGCATCCGCAATGATTCTTCCTGTGTCGGAATATGCATGCAGACGCAGTCGACACAAGCCTCGCAGCATTTCCAGTTCCACAGTTCGCACGTTGCCGGTAAGCACGATGCGATCCAGTACGGGCGCGGCAGCAGCATAATCTCCGGTCTTCAAACAGGCCTCGCTCCACATCAGGTACTCAGCGAGTTGCGGAGCGACAGGTGTCCTGGTCAGGGCACGTTGAAAGTCGTCAGCGGCCGCTTCGAAGTTCCTCATACGGAAGTGACACACGGCTCGTTGCCGCATCCACACTCGATTCGCCGGGTCGTTTCGCAGTGCGTCGTCGTAATAGAAGAGTGCCGTGCTCCAATCATCGGCCGCTTCGTGGAAACGTGCGGCAGTCAACGCCAGCACGGCATCACGCGGATTCCGTTGTAACGCCTGACGCAGAACGATTCCCGCTTCTTCCCGACGATCCAGATCGACCAGGGCACCGAACAGACTTTGTACGAATTCGCGATTGTGACTCTCCAGTGCGACAGCCTGTCGCAGCGCCTGCAATCCCGCCTCGACATCCAACGCGGCGTGCGCGTCATCCGTGTTGCGGATGCCAGACCGGACGTTTGCGGCATGGTCAGGCGATTCCGGAATCGCCGAAGCGCGGGCCAGCTCGAGTCGACCGACTCCCACGCGACGAAGCACGGCGGCAGACGTTGGGCGCAACTGAGCGAGACGCTGCAGGCTCGCACGACACAGTGCCCGGTCGTCAAGCTCGCGGCTGATTTCCGCCAGCAGATCGATTGCGGCGAAATGATCAGGCGTTGTCTGCAACAGCACGGCCAGGATGTTACGTGAATCCTCCAGCCGACCCGCAGACCGCAACTCGACTGCTCGATCGAACATCGTGTCCGATGTCACGGGGAACAAATCGGTGTCAATCAGTGCGGGCTCGACCATGTCCGGTTTCTCCGCCGACCGGAATGGCAATGCGGATTCCAACAGCGGCACGTGACATCCACAGGTCACGAACAGGCAAAGGGTGCTGAGTCGAGCCAGGTGGCTCCGGCACACATCATATCGTGCGATCGCATCGCCGCCAATGAAGCGACAGGAGTCAGTCGCGGTCGCGACGGATGTGTCCATCAGCGGCGTGCCCAACCTCTGGCCGCAGCGCCGAACTTCCTGCGGCCTTCTGCTCCGTCCACTTGTTCGGACTTACGCGACTGAAAGACCGAGCGAAGCAATCCCAGCGGATCACGTCGAGTCTGCGGGGGAGCTGCCGGGACGCGCTGAGTCGGCTTCGGAGCGTGAATGGCATCTCGAATCGATTCCTCACTGAGCAGTCGAGGCACAGTCGTCGATTCATAAAACATGGCAGGAGAGTTTCGCGCTTCACGGAACTCGATTTCGGGAATGTCAGATGCTTCTTCGACGCCCTGCACCTGCATCAGTTGCGGGACATCCGCATCCGGCGAAAGCAATGTGATGACCGTAAGTCGTTGAACAAACTCCAGTTCGCCGTCACTGTTTCCATTCGCGTCACTGACGGTGCCTTCCTGAGCCTGCTCGCTGATCAGCCATGTTGTGGACGTGGCGGATTCAGGCGGCTGAAACTCGGTGACTGGCAGTGACTCGACGCGAACCATGCGTTTCGGAGCCTCACCGTGTACGCGAATCCAACCGTCGTGCCAGGTCAGAACGACTTCATCGCCCGCGTCCACGCCGTGCACAGTGTTGCAGTGCAGGCATGGCGAGCCGATTGCCAGACGACCGGACTCTGCCGGCGTCACCGTGATCTGACCGGAATTCACAACCTCTGCCGAGCCATGACGTCGCGCATTGCGAATCAGCTTCTGCACCATCGCGTCGTGGCCAACGACGTGGCCCCGGCTACCCTTGTCTTCGAGCCGTGCGAGTCCCGCGCGAGCTGTCGCGGTCTCGGAATCCGCCGAGACATGCATCACTGTGGCCGCGAACCGGTACGTCATTGCTGCTTCCGCTGACGGTGCCAATTCAATTGCTGGCAAGTCAGAGACTGTCGTGCTTTCGGTAGTGGGCTCGAATCCAGACATCTGGCTGATTGGATTCGGCGCTGGCAGCGCGATCTTCTGGACAGCCGGTTCGGTGGATTCCGCGGCAGCGGCCGGTGCTTCAATCTGTGGCGTTGCACCCGGAGTCGAAGACCAGTCTGGTGACAGCGTAGCTGGTTGAGGCACTGGAACGGGTTTCGTTATCAGTAGTTCAAGTGTTGCCGGCTCGATTTTCTCAGGAACGTCAACAGCCGACGGAATCGTCGCGGACTGTGGCAGAATCTCTTGCTCAGGCGGTTCTGTTGACAGGTCTGGCAGTGCGGCTGGGAACGGTTCCGGCTGATCCGGTTCGATGCTGGCCGGTGCCAGCGGCAAAGCAGACTCGGTCTCAGTGACCGGCGATGGTGTGATCGACGGTCGTGGTTCCACGCGGGACACTGCAGTCAGTTCCGGACCCGACTGTGCGACTGGCGGGAACACATCGGGCGTCGCTGCGGGAATCGGCGTCGAGGGCGCGAGCTCAGAGACTGTTTCGGCAAACGGCGGCTGAGACTGCTTCAGGCCGGCAATCTCGGATTTCAGTTCGTGCATTCCGTCAACCAGTTTCGTGACATCGTCCCGAATCTGCTCGCTGTTGGCATTCACCTGCGCAGTGGCGTTTCTCTGTCGCTCTTCCACTGCCTGACGCAGCATGGCGTGCTGATCATGAAGAAGCCGCAGGGAACGGCCGATTTCACCAACGGCCCCACCCAGACCGCCGACGGAGTCGTTGAGCTGCACCACGGACTCGTTCAGGTTGTGGAGTGCCGATTGACTGGCCACGTTCATTTGAGTCAGACGCTCAGCAATCTGTGTCTCGACTTCGCTCTGACATGGACGTGTCTGTTCCCGCGGACCTGGTGATCCACTGAGCTGAGTGATTTTCGCTTGGATCTGCCGCAGTTGGTCGGAAAGTTGCTGCTGCTGTCGGGCACCGGCCAAGGCATCGACCGTCCGCTCCAGCGAGGCCAGTCGATCATTGGGCACGGCCTCGCCGTAATGCACCTGGTGGTAGGTGGCAACCGGCGGCGGGATCGCAACGTAGTGCCGCGTATCGACATAGGTTGCGTCCTGCGGTCGCGTCTTTGCCGGATCGTCGCGCAATCCAAACGAAATTACGCAAAGAAAGACAAAAACAAGCGAGCCAACCAAGGCGACTCGCAGAGCTGTATCCAGACTGTTTTTTCCCACTGAACCGCTCCCTCGATTGACGTGAGCCGCCATCACCTGAATGGAGAGCCTGGCGCGAGGCACATTCCGCGCGCTGAGGACCTCTCGTGACTCATCGACCCGACGCAATCGTCAGGACCAGCAAAATCCCTACAGTCGGAAAACTTCGCCACATTCAGCACGGCAGCGAAGCGCGCACGAAAAAACGGCGTGACAAGGTCCCCTCAAAGCCTCCTGGCTCTTCCTCGTCACGCCGTAAGTGTTTCGGGCCTCAGGTGGAACCCGTCTCTTGCCGCGATGGCGTAAATATAGGACGACTTTAAGGACGGTCAAATCGCTGGGCAGAGATCCTTTTTTCGCGTTCGACGCTATACTGCCGCCTCCGAAACTAAAGTCAGGTTTGTCAGGTAAGACGGAGGCTCTGACCCCTCCAAACGGTCAATCCGGCCGGGTCTCCCTTTCGCGAAACAGGAATTCACCATGCTGCGTTTCCCACTCACCGCTGTTTTTTCTGCCGGACTGGTTCTGTTCAGCAGCCTGATCGCCCAGGCCGAGGGACCGCTCGACCTGATCCCGGCGGGCGCATCCGCCGTGGTTCGCATCAAGAACCCTCAGGCAACGATCGCAAAAGTGGCCAATTTCGTGAATGCCGTGCAACCTGGAATGGGCTTCGCCGTGCAAATGCAGGCACCCGCGCTGGGAATCGGGATCTCAAATCCAACCATGGGCGGTGTTGACCTGAAGAACGACTGGTATGTCGCCGTTTTCGCCGTCAAGAACTCGGAACCCGGCGTCGTCTTCCTGATCCCTGCATCCAAAGGTACAGAGGAGCGGCCCGGCATCGAACAGATGAAGGAAGCCGTGGGCGAAGACTTCACCTTCGTTTCGAAAGACAACTGGGTCGCATATTCAATGGATGAAGCTGTCATCGAACTCGTCGTTGACTGCATCGATGGAGTTGAGGACCCGATCGTGCTCGACCGTCGGTCGGGCGAATTGTTTGCTGCGGGCGACGCCTCAATTTTCGTCAACATCGCTGGTATCGCCGAATCGTACAGCGAGGAACTGGACGCCGCTGAAGAACAACTCGACGTAATCCTCGAAGGCATCACGGCTCAGATTCCTGAGACGCCAGGAATCAACCTGGGCCCGATCATGGAAATGTACGGGCAGATGGGCCACGGGGCTCTGCGGACGGCTCGCGATTCCAACGCCTTCACCTTTGGCCTGACGCTCAGCAATGACTCGATCACGATCGAGGAGCTTCTGCTGGTCAAAGACGGCAGCGACACGGACAACTACCTGCAAACGCACAAAACCAGCGATCTCAGCATCCTCAATAGCCTGCCGCGGAACAAACTCGGCTACTTTGCCTTGAATGCTGACTTCGGCAGCCTGGCGGAGTGGGGCATGGACTTTGCCGCTCAAATGCTCGAGACCGACGAGAACGCCGACGTTCTGGAAAAACTGAAGAAAGCGTCTCAGGACCTGAAGACCATCGAATTCGGCTCGGCGGCATGGGCCTTCGGACTGGCCGATAAAGAGACCGGAATCCTGCAGGGATACGCTGTCACGGAAGCGACTCCGGCTCGCAAGATGCGAGAACTGACTCGCGCCATGGGAGAGGGCTACCAATTCAACGTGCCAGGCGTAAAGCAGGAATTCACTGTCGAAGCTGACGCTGAGAAATACGGTGACCTGTCCGCCGACGTCATCCGCATCAAGCAGGAATTCGACGAAACGGCCGACTCGCTGGGCATCCAGAAGGCACTGCAGGAAGCCCTGTATGGCACGAACGGTGCCGAGCAGCGCGTCGTGATCAAAGGCGACAATCAAGTGGTGCAGACGTTCGGTGGCGGCCAGGAGACCATGAAGGAGCTGCTGGCGACTCTCGATGCACCACCCACAACGGGCGACACGGCATTGTCTGAAAGCCGTGGTCGAATGCTGGAGAAGGCGAATCTGATTGCCCTGATCGACCTGCCCAACTTGGCACTCAAAATTGCCAGGGTCGCGCTGAAGAACGAAGACGTTAAAGCTTCCGTACCGTTCAAGGGTGAATTCCTTGAAGGCGCGGAGGTTCCCGCCAGCTTCATTGGGTTCTCGGCCGGCACCGAAGCTCAGGGCGTCCGCCTTAAGACCGAAATCCCGGCGACGACGTTTAAGAACTTCGTGCAGATCGGGGCCTACGTGCAGCAGCAGCAGCTGAAAGAACGTCAGAAGAATAACAACAATCAATAAGTCGCCGTTGTAAGTAATGGCATTGCCAGCGCCCGGTTCGTTCTCAACGAACCGGGCGTAATGCATTAGAGCAGTTACAGAATCTGTCTTCAGTAATAAATCCCTCTCCCTGACCCTCTTCCCCAGCGGGGAGAGGGAACCAGTCAGACGAGTTCCCTCTCCCCGCTGGGGAGAGGGGGTTTCGAGTCGGATAGGTCTACTGCAGGCCAACCCTGGAAATGCTCTGGAAGACCTCCCCAACAGTCAGCGAAGAAACGGCACCGCATGGAGATTGTGACGTACGGCCATCCCTGCCTGAGATGGAAATCAAAGCCCATCACCGAGATCACGCCGGAGCTGAAAGCCACAGTCCGAAAGATGTTCGAGCTGATGTATTCGGCGAACGGCATCGGCCTGGCGGCAAATCAGGTTGGTTTGCCCTACCGGTTCCTCGTCATCAACCCGGCGGCAGATCCGGATGAGCCCGAAGAGGAGATGGTTTTCATCAACCCGGAAATTGTCCGTCGCAAGGGCAGCGTCATTGGTGAAGAGGGCTGCCTGAGCCTGCCGGAACTCTACGGTGATGTGCCCCGTGCCGAGGAAATCGTTGTCGAGGCGTTTGACATTGACGGGCAGGGTTTCGAAGTCAGTTGCTCGGAACTGGTTGCCCGCGTGATCCAGCATGAAAACGATCACTTGGACGGTGTCTTGTTCATTGACCGCATGGAAGAATCCAAACGCGAGGAACTGTCCCGCAACCTCAACGACTTCGCACGCCAGTTCCAGCAACAGCAAACGGACGGCAAGTACGCGTCTGACCCGGACATCGAAAAGCGGCTGGCCGAACTGGAGCAGACGTTCGAGTTTCCGAACCTGGCCTGAGTCCTGAGTGGCGAGCAGACCTGCGAGGCCCCAGATTCCAGCAGGGGTGGCTGGCGCTCGCCCCGGAAACCAGACTTGGAACTACTGAGCCGAACTACGTCTTCGTGCCATTGGGAACATTCTCAGCCGGGTCCCAGCGAGCTTGAATCCGCGTGGCCAGTCCTCCCTTCAGCATGCTGATGAAAACGGCAACGGCGAAGCAGACACCACCCCAGAACAGGGGACGCACGCCATCAGGGATCGTCGTCTCCTGCAGCAGCCCCCAGCCTCACCAGACTGAGCCGGCGGTGCAGCCCGCGCAGTTGGCAAACCCTGCAACAAAAAACAATCGTTCGTTAAGTACGAAACCCCAGACAAACGTCAGGATCGTGAGTCCCACGGCATAGGCGGTCAGCACGTTGGCGCTCACGCCATAGCGGTTGCCCACGAGCAGTGCTGCCGGGCACGTAACTGCCAGAGCGACCGCGCCGAATTTCCGCAGGAACAGGGCAAAGGCATCCCGGAAAACTCCGCCAATGATCAGCAGCGAGCCCAGCAGCAGATGAAACGTGACTGTCACCTGAGACGCTGTCAGTTGCGTGCCGTCAATCTGCAGACCAATGGCCAGCGAAATCGCGCAGGCCCCGGACAGGACCTCTTTCGACCGGCTGCGTGCGATGCCCAGAGATATCTCAAGAATTCCCAGCACGAGTAGCGGCCAGGCGTGCGGGTCATTGATATCGGGCAACAGCGACTTCGGCCCTGTGAACACCAGGGCGAACAGCGTTGTGACGAGTGCAAGTTCAGCATTGCGAACACCGCGCAGCCACGCGCAGGCATAGAACAGAGCCAGTCCGACCAATGCGATAAACACCGGCGACGCGGCAGCCGAGACGAACTCATCGACGAATCGTGAGTACGTGTAGAAACGGCTCAGTGGGCCCAGCGATGGATAAGCAATCAAGGGCAGCAGCGCCTCACTCGCACATTGCGAACGACCGCAGTCGTTTGATCCGCTCGACCAGCCCGATCTCCAGTAACACGAACAGCACGGCCAACAGGAAGGGGACCAGGAAGTACAGTCCGAATGACGTATCCCAGAAATTCGCCGCGACGAGCGGATCGGATTCGCCAACATCGAAGGAGATCGCCAGTGAGTACGAGCGGAAGCACACGGCACCGGCAAGAAACACAAACACCGTCCATGGAAACCAGGGCCACTGCCACGGCGTCCCGTTATCCCGCACGGCGTCTGAGCCTCGCCGAACGGCTGGCAACAGGCACAATGTCAGAACGCCAGCGAACGCTGGAAACGCCATGACGCGCCACCGGGCCTGCTCGCCCGTGATAGCCGCAACTTCTGGCGAAACCCACAACGGGAATGCGAAAAACAACCCAAGCAGACCATACAGGGGAGCTCGATAGCCCCAGGGCAGCTCGATTCTCAGGCCGCGGATCAGACCGGCACTGACACATAGTGAGAAGGCCAGTCCAAAGCCAAACAATGTAAAGACGCCACGCAAAGACTCGTCTTCCCGCGCAACGAGGGTCACGATTTCGTCAAAGCTGACCGAGATCGCCAGAAACATGAACAGCAGCACAAGCACCAGTGAGCGGGCGTCTTCCCAGACTTTGCCCAGACGGACGATAGAAACGCGGTCAATGCCATCAGCAGCGTGACGCCGCACAAGGACATCGTCAGCCACCACGGGTCGATGTAGGCCACGTCTCCACGACTGAAGATCAGATCGATCCGGCCCGGTCGAAACAGCAGTTGCAGCCCATACAGAAACAGGACGGCACTGATCAGATAAAACGGATTGTGGGTGTAGAGCATCCGGATAATACCGGGGACTCGAATCCGGGACATGCAGCACCTCCTTCGCGAGACGGAGAATGGAATCTCATGCAGATAGGTCAAGCTGGCGAAGTGGGGCAGTTCTCTCAGCACCGATCATCAGATGTGAGGTGTTGCCGGTTGAGACGTGTTGTTTGAGAGAAGCCCGGGGTCGTTTTCTCGTAGCTAAGCCGCTTAACAGCCCGTTGAAAAACGGTGTTTGTGGTAACCCGACGCGTAAGTGTCGGGACGAAAATCGGCCAGAATTGCAGATTCAAATCCCTCGCTTACGCGTCGGGTTACCTTTTTCAACGGGCTGTTAACGCAGAGGCGGCGAGCGGGCGCGAGTACGGCGGTCTCGCGCATATTGCAGTCGGCACAGAAGGCATTCACCGGGACGCATGGCTGGCTCTGCAGCATCCGTACGACGTCCGGCGATCGATGCAAACTGTCGCGCCGACACATCACGCTGCGACAGATACGAGCGAACATGCTCTGAGCGTTGGAACAGAATTCTGGCGAATTATTCACGACGCTGGCCCTGCTTAATTTTAATTAGCCTGGCCTGTTCTTCCGAAACTCATCTTGAACAGGAGAACGAAGAGGCAGCAGAGGATTCGGAACTCTGCTTCCTCTGTGTTCTCCTGTTCCACAAACACTCCACCCCTTCCAGCATCAGCGAACACCCGACGGTGTACCCTCAACGTCACCAGCGCGACGTCGGAATTCCTGCGGTGTCAGCATCTCGAAGCTGCCGTCATCTGATTCGACAAGGTAGACCACGGCCGACTCGAATTCTGGTGAAGCGGACATAACTTGCCCATCGGCTGAAAACGTTGCTGTTCTACCGTCTGGTAGCAGCAACGTGGTCAGACCGGGAACAAGCTGGATGGACTCAGTATCCGCTTGCGATCCTTCCGACGCGGCGATTAGCCCTCAAGAAGCCCGGCAATATAATTCACCCACCATGCCCAAGCTTCTCGACCTCAACCGCCGCATACCGCCGCCGGTTCTTCTCACTGAGCGACACGAACAGCCTTTTCATATGCTGCTCGATGGCATCCCTGTATCGTTCCATTCTGGTGTTCGTACCGAACCTCAGATTTGCGACCTCGACGACCGGACCGATTCATACCCGACATATCGCAAATCCGGAAGTTGTTTCGGACACGATCCTTACCGGTTTCCTGCTACCCCCGATGTTCGCCGCTGCGGCGATGGCACTCAGCAGTGTGTCTGTCGTGACAAACAGTCTTAGATTGAAACAATCCTGGCGGAGTTCCAGGTTGCGCTCGGTATCCGGTGCGACCCAACGTACCGCCTGTTACCAACACTCGGTTAGGATAAGCAAAGACGCACCATTTAGATCATTCAACGGCGGTCACCGTGTCAGAACCAACAGTGCCTTCAGGCGACGACGGCCAGCCGGCCGCTTCCACTTCACCGCTTACCAGCGGTGTCACGCCCCACAAGGTACGTCGTGCGATCGGTCCCAAGCTCCGCAAACTGCTGTACGTTGTGTTTGCCCTGCTGGCCCTGCTGGGAGCCAACTCCGGGTACCTCGCCAGCATCACTGCGCTGGAATGGCTGACCGGGGCCACGTATCAGAACTACTTCTATTTCCTGATGTTTCTCGGCCATCTGGTGTTGGGCTTGATCCTGCTGGCTCCATTTCTGGTGTTCGGCGTGATTCACATGCGCAACTCCCGTGGCCGACGCAACAGGCGAGCCATCCGCGTCGGCTATGCCCTGTTCATCGCTTCATGCGGTGTTCTCCTTACTGGACTGCTACTGGTTCGGGTTGAAGGAGTCATCGACCTGCGACACCCGTCGACTCGCAGTGTTGTCTACTGGCTGCATGTTGGCCTGCCGCTGGCCGGAGCCTGGCTGTACTGGCTGCACAGATTGGTCGGACCGAAGATCAAATGGAAAGTTGGTCTCACATACGGAGCTGTCGTCGCAGCCACAATCGCCGCCATGGCCGGACTGCATTCCTCCGATCCCCGCAGCTGGAACGTGGCCGGACCTGAAGACGGCGACAACTACTTCAAACCATCGCTGGCACGCACAGCAACTGGCAACTTCATTCCGGCCAAATCGCTGATGAATGATCAGTACTGCCTGAAGTGTCATGCCGACATTCACAAAGACTGGAAGCAAAGCGCACATCACAACAGTTCCTTCAGCAACCCTGCGTATCTCGTTTCCATTCGCGAAACTCGCGATGTGACATTGAAACGAGATGGAAACGTGCAGGCGTCACGCTGGTGTGCCGGCTGTCATGATCCCGCACCATTCTTCAGTGGCGCGTTTGACAAACCAGACTTCGACGTGGTGAACGATCCGACCGCCGATGCCGGTGTGACATGCACAGTTTGTCACGCCATTACCAACGTCAACAGCAACCGAGGCAACGCCGACTACACGATCGAGGAACCGCTGCATTACCCTTTCGCGTTCAGCGACAGTTCCATGCTGCAATGGGTTAACGAACAACTCATCAAGGCCAAGCCCGGATTCCACAAGAAGACATTCCTGAAGCCATTTCATAAGACGGCCGAGTTCTGCTCGACATGCCACAAGGTCAGCCTGCCGTTCGAACTGAATCACTACAAAGAGTTTCTGCGTGGACAGAACCACTACGATCCTTATCTACTGAGCGGTGTGTCAGGGCACGGTGCGCGTAGTTTCTATTATCCGCCGGTCGCCCAGGAGAACTGTAATGGCTGCCATATGCCAGCCTTGGCATCATCTGACTTTGGTGCGCGTGTGCTGGACGAGTCCGGGGAACTCAAGATTCACGACCACCTGTTCCCCGGAGCCAACACTGCCGTGCCCTGGTGGAATGGCGACGAGGATGCCATTCGCCGGCAGCAGGAGTTCCTTGCAGGAACGATGCGTGTGGACATCTTCGGTATTCGCGACAATTCTCAGGTGATCGATGGCGAATTGACAGCGCCACTCCGTCCGGATGTGCCCACGCTGCAGTCTGGTGGGTCCTACCTGCTGGAAACTGTCATACGAACCGTGAAGCTCGGGCACCTGTTCACCCAGGGCACTGTCGACTCAAATGAAGTCTGGCTGGAGGTCAAGGTCGTCAGCGGTGATCGTGTGTTGGGACACAGTGGCGCGATCGACGAGCGCAGTGAAGTGGATCTCGGTGCGCATCGAGTGAGTGTTTTTCTGCTGGATCGTGAAGGCAATCGTATCAACCGCCGCAATCCTCAGGACATTTTCACGCCGTTGTACAATCACCAGATTCCACCCGGTGCCGGGCAAACCGTCCATTACGGAATAGTGCTCCCCGAAGAACTCGACGCACCGGTCACAGTTGAATTGAAGCTGCACTACCGCAAGTTCGACCGCGAGTTCGTGGAAGAATTCGTCTCCGGAAAATCTCAACCAGGTGACAGACCTATTCGCGGATTTGAACGTGGCAAGCCTTATGGAAATCCGTTGCCCATCACGACACTCGCTGTCGATCGTGTCACGTTCCCAGTGGAAGGTGTGGATGTCGCGGTTACCAACAGTCCGCGAGACGACATTCCGGAATGGCAACGTTGGAACGATTACGGAATCGGGACTTTCTTAAAGGGAAAATCAGAACTGGCTTCGGCTCAACACGCGTTCCGGCAGGTTGAACGTCTGGGCCGATACGACGGCCCGCTAAACCTGGCACGTGCCTTGAATGCGGAAGGGGATGTTGATGGTGCAGTCGAGGCCACATCGCGGGCGGCCAAATTCGATGATCCGCCGGCGCCGCCGTGGACGCTGTCATGGCTGAGTGGCGTGCTGAATCGTCAACAGAATCGACTGAAAGAGGCGGAAGAGAACCTGCGCGCGACGCTGGAGATGCGCACCGCCGAGACCGTACGCCGCAAATTCGATTTCAGTCTGGACTACATGGTTCGAAACCAGTTGGCGTCAGTGCTCTACGATCGATCCCGGCAGATTCGAATTCCGACAGAAGTTCCAGAGGATGCAGACGCCCGCAAACGATATGAGCAGCGACGTAAGTTGCGTGATGGTTTTCTACGTGCGGCCGCGCATGAGCTGGACAAGACTCTCGAAGTTGATAGCGAGAATCTGACGGCACACTATCTGTTGCTTCAGATCTATGAAGAACTGGGCGAAGTCGAACTGTCAAAGAAGCACGCTCGTCTGCATGAGCGATATCGACCGGACGACAGCGCTCAGGGTGAGGCTACCCGACTTGCTCGCCTGAAGTACCCGGACGCAGGTCTGGCCGCGGAGAAAGTTGCCATCTATCAACTGCGGCCACCCAGCGGAGTGTCTACGTCGGATTGACGTCGACCTGCCGACACAACAGCGGTGCCGACCAATGTCCGCTAGACTCTTTGCACACTGTAAGGAGCAAGAGCCATGAGTATTGGTAGCCGATCTTCCTGGACGACCGTATTCGCGATCCTGGTTACTACGGTTTGTCCGGCTGTGGGTGCGGACGCCGTGAACGCCGAGACGTTGCCTGGTGAAGGCGTTTGGATATCGCCTCGATTTGATGGATTTCCCCGGAACATCCAGAAGTTCCGCGCCACCGTCTGGTTTGAAGAACAGCTGTTAGCAGACGGCGAAGCCTACAAGCGGCGAGCTGAGGAGTTCAGTGACTGGAAACGCACAGAATTGCGAGCAGGCGTCGTCAAGACGTTGAAGTTGGCCAGTTCAAAGTCGTGGAGTGCCGCAGCAGACACGGTTGATGAACTCGTTGAAGAGAAGATCATCAACGATGTCGAGCGACACTGGATCGTCAACGGGTTCTCGTGCACTGTCTCACGGGAATCACTGGAGACGCTTAAGACCATCCCGGGTGTTCGCAAGGTCTTCTGTGCGCGGCCGCGGCGACGCGTGGTCGCGGGTCGTGCGGCAACGGCGGGTCCTTCTTTTGAACCCTCTGAGATCGAGCCGTTCAAAGCCGATCAATTGCTGCATCCCTGGTACATTCGCTCGCTCCAGGCGGATCGTGTCTGGAAGGAGTTCAGTGTCACGGGGAAGGGAACACTGAATGTCATTCACGACTTCAACTTTGTGTTCTCCGACAACGTAACGGGTGGCCTGTATCGAAATCCGGACGAGGTTCCTGATAACGGTAAGGACGACGACGGCAATGGCCTCGTTGACGATTATCACGGGTTCGACTTCGACACGGGGAGCAGTCAACTCACACGCATCCCCGTGCCCGCAAATGCCGTGCGTCCGCAGCAGATGCACGGATTCATGTGCGCGTCCATCGTCAGCGGTCGCGGTATCGGTGAGCGAAGGTTCGAGTTCGGAATCGCCCCACGTTCCTCATGGACGGGAGTCATCGCATCACAACACCTGGAAGCCGCTGTCGAATGGGCGATCGAGCAGGGCGCTGATACCTACAGCATGAGTTTTTCGATTCCCGGGCTCGGGGACTACCGCTCACACTGGCGAAAACTCATGGAGCACGGATCGTTCTGTGGCGTGTGTTTCGTTTCCGGAGCCGGCAACTTCGCACAACGAGTCAAGACGCCGGTCCAGATGAGAACTCTCGAAGATATTCCAGAAGCCGTCTTCGCTGCGGCCGGTGTGCAACGGAATCTGACTCGGACTCCGTTTTCGAGTCAGGGCCCAGTCGAATGGAAAACGGATCACTATCAGGATGGACGGGTTCAGAAACCAGAAGTGTGCGCTTTCAATATGGGACTCCCCATTCTGATGCTGGACGGCAACACGTCTCCAACAGGCTTGAATGGAAACTCGTTCGCGGGACCGATGTTTTGCGGGTCGATCTCGCTGATGCTGTCGGCCGACCCGGACCTCCTGCCCTGGGACGTGAAAGAAATCATCACGTCCACAGCGACTGACGTAGGAGCGAAAGATCCTGACGATCAGACCGGCCACGGCCTTATCAACTGCTATCGTGCCGTCCGTGAAGTGTTGCGACGGAAAGCTGTGCGTGAAGGCCGCGATCCCGCACCATGGACTGGTCGAACCGATGCAGACGAAGTGGACGTCGCCGCGATCCAGAAACAGGGAAAGGGATCGCGGCTGGTTGTGCAACGAGTTCAACCCGGTAGCCAGGCTGCGAAGCTGGGTATGCGAGCCGGTGATGTCATTGCCAGCTATGCCGATCAGGCCGTCACCAGCCGTGCAGATTTGCTGAAGGCGAAAGCGACTGTCACCGGGGATGAGACCGCAGCGGTGATTGTTCTTCGAGGAAAAGAACGACTCGAGATCGAGTTCAAGAGCGGTGCCTTGGGATTCGTTCCGGCCGAAATCCAGACTTACAACGATCCGGTATTCAAGTAGTCATTCGACGGCAATTCCACGCCGCGAACCGGGAGGGAACTGATGAGCCGCCTTGTACTTCCGATCGTGATTATAACGTGTTGTGTTGGGGCAGGCCGGAGTGATTCCGTCGCCAACGATTGGCCGATGTGGCGTTCTGATGCCGGACGGACGGGCGTGTCTTCTGATGAACTCCCGGCCGACCTGTCATTGCGGTGGGTGCGACATCTACCGCCTTTGAAGCCTGCGTATCGCAGCGAGCGGCTGCAGTTCGATGCTGGCTACGAACCGATCGCGTCTGGCGGACTCGTCATTATCGGGTCGTCACGCAACGACAGCGTCGCTGCCTTCAATGCACTCACCGGCGAACAACGATGGCGAGTTTTCACGGGTGGTCCCGTGCGGTTTGCCCCCGCCGTGTGGCGGGATCGTGTGTTCTTCGGGTCAGACGACGGTCACCTGTACTGCGTCACACTTGATTCTGGTGAGTTGATCCGGAAATTCCGCGTTGTGCCGAACGAGCGAAAGCTTCTCGGAAATCAACAGATGATCTCGGTTTGGCCAGTTCGAGGTGGACCAGTCGTGGCTGATGATCGGGTCTACTTCGCGGCTGGTGTGTGGCCGATGGAAGGCGTTTTCGTCTATTGCCTCGACGCGGCTACCGGAGGCGTCGTCTGGTTGAACGACCGACTTGGATACCGCTATGGGCAACATCCACACGGAACGGAAGCCATCGGGGGACTCGCCCCGCAAGGATACCTGGTCGTCAACGGAGACGAACTGGTCGTCCCCTGTTCCACCGCCTATCCCGCCAGGCTCAATCGACAGACTGGTGAGATGATCGAGTTCAAGCTCCCCTCTCAGGGACGATTTCCGGGCGGCTGGTTTGCGGCACTCGACCCCAAGACTTCGCGCGACATTCGAAGAGGCCGTCTGACGTTCGACGACGTCGTCAACAGTGAGAAGCACGAAGGCGGAATACGCAAAGGTGACGGTAACTCCGGAATCAGGCGCGAGATACAGACAGCTAATCGCAAACTGAAATTCGACGACGAATACTCCGAGGTCAACGGTACAGTGCATTCGATGCTGGTTGCTGATGGCCGGTTGTTGGTTGTCACGCGCGAAGGCACGCTTTACTGCTTTGACGACTCGAGCAAAGTTAACGACGCACCACACGTCCATGGTCAGAAGAACGACCCTGCGACAGACAGTGATCCCTCAAAGGACCATCGGGGTTACGCCTTGATCGTTGGACTGAAGGATGGTCAGTTGGTCCGGTCTCTTGTGGAGAATCAACAGCGGCGTGGCGTCGCGATTGAATCGGACGACGAGCTTGTCGAGAGGTTACGAGCGGAGTTCGACGCCGAAGGAATGTATGGCACACATGTGTCGATTCTGCATGCAGACCTCAACGGCATCGGTTTGCCCCAATTCTTTGCGAGTATCATCACGACGGAAGATCCGGAGCGGTTCGTCACGGTTCTTACGTCTGTTGACAACAAAGACGTACCTGGAAGCAGCCTGCACCATCTCCTGGAGTCGCTAAGACCGTTTGGTGGTGAAGCGAGGATCCCGCTGACTGGACAGCAATGGCAGCGAATGGAACCACAACTCGAGCATGCCGGCGACGCCGGTCTTCAGGTAAGCGTCGAAGATGGCGCGACAGTCGTTCGCCGTACGGGAGCGCTACCAGGCTCGTCGAACTACCGAGGTGGGTGGAAGGAGAGTCGCGATCAGCGAGTGCGTTTTCCGCTCGGAGTGTTGTGGTTCGACGACACACTCGGCCATTTTAAACGGTCTCCACAGCCCGAGTTTGTCGACGGCATGATGGTATCTTACTCAAAGAACTGGCACGTCCCGATGATCAAGGGACTCGGAGGCCGGGACTATCCACTTAACGAAGCTGAATTATCGGATGTTTATACCGGCCGCGTTTTCGGTCCGGACGAAGCGACTGCCGTCAGGGCATCACAGAGACCTCTGGATCCCGACAAGCGAGAACCGTCTCAATATCGCCCTCCGTATCAGAAGAATGACTGGAGCCCAGGCCAGCCGCGGCCGGGTCGCCGAGTGAATCCATTAACCGGCAAGGAAGAAGTGCGAGCCTTTCCCAAGACGTACGGCTGTGACGGCGGTGTCGACTATGGCGACTTCTATACGATGCGGAGCGGAACAGCCGCATTCTACGACAAGACACTTGAGAGCGGCACAGTCTTCATCAGTGGCCCGCGCAGTGGTTGCACTAACAGTGTCATTCCAGCGAACGGCGTTCTGAATGTCCCGTATTACTATGAAGGCTGCACCTGCAGCTATCCACTGCCGGTTGGTCTATCACTCGTGACCATGCCGGAACGTTACGAGCAATGGGCGTCCTGGGGTGATGGCAAAGCGGACGTGATTCAGCGAATCGGAATCAACTTTGGAGCACCGGGCGACCGCACGACTCGCGACGGAACTCTCTGGCTCGACTACCCGTCTGTCGGAGGCCCTTCACCGGCAATTGACTCCGTCGTGACTCCGGAGTCGGTGACGTATCGCTACCGCCACAGCCTGTTCGTGAAGGACGGTCAGGGATGGCCGTGGGTTCTTGCTTCGTCTGCTGAAGGCCTTGGGAACTTCACATTGAAGAATGTGAAACCCGGTCTCTACACAGTGCGCGTGTTCTTCGCCGAGACAGGTAACTCCCAGCCGGGTGAACGCGTCCAGTCCGTGACTCTGCAGGGCCAGGATGTTGTGCGAGACATTGACATCGCAGCCGAGGCTGGTGGAAGTCTCCGTGGTCTGGTTCGCGAGTTTACCGACATCAAAGTCGACAATGAGCTTCGTCTGACTCTGACTGCTCGCGAAGGACGCACACTCATCAGCGGCATCGAACTCATTGCGAATGGCCTGAAGCGGGCAGATGTTCCTGTCATCGATTGACCTCAGAGAATGCGTCAGCCTTGCGGAGAAACCAGATGATTCAGCTGCGACTCGTTGGTCTGTGCGTGCTTCTACTTGCTGCTGGTGTGGCTGATCAGGCCCTGGCTGAACTGACTCGATTCGAAATAGAACGACGTGAGCCGTTTGCTGATGGTCGCTCGTTCGGCGACGTCGGCGAGTACGAGCGAATCGTTGGCCGCGTATTCTTCGAGATCGATCCGAAGCTGCCGGGAAACCAGCGGATCATTGATTTGCAATATGCAGCACAGAACAAACGCGGCCGCGTCGAGTTCAGCGCCGATCTCGATCTGCTGGCTCCGAAGGACCTGAGCAAAGCTCGCGGTGCGGCGTTGTATGACGTCAACAATCGCGGTCGAAAGCTGGCCGTCCGGTTCTTCAACGACAGCGCCGGCGAGAATGAGCCGAAAGACGCCGGTAACGGATTCCTGATGGGTCACGGCTGGATTGTCGTGTGGAGTGGCTGGGATGGTGAACTGCTGCCCGGCGACGGACGTATGCAGCTCGATGCGCCACTTGCCAGATTGAAAGACAAATC
Organism: uncultured Planctomycetaceae bacterium; assembly: GCA_964431285.1. GTDB lineage: Bacteria > Planctomycetota > Planctomycetia > Planctomycetales > Planctomycetaceae > CAUZFZ01. The sequence goes on from CAYSJO010000421.1 coordinate 28,242, forward strand.
CATCACGGGCAAGGTGCGATACGAAATCGCCGTATCCAACGATGGAGAAACACGAATCGCCGTCAATCGCGACGCACATGGTGCCTATCGCCCGACAGCCAGCGGACTGGAAACAGCCACGTTGACATGGCGGCTTCGGCCTGAGGATCCGCGAGTGCCAATTCCTCGGGATCAGTTTCACCTTTACGTGCAGGACGTGGCTTCGAAGCGTCAGGGCCAGTTGCCCCGCGTCGATCTTGAGATTCCGACCGGATTCAAGGCGGGCTATCTGTACGAAGTGATCTATGAGGCCCGCGATCCACTGATTCACGGTGTGACGTTTGCTTCGGTACGCGACCTCATGTCTGCGTTCAAACACGGAACTGGTGACGGCAACCCACTGCTTCACGACGGCAAACCCGTGGTCAAGCGGAACCATGGTTTCGGCGTCTCGCAGAGTGGTCGATATCTGCGTGAGTTTCTCTATTCGGGTTTCAATGCCGACGAACACGGAAAAAAAGTGTTTGATGGACTTATTCCACATGTTGCCGGCGGTGGACTCGGTTCATTCAATCATCGGTTTGCCCAACCAACGGCGTACAACTCGCAACAGGAGTATCACGAATGGCCCAGTGACCGGTTCCCGTTTACCTATGAAACGCAGACCGATTCTCTAACAGGTCGGGTCGACGGGATTCTGAGGCAAGCAGTCAGGGATGACGTGGTGCCGTTGGTTCTGCACACGCAGTCGTCTGCGGAATACTGGTCGCGGAGTGGCTCTCTGGCTCACACCGATTCGAAGGGAGAACGTGACGCCAGTATCCCGAGCAATGTCCGCATCTTTGCCTTCGGTGGGACGCAACACGGCCCCAGTGGCTGGCCACCGGGTAAAGGAATCGGTGAGATGCCTGCAAATCCGGGAGACTATCGCCCCTTCCTCCGCGGCCTGCTCACCTCGCTCGATGAATGGAGTCGCGACGGCACTCCTGTTCCACCAAGCGTCTATCCAACGATCGAATCCGGCACACTGGTCGACTGGCGGCAGGAAGCGACCAGGTTCCCGGCTATTCCCGGTCTGCGATATCCCAACGTCATACAGCAGCCGCCGGTCTTCGATCTGGGACCTCGGTGGCTTTCGCAGGGAATAATCGATTACCAGCCACCTCGTATCACAGGCCACTATCGAACTCGCGCCGCGAAAACCGGAGCCGACGGAAACGAGCTGGGCTGTCTGATTCCTCCCGAAGTCGCCGTACCGGTCGCCACCTTTACCGGCTGGAACCTGCGCAAGACGGCATTTGGCGCCCAGAGTGAACTCGTCAAACTCGCAGGTTCGTATATCGAGTTTCCGCTAACTAAGTTCGAACGTGAATGGACTGGTGACCCACGGTTGTCCATCCAGGAACGCTACGCATCGCTCGATGACTATCAGGCCAGACTCAGTAAAGCATGCAGCAAACTGGTTGCCGGACGCTACCTGTTAGCAGAGGACGTCGATCACATCGTGGTGACTCATACCGATCGAGTGCGGCCGTTGTTCGAACAGATTGAACGAGACACAGTCGTTGAATCCGACCCGATTCAACTGCTCGACAAAGGAGCGGGCGAAGGACCGGCATGGCATCCCAAACTCGGTCTGTTATTCAGCGGACATGGTGGAATCAACCGCCTTGACCGTAACGGTGAATTACACACGCACCGTCCTGACGCCGGCACGAATGGGCTGCTGTTCGACCCGAAGGGGCGTTTGATCGCCTGCGAACCGAAGCTTCGCCGCGTGACTCGAACGGAACTCGACGGGACGATCACCGTTCTGACCGAGCGTTATGAGGGCAAGCGCTACAACCAGCCAAATGACGTCACGCTGGATTCGAGGGGCCGAATTTACTTCAGCGACCCAAAGTATGGTCCCCGCGACAACATGGAACTACGCGACGCCGACGGTCGAGAGGTCGAAGGCGTGTACCGCATTGATACTGACGGCACGGTTACTCGCGTGATTAGTCATGAAGCGGATCGTCCGAATGGTTTACTCGTAACTCCAGACGACCAGCATCTGTTTGTTGCGGACAACAACAATAACGAGGTCGGCGGAGCCCGCATTCTGTGGCGATTCGACCTGCAGCGCGACGGGACAATCGATCCTGCCAGCCGCAGGAAGATCTACGACTGGCAGACAGGTCGCGGTCCGGACGGCATGATTCAGGACATAGACGGCCGTCTGTACGTTGCGGGCGGTCTCAACGTACCCCATCACCCATCCGAAACGTCAGTACGTTACAAAGGTGGCGTGTACGTCTTCAGTCCGGATGGCCGATTGATCGACCTGATTCGTATCCCACACGACGAAGTCACGAACTGCACGTTCGGTGGCGATGACTTCCGCACGCTGTTTGTCACGGCGGGCGGTTCGCTGTGGTCTGTTAAGTCAAAGTCCGCAGGCCAGCCCGCTCATTAGAAACCGCAAATCAGTGTGTTGTTAAATCTCTAGACATTCGTTGCTCGCCTAAAAGCGCTGGATAGCCGTGACCTGCAACTCGGTGTCGAAGAATCGGTTTTCTCGACTTTGTCGCAGGGGCACGACGGTGGAGAATCGTATGGCCGTGTTGTGATTCCACTCGCTGTGCAGGCCCATCGTCAGATTCACAACGTCGATTCGATTGTCAATGTTGCCGACGATCAGGGGCCCAACATCGACGATATGTGCGTCGTTCAGTGCGGTCGTGTAGTGAAGTTCAAGGACGGAGGCCAGACCTGTCAGGCCTCTAGTGTCTGGTTCGTTGTGTCGTATCCACCAGTGTCCCCGACAGGTGGATCAACCGGTTCGTCCAGAGGTTCATCGACGATCTCGTTCTGGCCGCCTCCACCTCGCAGCACATCTCTGCCGAAGCCGCCCGACAGAAAGTCGTCTCCGCCTCCACCGATGATACGGTCGTTACCATCGTGGCCCTCCATCTCATCATGTCCGGCGTTTCCATAGATGCGGTCATTCGACGACCCGCCGATGATTGTGTCGTGGCCGGCCTGTCCGCGCAGAACCGTGCGCGTCGTAATCGCTCCGGCGGTCTCGTCGATCTCAATCCAATCGTGTCCGCGTCGGCCAAGAACGACGATTCTGCGAACCTCTCCTTCCTGCTGCTCGTCAATCACACGGCCGTTGACTTCGGCCAGCAGGACATCGGGGTTGGTTTCGTCTCGGGCAATGTAGATTTCATCAGATGCGTTTGTGCCGCGGATTCTCCATGTGCCATTGCCCAATAGCGTGGCACTCAGCAGCAGGCGTGGCTCGACCTGCTCGATGGCGACGGGCGTTGCGGAGCCGTTGCTGTGGCGACGAGTGTTGTTCCGACGTGTCATGGCTGCGCCTTTCGAATTGTGCTGTCAGAGACGTCCGCACTGGATGTGGCCGATCAGATTGACCGGCGGAAGCCGACAGACAGCCTGCTTCCACGGACGCGACACGTGTTGAAAGGCGGCTCTGGTTGTGCGAATGCTCGCCCACACTCGCACAACCAATGGATCGCGTGATCACAGCGGCTGGACCGGCAGGCAGATATCGATCTGCCAGCAGCCCTCGGAATCGGAACTGCCGTCGCTGAGATATCGTTCGAACCGCGGCCCGTCGGCCGGTTGATATCCGCTGAACGGCAACCAGTTCTGCATGAGTTCCGTCCACGGCCGATCGAAATCATGACCGGCAACCTGGCAGTGATAGACGGCGTACTGCCCGCCCGGATACGCATGCGAATTGATACCGACATCGACGCGCACCTCGTCGTCAATGATCTGACAGGCATCAAAGCGGCATTTGTCTCCCGGCGTGACATCCGAGTCATCCCACGGAATTCCGATGCACCGCTGTGGGTCATGCAGCCCGCGAGGTTCCGCCCAGCGCCTCAGTTCATCGAACGCTGCCTGAATCTCCGGATCGTTGTGGTACGACCCGAAATGCCGTCGGTAAACGACCCGGAAAGCAGGCATGTTGATGACTTCGACATTGATGACGATGTCCTCAGTACGAGCCCAAATCAACACAGTGGCAGGATCGTACGAGTCATCGTCACTGCGGGCGTTTCCGTTCGTGCGGTCGATGTTTCCCTTTGTGCTTTCTTCGCCAGGCGGCGAAGACGTCGTGACATCCGACTGTGTGTGCCGCCTCCGATATTCCGAAGGGGATGCACTGAACTGCTTCCGAAAAGCCTTCGCAAAGTTCAGCGAACTGGAAAACCCGAGGTCGAAGGCCAGTCCGGTGATATCGACTCCGGGATTGAACAATAGTCGCCGCGCTGCCGTTTCAAGCCGCACACGCCGTGTGAATTCCGCGACTGATTCGCCGATCAGCGCCTTGAACAGTCGCTGAAAATGAAACTTCGAAAACGGTGCGGCTCGCGCAATCTCGTCGACAGACGGATTCTCAGCCAGATTCTGATTGATGTAGTCCACGGCCCGACAGATACGTCGCCGGTATTCCCGGGCCATTGCGTCAACGGGCTGACTCATCGTCTCCGTCTCGTGATCCTGCGGCGGAATCGGAGAGCTTACTTCAGACGGAAACGAATCGGCAGGCGGGCTGTCCACACCACCGGCTGGCCATTGCGGAGAGCCGGATGGAATTCCCACTCCCCGACGGCGTCGAGAGCGGCTGTGTCCAGAATCCGATACCCGCTGCTGTCCGCGACTTTGACAGCTTTTACGTATCCGTCAGTCCCGATTGTCACGCGTAGCATGACAACTCCCTGAAGCTTGCGTCTGACGGCATCCACCGGGTAAAGCGGGCTTGGATTCTCCAGTGGACTGGCGGCCTGCGTCTCTGTCGTGCCAACGGGCTGTGCACTTGCGGGCGGTGTTAATGCGGCGACGTCCTCAACCAGTTCGTGCTGCATCTCAGGGGACGGCGGCCGGCTTCGTGGCAAAGGGTCGCCGGCGGCCAGGGGCTTCCGCTGTTGTGGTTCACTGAGACGCAGGGCAGACTGTACTGGTGTGCGTTTAACCTGACTCGCAGCGGGCTTCGTAATCTCTTGCATCGCCTGCGTCGAAGCAGCCACCGCGACGATCTCCCGGCGAACAAGCTGCGAAGCAGATCGTGGCAACGCGGACAAACCCCGCGGCTTCTGCATCGCGCTCAAATCCAGCGGCGGCAGCGACTTGATTGCGTCCCGAATACTCTCGGCGATTCCCAATTTGGGAGCCAGCTCTGCGGATTCGTCAATTGGGTCTGGCGGTTCAACTGGTGTTTCAATGACGACCGCCTGTGGCTCGACGGCTGACGACAGCGGGGCGGAAAAGTTCGAACTGATTACGGACTGGTGGCCAGCAACCGTCGGCTGATCGACCGGAGCAACGTTTAACAGTGTGCCAAGCACTGCAAATACTGTCACATGGACGCCCGCTGAAGTCATCCAGGAAAGCCCAGAAAGCCGCGACATCTCCGTTGAAGCCTTTCACTCAAGTCTGAAGTCTCAGAGTTGGAATCTCATATGGTGTGGATGCCATCAGCCGCGCGCTTGCATCCCGGTCAACACTACTTTGGCGGCAACGGCGATTCACAGAAAGTGACTCGTACTTCCGCGCAAGTTCTAACCAGTCAATCGCAACCTATGCAGCGAAGCACATGGTGAATCCAGCGTCATGTTCGGTCAGAATCTGTCCAGCCGACCTCCAAGCCAACTGAAGAGGTTTCGTCAGAACACTCGGTCAGAACAGCTCGCGGATCGGAGTGCCGTGCTCGACGATGTAACGCGGACGACCACGAGGGTCGGGATAGGTCGCGTCGACCGAGATACCGAAGTAGCGATAAATGGTGGCCGTCAGATCGCCCGGCGTGACAGGTCGCAGAGCTGGCTGGCTGCCGTCGAATTCCGACGATCCGATGACCTGGCCGTGGTTGAGTCCGCCGCCTGCCATGCACATCGACATCACCGACGGCCAGTGATTGCGACCATCTGTGCTGCCCTGCGTACCCATTGACGGCGAGCGTCCGAACTCGCCCATCGAGATGACCAGCGTATCTTCCAGCAGGCCGCGTTCTTCCAGGTCGCTGACAAGTGTTGTCAGCAGGTGATCAAACAGTGGCAGCAGCGGCCCCAGTCCTTTGGAGATACCACCGTAGGGCGGGATGTTGTCTCCATGCGTGTCCCAGGTTCCTGACGCGGTGTGGTAACTCAGGTCGAGCGTGACAAAGCTTGTGCCAGCCTCAACCAGTCGTCGGGCAATCAGGGCCTGTTGACACCAGAGATGGTCGCCGTAGCGTGCGCGAACGGCGGCGGGTTCCTGATCGATATCGAAAGCCTGCCTCGCACGTCCCCCGAACAGCAAATCGATGGCCTGCTGACTGAACGCGTCCAGTGAGTCCATTGACCCGCCCTGGTCCAGGCCCCTCCGAAGATGGTCGATCTGCCGCATCAGCGACTGCCGTTCACTCATGCGTGACTGGGACAGCCCGGTCGGCATGTTGAACATCGACGGGCTGGTCATCCTTCCGGTGTCTTTGCCGACCAGATCGTAAATCGGCAACTTGCAGGCCAGGTTGGCGATGAAGGGGTCGTGTTCCTTACCGAGTGCACCGGCATAGCCAATGTGACTGCGGTGCTTCTGAAACGCGACGTAGGGTGGCATGCCCTGAGCGTTCGCTCCGTGAAACTTCGAAACGATCGAGCCCGCGCACGGATACTGGAGGGCTTTGGGATTCACTCGCGGAGCAGCGGCCAGATTGCCGGTCTGCATGACCATGTTCGGCTGATGGCTGCTGTGCCGAGCGTCGATGGATCGAATGACCGTGAACCGATCGAGCATGGCCGCCTGCTTGGGCAGGTGCTCGCAGATAATCGTTCCGGGCATCGCCGTCTGAGTGACTCCGAATGGTCCTCGGTTGATATACGGACGATCCGGTTTTGGATCCCACGTGTCGATGTGACTCGGCCCGCCAGCCATCCAGAGCAGGATCACTTTCTTACCCGTGGGAAGCTGAGCCCCGGAGTTAGCTTCGGCCCTCGCCTGAAGCAATCCGGGTAATGTGATCCCCGCCATTCCCGCCAAACCAGTTTTCAGCATGCCCCGCCGATTGAGCAGCATCAGGCCTTCGCGTTCTCTGCCGTTCAGATGCGTGAAGGCGTGCTGTAATGAGTGGTGGCAAAGGTGAGAATCAGTCATCAGTGTCTCCGCTCGCTGGTATTTGCCGGATCGATCCAGTTTGCCCGAGGTCAGCCAATCCTGGTCGACAGGCTGTGAGAGGTTCAGTGACCTCGATCTGCAATATGCGGACGTCGGATGAACCGCACAAGTGCGGTTACGAACTGTGTCAGCCCAGGAGCAGCATTCCGGCCTGGTAAGTCAGCAGTGCCCCCACGTAGGCCAGTCCTGTCATGTAGGCAAACGTGAATGCTGGCCACAGCCAGGAATTGGTTTCCCGCCGAATGATCATCAACGTCGATGCGCATTGAGCACACAGCGCGAAGAAGACCATGATCGAGCACGCCACCACGACGTTGAACACGGACGTTCCGTCTTCGTGCCGCGAAGCTCTCAGCCGGTCCTTAAGTCCGTCACTGTCTTCGTCCACATCCCCGCCCAGACTGTAGATCGTTCCGAGTGTGGAGATGATGACCTCGCGCGCGGGAAACGACGCAAGCACACCAACTCCGATTTTCCAGTCCCAGCCGAGTGGCCGGACAACAGGCTCGATTGCATGACCGGCCTGGCCCAGGAAGCTGGCTTCAATCAATGCTGCACTCAGTTGATTCTGTCGCGCCGACAATCTTTCCATTTCTTGCTCCGCCGACTCGCGAGTATCAGAATTCTGCAGGGTCGCAGCCTGAGCCTGACGGTGCTCCATCAGTGTTTCAAGCTGGTGCAGTTCGGCGTGATCACCGGGGAAGTAGGCCGCGGCCCAGACCAGAATCGTCGTGGCGAAGATCAGCGTACCCGCCCTTACGACGAAGGCTTTCGAACGATCGTAAACCCGTGCCAGCACGATGCGCGCGGACGGCCACTTATATGACGGCAGTTCCATGACGAATGGGGAGGTCTCGCCTTTGAAGAACGTGCGGCTGAGTAACCAAGCAACCGGCACTGCAATGAGTGCCCCCAGAGACGACATCCCAAACAGCACAATTCCCTGTAAACCAATCGCTCCACCGAGATACGCGACTGGTGGCACAAAGACTGTGGTCAGCAGCACGTACACCGGCAGACGGGCCGAACAGCTCATCAAGGGAGCGACGAGAATTGTGATCATGCGATCGCGTCGGTTCTCGATGACTCGCGTGGCCATGACGCCGGGGATTGCGCACGCGAACGAACTCATCAGCGGCACGAAGGACTTGCCGCTGAGACCGAGCTTCGTCATCAGCCGATCCATGACAAACGCCGCGCGAGCCAGGTATCCACAGTCTTCCAGCACGGCAATGAAAAAGAACAGCAGCGCGATCTGCGGCAGGAAAATCAACACGCCACCAACGCCTGCGATCACGCCATCAACCAGCAGACTTCGCAGCGGCCCTGGCTCGACGCGGGAAGCGACATTGTCTGACGCAAAGGACTGAGCGACTTCCACGAGCCCCATCAGTGGTGCGGCCCATGTGTAAAGTGCCTGGAAGACGACGAACATCAGCAGCGCGAAGACAATCAGGCCGAAGATGCGATGCGTCAACCAGCCATCCAGCCGATCGCTGCCGGTGCGGACGCGCGAGCGAGGAATGGACGCAATGCCGGAGAGAATTTCTCGTGCCCATGTGTAACGGGACTTTGCCTCGACGATGGGAACGCTGCAGCCGACCAGCTTAAGACGATCGCGGGCCTCTTTGAGTTGTCCTGCGAGTTCCGGGCTGGCCTGCGCCACGAGATCGGTTTCAATCTGCCCCCCGGGATCCAGCAGCAGCCGTTCAATCAGATAAAACGGCTGCTTCGGATCGCTGAACTGCTCATCAAGTGTCTGGCATTCTTTGTAGAACTCGTCCGGAAACGGTTCGAAGCGCTTTGGGGCGGGAAGTGAGTCCGAGTTGACAATCGCCTGTCGCAGATCGCTGACGCCCATTCGGCGATGCGCTTCACAAATGACGACGGGCATCTTCAGCCGTTGCCGCAAGCCTTCGACGTCGATGCTGACCTGTCTCGTCTGGGCGACATCCCACATGTTGAGCACGAGGATCGCTGGCAGCCCCAGGTCCAGTACCTGGCTGACGAGATACAGGTTGCGCTCAAGGTTTGATGCATCGACGATGCAGACCACGGCGTCGAGTTGTCCGATGTCTGCATGTCGTCCCAGAAGCACTTCGACGGACACCATCTCGTCCAGTGTTCGCGGCGAGAGGCTGTAGGTGCCCGGCAGGTCAATCAGTTCGACGCTGCGGTTCTCGAAATGAACGCGTCCGATTTTCTTCTCGACGGTCACACCGGGAAAGTTGCCGATTCGCGCCTGCATCCCGGTGAGCGCGTTGAACAGAGTGCTCTTGCCGGTGTTCGGATTACCGATCAGTGCAACGCGGTGAGGACCGGTTCGATGGGTGGGTTCTGCCATAAATCAATCGGCCGAGTCGATCAGCACGCGCCGGGCTTCTTCAGACCGCAGCGAAAGACGATAACCGCGGACCTGGAATTCGATGGGATCGCCCAGCGGGGCTCGACCGACAAGTTCAATGATTTCGCCGTCGGTCAGGCCCATTTCCATCAGACGCACCGCGACGGCGTCGTCTCCGACCACATCGCGGATTCGGGCAACCTGCCCGTCGTGCAACGTATCAAGCGTCGGCACCGTCTATTCCGTCTTCTTCGAGGTTGTACGGCGGCGTTTCGATTTTGACTTCTTGTCATCTTCCTTGAAAAACTCTTCGGATTTGAGGGCCTCTTTCAGCAGGACCCGCACTGCGGCAACTCGGAAACGGCCACCAGCGGCCGGGACCTGCACGTATTCAACCGGTGTCCCTTCCTCGATCATATCCGTCTCTGTCGTACTGACCGTGACGGTTGCGCCCTTGTCGATGTAAACGGGTGCCTTCCTTAACTGTGCCACGTTCAGCGTCAGCGTTTCGTAGTCGGCAAACTTCTCGTCCTGTTGCCGCGACATGATCATCCCGGCCAGGTCGTAGGCATTCGTGCTTTGACCGATCCGGTTCGGAGCTTTGGCGACTTGCGGCTTTGTACGTTTCGCGAGCGGGCCAACATGCACGGTCCACTTTTTCACAAACAGCATCTGATTGGTCAGCACACCAGTGCCCGACACAATCTGCCGGTCTCGCAGAAAGCCAAGGTCCCCTTTCGCCTCGACCGAGAACTGAATCTTCGGCGAGATGAGTACTTCAATTGGATCCCCACCCACTTCGCTCTTGATGACCAGGGAGGTCAGTCGCCCCTTCTTCTTGACCTCGGCAACCGTTCCCTTAATCGACGGGGGCGGCTTCTGTACTTTGCTTTGATTCCCCTGCGCCTGAACGTCCGGGGTCGAGCCCACCAGCAGTATGCTGGCAAACATTGCAAACGGAACGGATGTTGAGAGTTTCATCGGCGGTCTCCTGCGCGAGCCAGCTGATAACGCGACTGGTAGAGGAGGGGAAAGCGGACGATGCAATCCTGGGGACAGGCCAGCATACCCAGGCCCGGTGGGCGTTTGTAGTAACCGCATTCATGCGGTTCGGCCTGACGTTTCGGCTGGCTCGTGCTCCAGTGCTGCGTCAAAGCTGAAATGACATGTCGCCGAATTCGCAGGAATCAGTTGATGGGCCCATGCACGAAGATGTCGAGGTAGATCACGAACACCATCAGGCCGAGTACAAACGCCATGCCGCAATAGGTTGCTGCGATCAGCACACGTTCGCTGGGACGCCGACGCGTGACGCCTTCCCAGATCAGGAAGACCATGTGGCCGCCGTCCAGAACCGGGATCGGTAGAAAGTTGAGGACAGCCAGGTTCACGCTGAGAAAACCAAGAAACAGCAACAGCTTGGGCATGCCCTGTTTGGAGACCTCAAATGCCACCTGCGCGATTCCAACCGGGCCGTGCAGGTTCTTGGTCGACAGGTCGCCGGAGAAGAGATTGCGAATCGTCAAATAGATGTCGATCGCTGTATTGCGCGTATGACGGAACGCCATACCCAGAGCGCCGACCAGCGAGTCGTCCTGCAGCATCATAGATTCTGGATAAAGAATGACGCCACGGTTGGGAATGAATCGTGAGAGGTCGGCTGTGCTGTGATCCAGCTCCCTGGTCAGTGCCTCGCCGTCCTTGTCTTCGAACGCGAGTGTGACCTTTGGCTGAGCGATTTCCTGAAGCTGCCAGAGTGCAAAAGCCATGTTCTTCTTGCTGGGCTGATCCAGGGCAATCTCGATGGAAGACTTCATCATCATCTTCTGAAAGTCTTCGTCCTGCGATTCGATCTTCATCGATGTGAGGGTCGCACCACCCCGAATTCCGGCTTCCCATGCAGGGCTTTCCGGGTCAACTTTCAGCACATTGGGAGTCAGATGAAACGCAACTCCAATGGATGGAATCTCCAGAGGTGTGTTGTCTGTGCGAACGCTGCTGCGCCAGGCGGGAGTGTCCGTCGGGGTGACCGCAATTGTCATCTCTTCGGGTTCGTGAGCTCCTTCGACGATCCGTTTCACTCTTACGTCGACTTCCTGCCCCGCGTGCTGTTCAAAGAAGTCGGCCAGGAACAGCGCGTTAATACCCGTTCCGACATCCTGGAGATCGGCATCCTCACCTTTGACACCGACTGCCAGAATTTTGTCTCCGACTTTCAAGCCGGCCTGTGCTGCGGGCGAGCCCTTCTGGATGGCAGTGATCTGCTCGATCTCCATCCACAGACCAAGCCTCTGAAACGGCCGCTTGCCGACGTTCAGAGTGACTTCCTGCCCGTCCCGCTTAACCACGAATTCCAAATCTTCGGCTCGTCGTCGCGACAGGATGTCCACAAGGCCCGCGTATGAATCGAGCTTTTCACCACCGACCGAAACGATGACGTCGCCTTTTTTGAATTCGACCTTGCTCGCAGGTGTCCCTGGGATGCTCGTGCGCTTGACCTTGTCACCCGTCTCCAGAACTTTGAGCGAACGGGCATCGGTAATACCGATCATCCGTCGCTCGATCAGGTCGGGTGTGATGACGACGTCAAAGATTCTTCCGTCACGGTGCACGCCACGGATCGCCATTTCTCCCCGCGACAGCGTCGTACCCCGCAGGATGTCGGAAAACGTCTCGATCTCGCGGTCGTTGATGCGAATGAGGCGGTCGCCGGTCTGGAACCCACTCTGCCACGCAGGTTTACCGACCAGGACTTCACCGACCAGGGGCGGGGACGATTCGACGCCCAGCCGGAATGCTCCACCGAAGAACAACATGCCCGTGATGATGTTCATGATCACGCCGGCCGAAATAATGCTCATCCGCTGAGGCACGTTCTTGGCCGAGTAGCTGTGCGGGTCTTGAGCAATCTCGTCGCTGGAGAGCTGACTGGGGTCCATGTCATCCTGCCCCAGCATCTTAACGTATCCCCCGAACGGAATCGCCGACAGAGCGTACTCGGTGTCGCCGCGCTTGAAGCTCCACAGGATCGGACCGAAGCCGATGCTGAATCGCTCGACAAATACGCCACACCACTTGGCAACGGCGAAGTGACCGAGTTCATGAAAGAAGATGACCAGGCCCAGACCCAGAGCGACATACAGAATGTGCAGGGCTTTCTCGAACAGCCAGCCTAGCTCGAATGCGAGGATTCCCACTTATTCGTCTCCTTCCGAGCCCACTCGTCAAACCGGATTAAATCCGAAAGCGACGGAGCAGGATCGAAGTTGTGAGCATCAAGGATTGCGCGGCACACGCACGGGATATCAACAAACGCGAGGGCGCCGGCCAGAAATCGCTCAACCGCGACCTCACTGGCGGCATTTAACACGGCCCCGCAGCTTCCGCCGCGTCGGGCAACTTCGAAGCCCAAATCCAAAGCCGGGAAAAGGTCCCGATCCGGTGGCTCAAAGTCCAGCGACCAGGTGGCCGACCAGTCCATTTTCGGACTCGGACACTCCAGCCGGTCTGGCCATGTGAGAGCATACTGGATCGGCAGCTTCATGTCCGGTGGGGAAAGTTGGGCAATGCAGGAGCCGTCCGCAAATTCGACGATAGAGTGTACGACGGATTGAGGATGTACCACGACCTCAATCTGGTCTGCTTCCAGCCCAAACAGCCATTTCGCCTCGACGACTTCCAGAGCCTTGTTCATCAGTGTCGCGGAATCGACGGTGATCTTCGGGCCCATGTCCCAGGTCGGGTGTCGCAGGGCCGCATCGGGCGTGACGGCTTCAATCTGCTCGCGGGACCAGCCGCGGCACGGTCCGCCGCTTGACGTCAGGATGATCCGTTTCACATCGCGACGCTGCCCGGCCTGCAATGCCTGGAAAATCGCACTGTGTTCGCTGTCGACGGGCAGCAGATGGGCACCGGTTTGAGCTGCCTTCTCGACGACCAGTGGACCGGCAACAACCAGCGTTTCCTTGTTCGCAATCGCGATTGTTTTGCCGGCCTCGACTGCCGCCCATGTGCCCCTCAAACCTGCAGCACCGGCGATTCCCGAGACAACAACATCAACATCGTCCGATGCCGCGAGTTGCTCGATCTGGTCGGGTCCGAAGGTCAGCTGCGTTTCGGAATGGAACGCATCACGCTGGACTTCTCCGTTGAGCGACGTATCACTGAGCACAGCCCGTGGGATCGTGAAATTGTGCGACTGCGCAGCCAGTTGCTGCCAGCGTCGACGGGCAGTTACTCCAACCAGAGACATCTCATGGCGGAGCCCGTCGAGCACTTCGAGACAACTGGTTCCAATGGAGCCCGTGGAACCGAGGACGGCGATCCGCTTCATTTGTCCGGCTGGTTCTGGTGGATTTCGACTCTTGCCGGGAAACGAAACTCGTTCCAAGGCTCTGCGTTGAACGAGTCCGGGCATTGCCGATAGTCGTGTTCCCGCAGATCGAGTGCGATTCTAGGATGCCTCTCAGAAACGCAGCAACATCGACTCGGTTCCGCAGGAACTCTCACTGTGCAGGATGATTCAACGATCACGCTGGCTCCGACACACCCATCCGAGCCGAAACCACAGCACAGCGAGAATGCGAGTTCGAGCCAGTCGCCAGAATCGTTCGCGGCCGACGCAATGCGACAACGTCTTCGTGAGCGAATCCGGCGCATGTTTCCGCTTGCCGCACTGCTGTTCCTGCTGACCTGCCTGAGTACCTGGGCGGTCGGCGGGCCGGTCTATGCAACCGCTGTTATGGGCATCCTGCTGGCTCACGAGCTGGGGCATTACGTGCAGACGCTGTTCCACCGGGTCCCGGCATCACCGCCGCTGTTTATTCCCATGCCATTTGTTCCGTTCGGAACCATGGGAGCCGTCATTGTGCAGGGATCGGGCTTCGCCGACCGGCAGGCATTGTTCGACATCGCGATCAGTGGACCACTCGCCGGATTGATCGTCGCGATCCCGGTCGCGTGGTATGGCTTGCAGACATCCGAGATTGTCGAAGTCACGGCAGATTCGACCGCCATGATCTGGGGTGACCCGCTGATTCTTGAATGGCTGATTGAACTCCAGCACGGACCACTGGCCGAGAATCAGGAAGTCGTACTGAATCCACTGCTGTTCGCCGGCTGGGTTGGCATCTTCATAACGGCACTCAACCTGATGCCGATCGGTCAGCTCGATGGCGGCCACATCATGTACACGTTGATCGGTCGGCACTCGCACCTGGTGGCCAACGGTGTGATTCTGGGCGCGTTCCTGTGGATGATCTACACATTGGACATCGCGTACGCGCTGATGGTCGGTCTGTTGATCATGTTCGGCACACGGCACCCGGCGACAGCGGACGACTCGGTAAAAATCGGCCCGGTGCGCGCCGTCCTGGGTGTGCTGACTCTTGCGTTTGTGGTCATCGGATTCACGCCCCGCCCACTGACGATTCTCCAGCCGGAGCCGCAACCCACCCAACATCCCGCCGATGCGGTGGCTGTATAGAAGCGGAGCGGTAGACCGCTCTCACGTCATGATCTGCAGTTCCAGCCGTCGCACGGTACGTCACCGGCCTGGCCTCGCAGCGATTATGCGAACAGGCTGCACCGGACGATCCGGGGCAGGCTGCTGACGCTGGATTGACGTTGTCGATGCCATCAGGGGAAGGCGTACCAGAAGCCGGTTGAGACCGCAGCCTGATTGAGGGCGGCTTTCGTGTTCCATGGAATCTGCTTTTACTGCTTTGGGGCACACTCACCGGGACGATACCAGCCAAGCGAATATCGCTTCTTGCAGACTGGATCGATCGTCATTTGATACGGAAGTCCACCGAGTTGAAATCCAAATCTACCAATTGACACGAGCGGCTGAAGCAGCTCGTCGTGTGAGTGTCCGTATCGTTCCAGGGACGGGTCTTCAAAGTACAGCGGGTAGTGATACAGATTTGACGCCTGCCACTGATACAGGATCGGATCCAACTGACGAGGTGCATGGGCTTCGTCGCTGAGCTCAATCTCCTCCGGCGCCTTCAAGGTCGGATCGAGCCCCGTTTCAACCTTCATTTCAGGGCGATAGTCCGCGTACGGTAGAATCTCCCTGATCGACCGGAGCTTCTGCGGATCGGACGTTGTGTCCTGATAAGCCGTTTCGATGAAATCCGCATCTGAGACTTCGTCATCACCAGCAAGCGGAACGAACGCTTCGACTTCGGCAACCGGCTGGTCGACCGATTCGGTATCATCCAGGGGCAATGGTGGCAGTCCGGTTTCCGAGGACTGTTCACTGGTCAGTCGCACGGGCGACTCGCCACTGAATAACAGCGTGTTTGCACCGCCGTTGACATTGATTGGCTCCAGTTTGCCCTCAGAGATCTGCAGTGCCGGGTCGGGAACAGCGTACCGGGCATCTTCAGCCTGGCGGAGCAGTTCCTGAGCTTTCTGCTTTTCCCATCGCTTGCGGGCCGACCGATTCTTCAACCAACCGATCGGATCGGGGATGACCGACCGAATCCCGGACTTTGCAGGTTCAGCCGCGGCGGCCGTGGCCGTTCCGCTGGTCAACAGGAGAGCCAGCATCACACTACGGACAAGGCTGCTATGACCTGTCCACGCGATACTCAGCAGTGTAATTGGGTGCTTCCTGCGTGATCGAAATGTCATGGGGGTGATTCTCCCTGACCGTCGCTGCGGAGATTTGAATGAATCTCGCGGTCCGCAGCTCGGAAATCGTCCTTGCTCCGAGATAGCCCATTCCGGCCCGCAGGCCACCAATGAGCTGGTAAAGAAAACCGTTCAACGGCCCCTTGTAAGGAACTCGACCCTCAACTCCTTCGGGCACGAGCTTCTTCGCTGAGTCTTTATCTTTGCCGCCACTCTGGCGGTAACGATCGCTACTGCCTTTGACCATCGCTCCGAGCGATCCCATTCCGCGGTAGCGTTTGAATGTCCGCCCCTGGAACAGAATCGTTTCGCCAGGGCTTTCCTCCAGCCCTGCCAGCAGTCCACCGAGCATCACCGTGTCCGCTCCGGCTGCCAGTGCTTTGGTCACGTCTCCGCTGTATCGAATGCCTCCGTCGGCTATCAGTGGCACGCCCGTGCCCTCAAGCCCTTTGAGTGCATTGGTCACCGCTGTCAGTTGCGGCACACCCACACCCGAAATAATCCGTGTCGTGCAGATCGACCCAGGCCCGATACCGATTTTCACGGCATCTGCCCCGGCATCGACCAGATCGCGGGCTCCAGCCTCGGTGGCCACGTTGCCAGCAATCACGTCGATATCCCACTGCCGTTTGATCTCGCGGACGGTCTCGACGACGTTCGACGAGTGTCCATGAGCCGAATCAACCACCAGAACATCGACACCTGCTTCCAGAAGATGTTCAGCTCGTTCAAAGTCGTTCACTCCGATCGCAGCACCGACCCGCAGGCTACCCCTTGCATCCTTTGAGGAATTGGGGAAGCGTTTGTTCTTATCGATGTCCTTGATCGTGATTAATCCCTTTAATCGGTATTGGTCGTCAATCAGTAAAAGTTTCTCCACTTTATTTTCCAGGAGCGTCTTTTGAGCGGACTCAAGATCGGTGTCTTCCGGGGCAGTGACGAGGTTTTCCTTCGTCATGACCTCTTCGATACGAATGTCCTCTGACGCAAGGAAACGCAGGTCGCGGCTGGTCAGAATGCCTTTCAGCCGGCCATCGGCGGTGGTGATCGGGACTCCGCCAATGTTCCGCTGCTCCATCATTTGCCGGGCATCCCCCGCCGTCGCTTCGGGACGCAGGGTGACGGGATCGACGATGACTCCGTGCTCAGATCGTTTGACACGGTCCACCTGCATTTTCTGCGAGGGGATCGACATGTTCTTGTGAATGATCCCGATTCCGCCTTCCTGGGCGAGAGCGATGGCCATGTCACTTTCCGTGACCGTGTCCATCGGGCTGCTGATGACGGG
>CAYSJO010000422.1:0-1657 GCA_964431285.1 uncultured Planctomycetaceae bacterium
ATTGGATATGTGGCCCCCGCCGACAAACTCAACGGTATCGAGAAACAGATCTTTGCCGAGCGGGACCGCAAACTGGAAGAAGCCCGCCAGCGCCGTCAGGACCCAAGGGCAGTTGCCTGACACTCAACTCGATCCCACAATGAACTCAAACTCAACTCGCTAACGCCAGCCTGCTCAAATTCCAGTTCCCGCTGAACCAGCACAAATCCAGTCGTGCTGCCCACGAAGTTCGCCCCAGCAACTCACGCGGGAAGAGCTCGCCAACATAAATGAAATGGTCACTTTTGATGAGTACCGTCATGTGCCAACCCGGACACTGGCGCGTCTCGCTCAGCGGATTGGCAAAGTCTTCGCTTCATCGACAACGTGGTACCGACTGGTTCTCGCTCACAAATGGCGGGGACCGCGTCAGCGTGTGCATCCGGCCAAACCGAAGGTCGGCATTCGTGCGACACGTCCGAATGAAATCTGGCACGTTGACACGTCGCTCATCCGAATGCTCGATGGCAGTAAAGTCTACCTGCACGCGATCATCGACAACTTCTCGCGACGGATTCTCGCGTGGCGCGTCAATGAGTCATTCATGCCGGCCGTAACATCAGAGCTTCTCGTGGAAACTGCTCAAAGTTTGGATGATAACAAGCCACAGCTTCTGGTTGATGGTGGCATCGAAAACTACAACAGCGCCGTTGACAAGCTTGTGGACTCAGGCTTACTGAGGCGGATTCTCGCTCAAACGGAGATCCGCTATTCCAACTCGCTGATTGAATCGTGGTGGCGCGTGATCAAGCACCAGTGGTTGTTCCTCAACACACTCGACACCGCAGCCAGCGTCCGGAAGTTGGTCGAGTTCTACGTCGAGCAGTACAACAGCCGTCTCCCGCACTCAGCATTCAATGGCCAGACGCCGGACGAAATGTACTGTGGCACCGGCGATGATGTTCCGAAACAACTTGAAGCCGCGAAGCTGGCCGCCCGGAAGCTCAGATTGAAGACAAATCGCGAAATCAATTGCCAAGTGTGCGTTCAATCGACGGCCGCAAGCTGAATGAATAAGACCATTCGATTCCAGTGAGTCTGCGAAGCCGTGTCACTTCGGCAGATAGCCACATTCCAGCGACCAGACAGATTCTTCAGGTCACGCTGACTCGGCACCCTGTCCGCCGCCGAAATCAAGAAGCCGTTATCCGACCAGTGCCGAATAACGACTCACATCCGCAGACGCGAGTACTCGCGCCTAAAAGCCCCAAATGTCTTGGCAAACAGCAGGGTTGTATCCATCCAGCCGCGATCGATGTACCGTTTCGGAAACCCGATGAAGATGTGCGGCGCACTCGCGTACGGGGTGATCTGGTTCGTGTAAAGATGCTCGTCTGGACTGCCGGAATACTCAAGCCATTCCGCTTTGCTCCAATTCAGAAAATCGGGGGACGTGGCCGTCTTGATACCGCGAATTCCACCGCCGCCTGGCGGGCCATCGTGGAAGTCACGGAAATAGGCCCGGTATTCAGTGCGAAGAGAATCCCAGAACGCTAGATTCTCAGAGTCGAAGTACCCGTCGGTAATGATCAGGCCGTTGCCGAGTCGCGTGCAGTAGCATCCCTAAGGCGAAAAGAGGGACAACAGACCACGTTCACCATAGACCGGCGAGCGCACC
>CAYSJO010000423.1:0-3497 GCA_964431285.1 uncultured Planctomycetaceae bacterium
TTCAACGGATTGTCTCCCGAGGAATTTGGACGCAAAGTCCTGCAGATGGCGGTTGTCCAGCAAATGGCCTTAATTGGGGCTCCGGCTCTGTTCATGGCAGTGCTGCTGACTTCGAGCGCTCGCAAGACACTGAAGTTTAAGATGCCGAGCCTGAGTTTCCTCGGCGCCGCCATTGTGTTGCCAATCGTGCTGCACCCGCTCGCCAGCGAATTGCTGTCGAGTCTCAGTGAGTTCTTCCCGCAGCTTCCGGACAGTGCCAAGGCCGCATTCGCCGCCATGTCCGACGACTCGATCCCGCTGATCATGATCCTCGCGACTTTTGCACTGACTCCGGCCATCTGCGAGGAACTCGCCTTCCGCGGCTTCATTCTGAGCGGGTTCAGTCGGGGCGGGCGAACGGGAGTTGCGGTCGTGCTGTCGAGCGTGACGTTCGGCATCATCCACATGATTCCGCAGCAGGTCTTTAACGCGACCCTGCTGGGTCTGGTCTTGGGCCTGCTGGCCATTCGCTCGGGCAGTCTGCTGCCAGGGATTGTCTTCCATCTGCTGTTCAACAGCCTGGCCGTCCTGCACAGCCAGGCCACGGCAACCTTGATTGAAACCCGACCTGCCTGGCTGGACTCCGACGCGGTTCAATGGCTGATCGTCCTCGACATCGAGCACGGCGCTGTCCGCTACAATTTTCTGACTCTGATTCTGTGCGGAGTGGTCGCCGCTCTGGTCATCCGCTGGCTTGTCCGTGTGAAACCGAACACAGACACGACCCAAAGCCGGCCGCTTGCCGGCGCGGCACCAACGCTGACCGCGCCGCAGAGCTGACCTGCATGTCTCCGTGCCGATCACGTCAGAAGAAGTCAGGACTGCATTGCGTCAGTTGGGATTTATTGATGATTGTCGATTGATGATCAGCGATTGGTGAAGTGCTGGGACCGGTCATGACTTGAAACTCACAGTCGTGCCACGTGCCCTCACTTCGAAAATCAACATTCATCACTCGACAATCGACATTCAACTGGAACTCCGCGACAACACGTTGGTCGAAACCGCGTTTGAAGGGCCGGACTCGTGGCGTATCAGGCTGGCCTGGTTGGGACATCGCCCGCCTTAGCGGATACTGTCCGACTCAGTCGATGACCAACGTCCCGAATTCTGGACCGGTTCCAATGACACCACTCAAGTTCGCCCCTGTTGCACTGCTGCTCGGTTTACTCACGACGCTCGGATGCACGGAGTCCACTTCGCAACCAGCGACTTCTGGCAATCCCACAGCCTCTCCCGAGGGCCAGCCGACGAAAACCACGGCCAAGCCCGAGTTTTTCAAACCCGTCACGCTCGGAAGCGGTTCCTCCAGCGACACGGACAGCGACGCGAATACGACCAATGTGTCCACGTCCAACGGTCCGCCGAAGTTTGAAGAGATTGTTGCGGGACTGAAGCCCATTCAAATCATGCTCGGCAAGTGGCAGGGCATCCTGAGCAAGTCCAGCACGAACGAGGTTCACGACTGGGCATGGGACCTGAAGACCGATCCGGAATTCCCCGCCCTGGTCGCGAAGTCCGAAAACGGCCTGTACTTTCGCGATTTGCGGCTGACGTACGATCCTCGAGTCGACACGTATCTCATGACGACGACAGGCGAAGACGGCACGACGCGCAAGTTTGAAGGCAAGTTTCTGAAGGAACCGGAAGACGTCCCGAGTGATGACGGCAAGACCGTTCACCGTGAGTTCAAGCTTGAACTGACGGAGACCGCGGCAGAAGGTGTCCGCGAGCGCTGGCAGTACACGTTCAATCAGCAGCACAACAACCGCTATCTGGTCGACGTGAAGCGTGCCCGCGGCAAGTCGGCGTTTCTGCTCCGTGACACCATTGGCTCGCAGCGAGAAGGCGTGTCATTCGCCAGGCCCGACGATGACTACGGAGACCGCACCTGTGTGATCTCGGGTGGCCTGGGAACGTCGACCGTGTCGTTCAACGGCAAGTCGTATTACGTCTGCTGTTCCGGCTGTGCGGCCGCGTTCAACGACGACCCTGAACGCTGGATCGCCCGCTTCGAAGCGCAGAAGGCTGAGAAGATGAAGGCGAACCAGTAGACGTTTAACTTGCCGTTTTCGTTTGCCCCTCACCCTGCCCTCTCCCCGGTAGGGAGAGCGTACATGAGGAAAGTTATTGTTGTGCAGGTCCTAACCGAGTGCGTCTTTGAGCTGGTCGACGACGGCCGCCAGTGGTTCGGGGAGTTCGGGCGGGGGGCTTGAGCTGACCTAAGAGTTCGTCCTCGGGAGTGGTGCTCAGCTGGCGGAACCAGACGCCGAGCGTGGCGAGGTCTCCGGCGTTGGGGTTGTCGAGCTGGTCGAGAAGTCCGGCAAGCGGGTCCGGCAGAGGCATTCCCGTCGCCGCCGACTGCACGCAGCCGACCAGTAACTGTGCGAGTAACTCCAGCACCTGCCGGCCGCCCCCGCGTCGCCGTGCGCCCGCCGCTCCAGTTCCGCGTTGACGTCTCGTTCCTTCTCAGCCCACTTGGCGGCCGCCGCCGTGTCATCACGGGCCTCGGCGATGTGTTTGAGCGTCTGGTACGTGATGGACAGGCCACGGAGATCGCCGAGCCCTTCGCGGATTTCTCGGTCGCTGGACGTGCTGCTCGGCTTCGTCCAGACGACCCATCAGCCGGTAGAGTTGGCCGAGCTGGCCCTCCGTCATTGCTTCGTGCGGAGAGTCGCCCCTGTCGATCCATTCATCCACGCTTTCGCGGAAATAGCTCTCGGCGGCACTGAAGTGCCGCAAGGCCGCAGCTTCGTCACCAGACCCGCGGGCCTCCTCGCCTTCTTGCTGACAAACGACCCTTCTGCCAGCCGACCTGCCTCCGCTCGGCGACGCCCAGCAGATTGCAGATCAGCATCACGCCCTCGAGATGTTCGGCTGCATGCAACAGGTTCAGAGCCTGCTGATACAGGTCCACGGCTCGGGAGTATTGCCGGCGTTCAACCGCGAGGGTGCCTGATGCTGGAGCGATGCACCCTCCAGCCCGGTGTCGCCGGCACGGCGGGCGGCGGCGAGGGCGCGACCGTACTCGGTGTCAGCATCGTCGTAGCGGCCCTGCTGCATCAGGATCTGGGCGGTTTGGACAAGTCCAGCGACCTGATTGCGGTGCTGACCGATCGCGGCATCGATGACGGCTGCTTGACAGGTCGCGGCGAAGGCTGGGTCGAGCTGACCGGCGTTCATTCCCGCTTCGGGCGTTTTCACCACGGAGGGCTTTGTCGATCCCCCATTGATATCTATGAAAGAGTCGGCGTTGCCGGAGTTGACAGGTTGTCGTAACTGGCTGGAGATCCCGTTCCGGTTTCTTCAGCAGGAGGACGACGATGCTTTACCTTGGAATTGATCAGCATGCCCGTCAGATCACAATTTCTTTGCGAGACGAGAGCGGTGACGTGTTGCAGGCTCGACAGGTCTCTACGCGACCTGAGCGTATCCAGACCTTCTTTGCCGAGCTGACG
>CAYSJO010000424.1:0-3343 GCA_964431285.1 uncultured Planctomycetaceae bacterium
TCAAATCCGCTGCCGGTGGCGCCACCTGGACGGACGAGGAGTATGACGTGGGAATCTCGCAGTTCGCGCCGGCAGGGCTTCTGCACGGAGACAAGTTCCTGTTCGTCACCCGGCACGAGCGCTCGGAAGACCCAAAATGCCACGCGCAGATGACCTGGACGCCCGGTCAGAATCCCGAGGTCATTCTGTCAAACCTTAAACCAGGACTCGGGACCGTGGACCTCTTCTTCAACCCGGTTACTCGGCGGCTGGAGGTCTGTCGCTCGGACCGGATCGCCCTCGACCTCTTCCTGTGGAGCATGGACCCGGCCGACTGGCAGACGGGCCAGTGGAAGCAGGAGTGCCGGCTGCTGAACTGCAGCGGCAACGGGTGGCCCGCCGATGGTTTCCATCCGGCTGCTGCTGTGATCGACCGGAAAAGAGGCGAGCAGCATATTATCATTTACAGCGGCCACGTGGACGGGCCGTCGGGCGTCTTCCGCATCACCCGCACGCTGGATACGCCGAAGCTGACCGCATTCCTCACACAACCATGAGCATCAAGGACACGATGCACTTCAAGACCGAGTCGCGCCGAAATCACTGAATGGGGGTTATTGCCCGCTGTACTCGACAAGCCGGACGTTGTCGACGAAGTACTCGCCCGGCGGCCAGAACGGATAGAGCAGCACCCGCACATACTTGACTGTCGGTGTGTATTTTGTCGGGCTGAACGGCTTCTCCCGCCGGGAAAACGTCTGCCAGTCGCTCGACGCGCCAATCTTCAACTGACCCTTCCACACATACTTGTGAATGAAAGCTTTGCGGTTGCGTTCGTTGGGTGGAGCCGTGCCTTTGACCTTTTCAAAGTACTGACGGACGGCACCAGCGTCGGCTGCGAACGAGGTGTCCGGTTTCTCTGGATAGCCGACCAGCCAGACCAGCATGCCGGCGCCCTTCGCATCGAGCGTCAGCCAGTACTGCTTCCGCTTCTCGATCGGAATCGGATCACTCCAGAACCACACACCGTCCAGACCGGCCAGGGTGTCGTACTTGGGCGGGGTCGTCGGAATCTTTGACGGAGCTTTCAGCGGCGAGGCCCCCTCGGCAATCTTCGCCCACCATGGATAGGCCTGCGACTGGTTCACGTCAGAATCGAACTTGAGCACGCGTCCACGCGCGGGGTCTTTATCTTTCACCCAGAACGAGGACAACCCGTCGACCGTCTGCCAGTTGTCCGGTGTGACTTCACCCGTATCGAAGTTTCCGTTTGGAAACAGATTCTTTGGAGCCGGTTCCGCTCCGGCCAGACATGGCAGCAGGACTGCAACGATCAATGCAGAAACGCGAGGCGGCATGATGGAGTTCCTGTCGAACAGGTTCGTTTAAGGCAACCCGGCTTCGGCCAGTGCCTTGAGCTTTCGTCGAGCGAGGTCGGTGAAGTCATCAGCCAGGCCGGTTGCGACAAGCCGGGCCAGTTCGGCCTGAGACTCCTTCGTTTTCCCGATTCCTTCCAGGGCGACGGCCAGTCGCCAGCGCGCCTCGGTTTCAAATGACGCTCCGATCGCCAGCGAGATCGCCCGCGCGAGGTACCGTGCTGCTTCGCGATGCTGTTTCCTCAACGCGAGTATCGAACCTCGCCAGAAAAACGTGTGACCGTTCACCTTGTCCGTCGCGAACGTGTCTTCCCACTCGTTGACCAGATTGAGAGCCGCGCCAAAGTTGCCATCGGCCAGGTGCTCTCGAAGCGAAGTCGGATACGCTCCAATCCGGGCGGCACGGACCTGTAACGGAATGTACTTGCCGCGCAGTGCCTCAACTCGACGATAGTAATCCCGCGCCTGAGCCCGTTGACCGTTCCACAGTGCCGTGTCCCCCGATGCGTTGACCGCACGGCGGTACGCAGCTTTGACTTCATCATCGACAACCGACTTTCTCGCCGTTTGTTCGACAACCAGTAATAGAGCCAGCGCCTTTTCCGGTTCGGACTTTTCGATCCCCAGCAACCGAATCAGTTGCGCGTAGGAGTCGATCTTCGCTGCCGCCGGAGTTTCATCCGTGATCGAGGCTTCAAAACTGTGGATCGCGTCGTCGACTCCCTGCTCACCGGTCTTCAGCGCACTGAAGGCGATCAACCGATGCACGTCCGGCAGCGAGGTCGAGCCGGATTGCCCGAACCGTTCAACAAACGAACGTCCGGCCCGAATCGCATCCGCAGGCCGATCGCTTTCCGAAAACAGACGGACGAGTTCCAGCAGATTGTCCGCGTCGAGTTTCGTCGTGTCGTACGCCGTGGCAATCTCTGCATAATCGGGTGGTCGGCCCTGCTTGATCTCACCGGTCACATGCTGCAGTTCATAAATCAACAACGGCCAGGACGCGGATCCGTCCCCGGCTGTTCCGTTCGCTTTGAGCGAGACCTGATATCGCTCGGGCCGCAGATATACATGTTCGACGCTGGGTCCACTTGCCGTCTGCCCGTCGCCGAAATCCCATTCGAACTGAGTTCCCGCGGGAAAGTCGCCAGCATTCGCTGGTGCGAATCGGACGCGCGTGTACTGACCTTCGTTGCGGACGTTTGGCCAGATCGAATCAACAAACTGCGGTTGGAACGACGTCAATGGGCCATCACGGGTTTCATAATGAACTGTTTCAGTCTGATGCGGAGCGGGCCAGGCCGATGCGGGAATCGCCCCGAAGTGTCCGGTCTCCGACCCGGGCGGGCTCCAGCCGAGAAATGCCACCTGCTTAAGTTGCACTTCCTCGTGATAGTACTCGAGGTAATGCAAGCCGGCCTGCAGTTCGTGCGTCTCATTTTTCTCACCGCGCAGTCCACGCTCCGACGTGTGCCGGCCCGGCCAATGGACCAGTTTTTCTCCGTCCAGGAATGAGAACGAGGCCTCATTTGAAGCCGTACAGAATCTCCAGGTCCCGTCCTTTGGAATGCGAATCCAGCCGCGGTAGACGCTGATGAAGTAGTCCGACGGTCCGAACGGATTGTGTCCGTCTGCTACGCGGCGCTGATACCTGGCTCCGTATTTCTCCGCACTGGCTGCAATCAGTGCCGTCAGTTCGTCCACCGTCTTCGGATTCTCAGCATCCGGACGTTGCATGGTCGAGTAGACCAGCCCGGCCTGTGGCACCCACTCACCGCGCGGCGGTCCACTGCCGGGCTCATTCGGGACAACAACCTGTTGCTTCGAGCGTGCGGCATTTGCATTGTCGAAGTAAACGTAGAACGGATCACGTTGACTTGCCGCTGCTCGAAACGAAATCAGCGACGAGTGACGGGCATCGTGGAACGCAAGCTGAAAGGGCACATCCTGTCCCGCAGCATTGATGACTCGATAATCACTGCCGTCCG
>CAYSJO010000425.1:0-4359 GCA_964431285.1 uncultured Planctomycetaceae bacterium
ATTCAGCGCATCCCACGTCTGTTCTTTGAAGACCTGATACCGGTGGCGGGCGGACTCCTCGGTGGTGTCCGTGGCACGCTGAACCCACAGTTCTCCGACGCCGGTTTCCTGGACTTCCCGGTTGTGTTCAGCAATTTCCGCACCGCGCTTCAGTTGTCGTTCGATGCTGGTGCGTTCGGTGATGAACAGCACCATGGCATGGATCGTCGGGCGGCGGAAATTCTTCGCCAGTGGCGTGGCTGCGAACTCGGTATGCAGTTGATTGATTTTGTCGACCAGGAGTTTCAGGCACTCGACCTGCACCTTGGTTCTGGGAAACCCATCGAGCACTGCTCCGTCGCGAAAGTCCTCTTCAAGCAGCTTACGTAGCTGAATGCCAACGACTTCTTTATCGCCGACCATGCCGCCGCTGTCTTTGATTTTCTGAGCTTCGGGGGTCGTCAGCAGGTAACTGACAACGATCGTCGGACAGGTGAAGCCGCGGGCTTTCATCATGAACTCGGTGTGAGTTCCCTTGCCGGCACCGGGTGCTCCGCCGAGCAATGTCAGTTCTTTCGGAAAGCGCAGATTTTCGTGTCCGACCTCGTCCTCAAGTTTTTCCCAGACCGTGTTGAATATGAGCTGGGCGTCTTTGACTTCCAGGTCGACGTGCTTGCGTGCGTCTGCGTCACTGATAGGCATGTGCGTGCGTGTGAACCATAGGGTGGGGGGCAATCGAGACCAGGTGATCGCGATTGAGTGGGGCTCTCATGTTGACGTGGAGAAATGTAACAGACGGGGGATGTCGGAATGCACTCTGCAGGCCACGGAATTCCGGCGAGTCGCTTCGAAGCGTTGTCGGGCCGACACCCGAGGCCTATGGTTCGGGCATCTGGCATCCTCGCACTCTGCAGACGTCACGGAGCGACTCGCATGAGCGAACCCAACCGCCCCAGCCTTCAGCCCTACCGCGAGCTCACCTGGGAAGCTGTCGTCCTGGGCATTGGACAAGGCATCGTCCTGAACATGGCGTTTGTGTACGTCGCCCTGAAGCTCGGATTTGCCATTGGAGGGTCGACGGTCGCGGCGATCATGGGTTACGCCCTGCTGCGAGGTGTTCTGCGTCGTGGCACGATGGTTGAAAACAACATCAACCAGACGATCGCTTCCGGGATCAACACCGCAGGCACGGGCGTGGTGTTTACTGTGCCCGCACTGTATCTGCTTGGTCCGGAGCAGGTGCATTTTCTCCCGCTGGCCATCGCTGGAGTCGCCGGGGCGATTCTGGGAGTAGTCGTAATCATTCCGCTGCGCAAGCAGATGATCGAGATCGACCGGCTGCGATTCCCCTCCGGAGTTGCCACCTCAACAATTATTCGTGCGGGAGCCGCCGGGACCGAGAAGGCGAAGCTGCTCGCGTGGGGATGCGCAATCAGCGCCACATGGAAGGCGCTATTGCTGACCGGTTGGATTTCAACTCCAGACTGGATCCAGAACTATGGCTTCGGTCTGGGAGGACATGACGGCGACGAACTCCTCTACAGCTTCAACATTCTGCCCGATTACGTCTCGCCGGTGGTCAGTCTCTCGCTGATGAACATCGCTGCGGGACTTCTGGCTGGACGCGGCGGCCTGCCGTTTCTTGCTGGCGGCCTGTTGGCGTGGTGGGTAATTTCACCAGCTGTGGTGTTTAATGACTGGATGCCGCCTGGCACGGAAGAGGCCGCATATGAAGGCGTCGTCTACGGAAACATGCTCAAGCCCCTTGGAATCGGCGTACTCATCGGCGGCGCTTTGATGGGAGTTGTCATGGCATTTCCGGCGATCGTAGGCGCCTTCCGGTCACTGGCCTCGGCGACGAAGACTCCGTCCACCGGCAGTCAGGTTGGTGGCGACGAGTTGAAGCTCAAGTCGCTGACAATCGGTGGAGGGATTGGAGTGACACTGTTCTTCGTCGCTTCAAGTATCACTCCGGGTATGACTGTGCCCGACGCCTTGCTGTCGACGGTCGTTGGCACAGTCTGGCTGGCACTGGCCGCGTTGATCGTCGCTCAGGCAACGGGCATGACAGACATATCGCCCATGTCCGGCACGTCGTTGATTTCGGTAACGCTGATGCTCCTGCTGCTGGGAGGCAACGCACCAGGAGCGATGGTTGTGGGAGTTGCCGTGTGCGTGGCCATTGGCCAGGGCTCCGACATGATGCAGGACTCGAAGACGGGCTTCATGCTTGGAGCCCGCCCGGTCAAACAGCAAACCGTGCAGTTCGCCGTGACGTGGTTCGGGGCTTTGCTCGCGCTGGGAGTCGTGCACGTGCTGTGGCAGGCCGGACCTCCCGAGCTGGACAGCACAACGCCAGCCACCGCGGAACATGCAACGGAGGACGTAACGAATGCCACGACCGACGAAGATCGCTCGCAGGGTGGGTTCGGTTCGGGAACCAATCTTCCGGCTCCGCAAGGGGCCGCTCTCGCTGGCATCATCGAAAGTCTCTCCGAGGAAGACGGTGGAAAATCGGTTCCGGTGGACAAGTATGCGATGGGCACGGTCATTGGGCTGCTGCTGGGGGCAGCTCCCATGTCGGGGCTTGGAGTGCTTGTCGGTCTCGCCATGTACCTGCCGTTTTACATCACCTTCGGATACGGAATCGGCTGTCTCCTGCAGATGGCAATTCAAAAGTCTCAAGGGGTAGCCTTCTGCGAGCACCGTCTGGTGCCCTTCGCTGCTGGTCTGATTGTCGGAGAGGCAATGATCGGAATGGGAGATGCGTTTTACGGGGCATTAATGTCCTGACTTTGTCCGGAGGATGAACAATGAATACCGCCGGATTTCTGGCGTTCGTGGCGGGAATTGTGATCGCAGTTTCGGCCGGCGCCAAATTGCCGCCGGCAGCCTACGCCGAGGGAGACGCCACCGCCTCAGATTCCCGCTTCCCTGACACCGTCGGGGTCTTCGCGGCCGGGGTTGTTGTTTCAGGAGTCGGACTGGCAACGTGGTGGATCGGCATGAACCGGGAACGTCAGTCCGTTCGTTCGGGTGCCTCGGCGGTCGGCAAAGACCCGCTCAAGCTCCTGCAGCAGTTGCAGACGCCCTTACAGGAACTGACCAATTCGATCGATTTGATCGAAGCCGCTGAAATCCAGTCACGCATCGATTCGCTGTTGGCGAATCACATTGACCCCTTTGTCGACGCTCGCGGGATTCTGACAGACCAACTGGGCATGGTCCAGGCGTCGGAAGTGCTCTTCCCGTGTGCTTACGCCGAGCGAATGCTCAATCGGGCCTGGTCGGCTGCGGCTGACGGTCATCTGGAAGAAGCCCGCAGTTCATTCCGTAATGGTGCGGCGGCATTTGAGGAAGCGGCAGTGATGGTCCACGCAGAAGCAGGTGCACCAGCGAAATAGTTTCCATCAGCCGCATGGAGATCGATTCAGAATCGCGGCTTTATTTCGGTCGGGCCGACACATGAAGGTCGAATTCGAATTGACCGCTGAGGATTACGTCGAGCTCACAACTGTGCATACGGCTTGCTCGCCAACGGTGCGGCGTCAAAGACGCCGTGCTTTTCTATTCGGCTGTGTTGCCTTGATGGCACTACCCACGCTGGTTCTGGCAACCACCGACAAACCGATTGCTGAGGCGGCGATGGCCATCTGGCCGTTACTTACCGCGCCGATCGTCTTTCTGCTGATCGCCATTCCCTACATTCGCTGGAGGACTTCGCGAATGGCGAAGCGGATGTTACTGGAAGGCGGACCATCAGGACTCAGCGGTCCTTGCTCGCTGGCAATCGAAACAGACGGTCTGGTCGAATCGCGGGCAGCCGGAGTCACCACTCGGAACTGGGACTCAGTCGAGAAGATTCTGGTCACAGCGACACACATCTTCATCTACACATCCGCGATTGAAGCCTTCGTGTTGCCGCGACACGCATTTGCGTCTCCGGATGAAGGCCATCAGTTCATTGAGCGGGTCTCTCAACGCTCTGGCGTAGCGTCTCGAAACGTCTGACGCGAACGACTTACTGAGGTGGCGGGGTATATTCCGCGGGCATCGGTCCCGCGGCGAATTGCCGCATGTTAGAGACGCCTTGAGCCGGGTAGGCATCGATCTCCGTTACGATTGTCTTGTCCTGTTGGAAAGGCGGCTCGCCCGAATCGAACACGTTCATCGCCAGGCGACGCTCGACGTGACTCTGCAACGGTAGACCTGAACTTCCCCATGAATCGTGTGCGCTCGATCGAGGTTCTATTCTGGACCTCATGAGGAGCAGCGATGTCGAAGCGTAAGCGTCGTCACAGCGAAGAGTTCAAGCGTGAGGCTGTGGGGATGGTCGAGTCGGGCCAGACTCAGGCCGAGGTGGCGCGGAACCTGGGGGTC
>CAYSJO010000426.1:0-12904 GCA_964431285.1 uncultured Planctomycetaceae bacterium
CGGCTGCGAACATCGTTGGGACCGACGCACGGACGCAGTGGAAGTTCGGCAATCCGAAGTCATTGCCGGACGGCGACTTCACGATTGAAGCGGTCATTCACCTGAAGTCGCTGTTTCCGAACGCCAGTGTGCGGACGATCGTGTCACATTGGAATGGAAGTGCGACGCAGAGAGGCTGGAACTTTGGCGTGACCAGCACGAAGTCAGGGTATCAGCCCCGCAACCTGATTCTGCAGCTTGTCGGCAGTGCGCCCGGCCAGGCAGGTACGGGCAAACCGACCTATGAAGTCATCGCATCGAATCTGCGCCCTGAGTTGAATCGTCCGTATTACGTTGCGGTCTCCGTGAAGGTTGCCGAGACGTCGGAGGCGGGTATCACGTTCTATTTGAAAGACCTGTCGCAACCGGACGCAGAGCTTCAGACTGCCCGTGTCCCACACAAAGTCACGGGTCACTTCCGACCGGATTTCAATCTGGTTCTGGGCGATCGGGACGGTCGCAGCAGTCGCTGGGATGGCCTGCTCGACAACGTCCGGATCTCGGCCGCCGCGTTGAAGGCGGACGAATTGCTTATCAACAGTGGAGCTGGCCGCCGCGTCGCCGCATTCTGGCAATTCAATCAGGCTGATGCCGCGGGTCAGGACGGCTCACCAGCCGGTAATCACCTGGCCATCGGGGCCCGACCCGCAAACTCACGCAGCGGAATCCCCGAGCACGCTCTGTCCGACTTGTGTCACGTCATTCTGAATTCGAACGAGTTTTTATACCTGGATTGAACGCTGGACGCCGATCGGTCAGGTGAACATGCCATTCTGATAAGTTCTTTCGTGCCGTACAGTTCCGCTTAGGATTGGTGAAGCTCAGCTCGCCTGGCAATCGGCCGTGTTCGGATTTACCATGAATCAATGGGTTTGTAGTGGTCCAGGCCTGATCTGACTTTCGCGGTCTCCGCCACTTATTTCTCACACCGAATTGATCGAACCGAAGTTGTCTTCGGGGACGTGTTATGAGCACAGCAGCCATGGTGATCCGGTGCCCGAAATGCACCAAAGGTCTGAAACTCCGGGACTCTTCCAAGCTCGGTAAGAAGGCCAGATGTCCGAAATGCCGTCACGTGTTCGTGATGCAGCTTCCGACACCACAACCAGAATCTGAAGACGACGAAGACGAGATTCAAATGGAGCTGGCGCAGCCGGTCGAAGGCACCGATGCCCGTTGGGTTCCGGACAATGCTCCGGCGGGACAGGCGTCGCCAGTGGCTACGGCTTCGCAGGCTCCTGGGCAATTCCCCGGAGTCGCCATTGATCCAGCTCCTCAGCTCCAGACGCTCGCTGAGGTCGGTCAAAAGGAACTCGGCGGAGCTGCCGCGCTGAAGGAGATCAAACGCAAAGGCGCCAAGCGTCGCAAGGCATCGATCATCGCCGGAGTCGTCACGGCATTCGCCGTCGTGGGCGTCGTCTACGCGGCAAAGACCTACGAGTCAGGCGAAAAGGAACGGCGCGTCCAGGACGCTAAGCCCAAGGCCGACGAGCAGCTGGCCGATACGAAGGAAGAACTCCGCAACCAGCGTGAACGGGCCAAGGCGGCCAGCCCCACGGAAGGCGGCACGATTCCGACCAACATGCTGCCCATGGGTTGTAAGGTCATTATCAGCATCCGTCCGGCGGAACTCTGGGCGGAGCAGAGTCAGGGGCAGGAGTTCATGTACTGCCTTGGTGAAGAGTTCGGCGGATGGATTGCCTCAGAAATTGAACGGCTGTGCCTGTATCCGCCGCAGCAGATCGAACATGCCGTCATCGGCATCATTACCGGACAACGCGGTGAGGTACCCGAGGCTGCTGCTGTCGTGCGTCTGCTGGAAGACCAGAAGAAGTCAGAGCTGATCATCAGATTCGGAACACAAACTGACGAGTACGGGTATCCGGTCTACGTTGATGACGAGCGCAGCTATGTCATGAAAGATCTGAAAACAATCGCGATTGCTCCTGCATCTGCCGCGAAGGAACTGGCCGATTCGGTGAATTACCCGAGTGTCCAGTCCGACGGAATCGATGCCATCCTTAACGAGACGGACGTTGACCGTCACATCACAGTGCTATTCGAACCCGTCGTCGTCAGCCGACACAGAGACACGCTGTTCGCACCGGAGACTGCCGATCTGATCGAACACTCACTGCGATTCTTTAACGATGTCGAGATCGAGTCGGTCGCATGGAGCATGCATCTTGGCGAGCAGAAGTTCTTCTCCGAAATCCTGATGCGCAATACGACGACGATCCGCGAACACCTGCTTGAGAAGGAGATGCGTCGCAAACTGAAGAAGCTGCCGTTCGATCTACTACACATGGTCGAGTTGATGAATCCGAAGCAGGCCGGGCGCCGCAAGCTGATCGGGCGTTTTCCGGGGATGATGCAGGTATTCGCAAAATCGACGATTGGCGGCATGGGGGAGAGGTATGCTCAACTCACGACGCAGTTGTCGGAACGCGCCGCACCGAACATCGCTCTGGCCGGGTTGCTGGCCTGGGACGAAGCCATAAACACAGACTTCGCATCAGCCGTGCCGCAAGTGCCCACTGATTCGGGTCCGAAGCTGCCGGACCTGATGGTTGATCGCCTGAAGATGAAGATTGACGTCGAGTTCAACCGCGAACCACTTAAGGACGCGTTCGCCTACATCGCTGGTGAGTGCAAACTGAAATCGGTCGTCAATGGTGATGCTCTGAAGGACAAGGGTTACACACAGAATATGCCCCAGACGTTCGTGATGCAGGATGCCGGCCTGGTCGCCATCAAACAGATCGTCGACCAGTACGAGGGCATGTGCATCGTGATCCAGCAGGACAAGGGCCAGTTCTTGGTCACCACGACGAAGTTCGCCGAACAGGACGGCCAGACGCCCTATAAGTTTGAGTAGTCGATAACCGACAGTCAGTGAGCCCATGCAGTCATCTCAGCAGCTCAGCCTTGTCTGTCCAGAATGCTCGACGCGACTGCGTCTGTCATCGGCTGACGTTCCCGAGGATGAGTTTCAGTGCCCGGACTGCTCGGCCCCGCTGTGCGTGGAAAAATCAGACTCGGGTGACTTGCGACTCCTTTCAATGTCCCCCGCCTCGGTCTCCATCGATCAGAAGCCGAAGCTAACGCGCCCCGTCTGGATTGGTCTGGCCGGCGCTGCTGCTCTGATTCTGGCTTTCGTGTTCTCGGGCAGTTCGAATCCGGACACTTCCAGTTCGGAAAATGCTCTCGACACCACACCCGATTCTGACATCGCAGTTGCGACCATCGATTCGGCACCTGCTGACGTTCCGCCTCCTGACGATTTTCGACCGACCAGTCCGCGCGACGATTCGCTCGACAATCCGCTGGTCGAACTGACCGACCAGATCGACATTCCTGTGCTCGGGGCGCCATCGACTCCGGGCGAATCATCCATCAGTGACACGCCCGCGGCGCGAATTTCGTCAGCAGTGGCTGCTCCGAATGCCGGTACAATTGCCGACAGCACCGCTGGGCCTGAGGTGATTACCGCCGATCCAGTCGTCGAACGTCCAAGGCGACTCTCCTTCGAGGAACGACTGGGGATCGAAATTCCCTCGTTCGAGCAGAAGGAACCGGCCCCGTTGTCCGGTCTGGTCGAAGTCGTGGAACAGCTTGTCAGGGTGCGCATTGACGTAGATGACCTCCCGACAGCGACACAGTCGAAACCAGTCTCGTTTTCTCTCAAAGCTACGACACCTTTGGAAGTCCTTTCAGAATCGGCACGTCTTGCTGGAGCCCGTCCCATCGTCGATGAGGAATCCGAGTCCATCCGCCTGGTTCTCGACGACAAGTGATTTCGTACCGGTCTCAGCTTTCAACTCCAATTGGCCACCCTGCATGCAACTCGACGACAGCATCTGCTACTGCTTCCATGTGACGAAGCGGAAGATTCTCAACTTCATCCGCATTCACGAACCGAAGCGAGCCAGTCAGATCAGCGAGTGTGGTGGCGCCGGAAGTGGCTGCGGCTGGTGCATACCGTTTCTGCAGCGGTACTTCGATGAATCGACACAGGGCGATACATCTGAAGATTTGACTGCTGATGAGTACGCTCAGGCTCGGGGTGATTACATTCGCGCGGGCAAAGGCAAGCCGGCCGCCGGAGCGATTCCGCTGCCGGATGAGGACTGATTCAGGACGACGGAAGTCATCCTTGCGAATCGGAATGCGGGCACGGTATGACTCTGGCGCGCCGCCCGCGCGACGCCAATGGACACTATACTCACCGACGGATCGAACGGAAAACGGGACCACAATGGCAGCAGTGGCAGAACGGAAATCAACTTACCGCGCCAGCGATATTGAAGTTCTCGAAGGTCTGGAAGCCGTCCGCATGCGGCCTTCGATGTATATCGGAGGAGTCGACAGTAAGGGCCTGCATCACCTGCTGTGGGAGGTCGTCGACAACTCGGTCGACGAGTATCTGGCCGGGCATTGCAGCGAGATTAAAGTCACCCTGCACAAGGACTGTTGCAACTGTACTGTCACCGACAACGGTCGCGGCATCCCCGTCGACAAGCATCCCAAGTACAAACGCTCGGCGCTGGAAGTCATCCTGACGATGCTGCACGCTGGCGGGAAATTCTCCAACAAGAATTACATTCGCAGTGGTGGACTGCACGGAGTCGGGTCGTCTGTTGTCAATGCGCTATCGATCCGGATGACGGCAACCGTTCGACGGGATGGTTACGAATGGGTGCAGGAATACCGTCGAGGAGTACCACAGGCGCCAGTCAAGAAGGTCAAGCCGTTTCGCGGACGCGGCACCAGCATTTTCTTTCGCCCCGATGAGAAGATCTTCCGCACGATCCATTTCAAGGCCGACGTCATCCGGCAGCACCTGGAAGACATTTCGTTCATCCATGGCGGACTGCGAATCACGTTCGTCGACGAAGTGCATAAAGAAACCACGGAGTTTCAGAATCCGGGTGGCATCTCTGCGTACCTTGAGAAGATCACGAAGGACGAGAATCGGAAACCCGTCCACGACGATCAGTGTAAGGCGGAAAAGGATGTCAACGGTGGCACGCGCGTCGAAGTCGTCATGCGCTGGACCGAATCAACCGACAACTGGGTGCGCAGCTACGTTAACGGCATTCGCACTCACGCCGGCGGCACTCACGAGTCCGGCTATCGGCAAGGCATCACCAAGGCTGTGAAGAATTACATGGAGGTCCACGAGATACGGCCGAAAGGCGTCAGTATCGGCCCCGAGGACATTCGTGAGGGAACGTGCGGCATCCTGTCTGTGTTTCTGTCGGACCCGATGTTTCAGGGACAGACCAAAGAGAAGTTGAATAACCCCGAAATCAACGCCCAGGTAGAGGGACTTGTTCGTCCCAGTGTCGAGACATGGCTGAACAACAATCAGACTGTGGCTGATGCAATTATTGGACGCATCATCATGGCGGCACGTGCGCGGGCTGCCAGCCGAGACGCCGCGAAGGACGTGCGTCGCAAATCGGGAGCCGGCAAGAAAACAACGCTGCCTGGCAAGCTGCTGGACTGCCGCTCGTCGAAGCCCGACGAGTCCGAACTCTTCATCGTAGAAGGCCAGTCAGCCGGCGGATCGGCAGGAATGGGTCGCGACAGCCGTACGCAGGCCATCCTGCCGCTGAAGGGCAAGGTGCTGAACACGGAATCGCTGACCATGGCCAAGGTCATGGCGAATCAGGAAATCCGTGACCTGGTGGAGACGATCGGGACCGGCATCGGTGGATCGTTCGATATCCGCCAGTTGCGGTACGGTCGCATCATCCTGCTGATGGATGCCGACAGTGATGGATATCACATCAGCACGCTGCTGCTGGCGTTCTTCTTTCGGCACATGCTGGACTTGGTTCGCCAGGGTCGCATCTATCTGGCGCAACCGCCGTTGTATCGACTCACTGCCGGCCGCGACGTGCACTACGCTCAGGATGATGCACATCTGGAACATGTCGTTGAATCGCTGGGCGGAAACCGGAAGTACGATGTCACTCGCTTCAAAGGTCTGGGCGAGATGACACCGCCGCAGCTCAAAGAAACAACTCTCGACCCGGCAACGCGGACATTGCTTCAGGTGAATATCGAGAGCCAGGTGGACGCGGATCAGACATTCCAGCAGTTGCTGGGAAAAGACCCCGCCGAGCGTTATCGGATCATCATGGATGAGTCCGCCCTGGTCGACGACCTGGACGTTTGACGCAGCCATGGCATCGCACCCATCCCCCGTCCTGAACCAACGGCTTGAGCAATTGCTGGCCGTGCTCAATCGTTGCTGGCTGGCAGCATATGTCAGTGGGCTTGTTGCGACCGTCCTGCAACATGGAATCGCCGTCGACCATGTGGTGTGGGAATTCGGCCTGATCGTTGTCGTCGCGACGCTGGTGCAGACGTCAACCATTGGTTTGCAGTGGTACCTTGCCGATGACCGGGTTCGATTCTGGTCAGGCCATCGCCGTGCCTGTGGATTCGCAACCGCGTGGCTCGTTGGCGTGATCGTGCTGCTTGCCTTCGGACCAGTGCTTCCCGTGTGGTACTTGGCTGGTCGTGTTGTCGCGGTCGTCGCCTGGTCCGAGCTGTTCCTGTTGATGAATGCGGCCGCTCGTTTGCTGATTTTTGTCAGCAGTACAACTCGTCGAGGAAACCCGGGACTCATATTCGTCGTCTCGTTCGTAGGGCTGATTCTCGTCGGGACAGTCCTTCTCCTGCTTCCGGGCAGCCGGACTGGAACCGGTGAGGCATTGAGTCTGCTGGAACAGATCCGCATTGCATTGTTTACCGCAGCAAGCGCATCGTGTGTGACCGGGCTCAGTGTCGTTCCGACGGGAGGCCCCAATGCCTACTGGAGCCGCTTCGGGCAGGTCGTGATCATGCTCCTGTTTCAGATTGGCGGTCTGGGCATGATGAGTATCAGTGCGATCTTTGCGTTGATCATTGGCCGACAACTGGCGTTCCGCGAAAGCGCGGCGGTCTCAGAAGTGACCGAGGCTCTGACTCTGCGTGATGTTCGGCACATACTCGTGGCGATCCTCACGTTTACGTTGCTGGCGGAAGCCGTTGGTGCCGTACTGCTCTCAACACTCTGGGCGGATCTTCCGTCCGGCGAACGCGCGTTCTTCGGTGCGTTTCACTCGATCAGTGCCTTCTGCAATGCCGGATTTTCATTGACGAACAACGGATTCGTCGGGCTCGGCACGGCATGGCAGGTTTGGTTCGTGCTGTGTTTTCTGATCATCGCCGGTGGTCTCGGCTTCGGCACGGTCAGCAGTTGCTTCAACGCGATTGTCGATGCATGGAAGGACCATCGCAGAAGCGGCCCGTTTCGACAGCGACGTCTGGCGGAACGGTTACGGCTTGCTCCCCGCATCAATCTGACGATGGCACTGTTGCTGCTCGTACTGGGCGCCGTTGGTTACTGGTTGCTGGAATCGACAGGCGTCCGCAGCGACCAGTCGTTCGGTGAACGAGTTGCCGAAGCCTGGTTCCAGTCGGTCACCTTTCGCACGGCCGGATTCAACACGGTGGACCACGGAACTCTCGAGCCGGCCACGAAACTGTTTTCCTGCATGCTGATGTTCGTCGGAGCGTGCCCCGGCTCGACCGGCGGCGGAATCAAGACGGCCGCAGCAGCTATCACCGTGCTGTCGCTGATATCGATCCTGCGTGGACGCAGGCATGTCGAATGCCACGGACGGATGATCCCCGACGATCAGGTTCGATCCGCGTTCGTCGTTGTTGCCATGGGCAACATGACCCTGGTCGCGACCACGCTGCTGCTGCTGATCTTCGAGCCGGCGGCCGTGCCGTTCATCGACATCCTTTTCGAAGCCACCAGCGCATTCGCGACAGTCGGAGTGTCAACGGGAATCACCGCCAATCTATCGCCAGCATCTCAGCTCGTCATTATCGTCACGATGTTCTTGGGGCGAGTCGGTCCTTTGACGTTGCTGCTCGCTTTGACACGCCACGTTCGAGACGCAAATTATCAATACCCCACCGAACGAGTTTCTCTGGGATAACAAGTCGCTGGAAAAGATTGACCGTCCCGTTTTCGCGGGAGCACGAATGGTTGGTCGGCTTCAGCCGACTCCTGATTGCCACTGGTCTTAGCCGGTACGAGTGAAGCAACTCTTTGTGAGATCTGTACGTTCTGCTTATGAACACGTGCGCAAAGTCGCTTTCTTACTCCCCGCTGTGCATTGACCGCAGCCCATGCGGCTCTCCCCGGGCAGGCACGGTCCGATGGCGATGCGATCGCCGCCAGGCAGAGACGATCCCGGGGAGGGCCACTTTGCTCACGAGCAGCAGTGAGCCTCGACCGCACGCTATCACCACATGAGACCTCGTTCCGAGATCTGACTGAACACTGCAACATCTCACGAAGCCGCGCAACGCAGACACTTCCAGATTGTGCACTCTTTCTTTCCGAGTCGTGACGGAATTGTGCTCTGCATCCGGATGGAAGCGGTGAGTCCAGTTGATCCAGCAACCTGGCTCAGGCGGTCTCGGTGTGGCAACGTCCAAGCTATCGGGTCATTCCCTACGGAGTCGTTGCGCGCTGCTCGTAGCCGACCCCACCCAATGTCTCTCCCCTAGGCGGAGCTTCCGAGTTCGACCTAATGAGCAATCCCTCATGTCCAAACAAGTACGACGAGACAATGCCCACGAACTCATCTCGCCTCGACAGCTGGAACTGCTCCAGCTGCTCGCCACCGGATTGACTCTCAAGGAAGCGGCAGATTTCATGGGAATCACTCGTAAGACGGCCAACCACCACAAATGCCAGCTAATGCATCGGCTGCATCTTCATACGCGGCAAGATGTCGTGGCTTACGCACGAAAAGCCTTTCCTGACACCGAATCCAACAATTAACTCCGAAGTCGGCCACGGATGAGGGCGCTGGCAACGCTGCGCGGTAGAGTCTCACCGTGATAGTCGTTCGTGATCGATGCGTCTGGTCGGACAAGTGACACGTGCCCGTGGCCCGGCAGGAATCGAGTAGATCCCCATCCCCACCATCTCGCGAAAGCACTGTCGTCTTGAGGCGTCAGGGCTCCAACATCAAGGTCCACTGCCTGACTACTAGAAAATCAGCTCCGCCTCTCATCAGAGTCGGCGGATCGTGTCGTGGCGATCGCCTCGATCTCAACAACCAGCCCCGGCTTCACGAGCGATGCGACCACCACCGTGGAACTCGCGGGTGGATTGTCCGGAAACCAGCGGTGTCGGGCTTCGTTGTAGAGCGGGTAGTCGGCGTCGGCGACCAGGTAGGCCGATATCTTCAGGACGTCCTCCATGCTCGAACCGGCATGCTCCAGCAGCGCGGCAAGACGGCTGAACACCAGATCGGATTGCGCGACGACATCTCCAGGAGAAATCACAGCGAAGTTGTCGTCGATCGCGACGAACCCGGATGTGAACACCAGATTGCCCTTCCGTACAAAGTTCGGAAACTTGTCCGTCTCCGGTCGTGGACCTTTGAAGAATGAGTGTTTGTCAGTCATGAGTCCTATTGGGGCTGGGATTCTGGCTGTGCGACAGGCTCGGCCAGTGATGCGGCACTGGCTCGATTCCGGTCCGCACGAGAAACACGTTCGCCATGTTGATCATCTGGAGCAGGAAGAGGCACTGTCGATGTTGCTGTCAATATCCTGCGAGGGCCGAGCCGAACCGCACAAGTGCGGTTACCACGAACGGCGATCAGCCAGCCTGCTCGAAGCGACGGATGGCCGGGATGATCTTCTCGAGAATCCTCTTCTTGATCTGCATCGGCGTGCCAAGCGGATCAACCAGGTGGACGATCTCGTTCGAGTGATACCCAAGAACGGGCTCGGTCTTCGTGCGATAAATCTCCAGCCGCTTCCGGACGATGCTCTCGTCCGCGTCGTCTGCTCGGCCTTCCGTGGCAGCTCGCTTACGCAGTCGCTCGATGATCGGCTCGTCATCGGAGCACGCCAGATGCAGCACTGCCAGCACATCAACGTGTGATTCCAGTATCTCACACTGTTCCACACTGCGCGGAATGCCATCCATGATGAGCGTGTCGCGCGAAGAGTTGTAACGGTCGGCTTCGATCTGGTCTTCGAGCCAGTCGCGCCAAATGCGGATTGTCAGCTCGTCAGGGACCAGCTCACCGTTATCAATTCGGCGGGCGATCTCTTTGCCGTTCTCGCTTTGGGGATCGAGACTGCGGAAGATGTCCCCGGTGGAGACATGAAATATGCCCTGCATGCTACCCAGCAATCCTCCCTGAGTGCCCTTGCCGATTCCGGGCATTCCGAACAGCAGTATGGCTGGAAACCGCCCGGCGCCGCCGTTTCGGTGATTCGCCAGTTGCAGGATCGAGTGGTCCTGATCACAAGTTCGGACGGGGCGTTGCATGAGAGTTCCTCCCTGCCCTCTCGATGAGCAAAAGGGCGAGTTTCTAACACATCACCTGACACCCCACAAATTGGCCCTGAGGGTGTCGTTCGGTCTGCCTCAATCGAATTTCATTGCTGCTTTCTGTAACTTACCTGACCTTCGCTCCGGGGCCTCGACAAGGCTGAACCCACTCCTGGTTTTCGGCGTCACAGAAAACACCGCTTCCCGGATCCTCATCTTTTCGGCGCTTACTGACGATCCGGTTCAGCCGGAACTGCCCACTTCGCCGACTTTTCACAACCCGCCGGTCATCATGAGCACAGACACCGCAACCGCTTCCAGTCAGGTTCCCGATCAATCAGGGCGGTTCGGGGAGTTCGGGCGTCGTTTCGTCCCTGAAACTCTCATGAATGCTCTTGAGGAATTGACCGTCGAATACGAAAAGGCCCGGCAGGATCCGGCGTTTCAGAACGAACTCGATCAGTTGCTGTCAACGTTTGTCGGTCGGCCAAACCCGCTGTGTTTTGCCGAGCGGCTCACAGAGCATTGCGGTGGGGCGCGGATCTATCTGAAACGTGAAGATTTGAACCACACGGGTGCCCACAAGATCAACAACACGATGGGCCAGGTGCTGCTCACGCGACGGATGGGCAAGCAGCGCGTGATCGCTGAGACCGGAGCCGGTCAGCACGGTGTCGCCACGGCGGTCGCCTGTGCCCGCTTCGGCCTCGAATGCGTTGTCTACATGGGCGAAGAAGACATTCGGCGGCAGAAATTGAACGTCTTCAATATGCGGATGATGGGCGCCGAAGTCCGGGGAGTTTCAAGCGGCTCACGAACACTCCGCGACGCCATCAACGAGGCCATGCGCGACTGGATGTCGAGCGTCCATCACACGCACTACATCATTGGCTCGGTCGTCGGCCCGCATCCGTTTCCGGTGATGGTCCGGGACTTTCAGTCGATCATCGGTCGTGAGGCACGCCAGCAGTGCCTCGACGCGACCGGTCAACTCCCGGACGAAGTGATCGCCTGCGTCGGTGGCGGATCGAATTCGGCCGGCATGTTCTATCCGTTTGTTGACGACACGTCCGTAGCACTGACTGGTGTCGAAGCCGGTGGACGTGGCCCGGAGCCGGGCGAACACGCCAGCACGCTGACCTACGGCAACAAGGGAGTCCTGCACGGCAGCTACAGCTATGTCCTGCAGGACGATGATGGTCAGACCTTGGACGTGCACTCCATCTCCGCGGGATTGGACTATCCGGGCGTCGGCCCCGAGCACAGCTATTGGAAGGACAGCGGCCGTGTCAGCTACGTTAGCGTCACCGACGACGAAGCTCTGAACGCCCTCCAGACGATGGCAAAGTTGGAAGGCATTCTGCCCGCCATCGAAAGCTCGCACGCTATTGCTCGAGTCCTGAAAACGGCTACCGACCGATCACCGGAGGACATAATCGTCGTGTGCCTCTCCGGCCGTGGAGACAAGGACGTCTACGAAGTTGCCCGACTGCTCGGCCAGGAAATCGGCTAACCAGCTGCTCATTACGAATCGCACCATGTCCGAAACACGCATCACCGCCGCATTCACGGCGCTCAAACAGTCCGGCCATCTGGCCTTCATGCCCTTTGTGACCGCCGGTGATCCGAACATGGACGGCACACTGGCCCTGATCCGTGAAATCGGCGGTCGAGGTGTCGACCTGATCGAGGTCGGGTTTCCGTACAGCGATCCGATCGCGGATGGCCTCGTAATTCAGGCTTCGTACACGCGAGCACTCGAAAACAGGCTGCAGGTTGACGACATCTTCAACGGCGTCGAGTCGCTGCCAACGGAGGAACTTCCGCCCTTGGTCGCCATGGTCTCGTATGCCCTGTTGTTTCGGCGCGGGGTCGAGGCGTTTGTCAGTCGAGCTGTCGAAGCCGGGTTCTCAGGATTCATTATTCCGGACCTGCCGGCGGACGAAGCTGCTGACGTCGCTTCTATTGTCCAGGGACAGGGCGTCGATCTGATCCAGCTAATTTCGCCAATGACGCCCAACGAGCGGGCGAAGAAGATTCTCGCCGCAGCCAGTGGGTTCGTGTACTGCATTTCCGTGGCCGGGACGACAGGCGTTCGCGACGAACTGCCCCCGGAGCTCATTGGGCAGTTGTCATGGCTGCGAAGTCAGACTGATCTGCCCCTTGCGGTCGGGTTCGGCATCAGTTATCCGGAACAGGTCGACATCCTGCGGGATGTCGCGGATGGTGTAATCGTTGGCTCGGCAATTGTTCGTCAGGTCGAAGCGATCGGTGGCGGAACTGTGTCGGTCGAAGACGCTGTCTCCAGCATCGGTGAGTATGCCGCCACGATGGTTGCAGCAACGCACAAGTAGCCTGACCACCGTTCGGCGCGGCTCTCCCGACCCGGGCGAACGAAAAACCCCCGCGAAAACCAAAAAAGCAGCAAAGGACAAAAAAAGACGGGGGGGAAAAAGAGAAAGAGCCGGCCGGGCGCGCGCCCCACCCCGCCCC
>CAYSJO010000427.1:0-14251 GCA_964431285.1 uncultured Planctomycetaceae bacterium
ACGGACATCGCCAGGTCTGGAAATTCAGCTTCGATCGGGAAACTGACTTGCTATGGGGCGGAGAAGTCGGGCAGGACCTGTGGGAGATGATCTATGTGATCCAGAAAGGTGGTAACTACGGTTGGAGCGTTCGCGAAGGCACTCATCCCTTC
Source organism: uncultured Planctomycetaceae bacterium (assembly GCA_964431285.1). Classification (GTDB taxonomy): domain Bacteria; phylum Planctomycetota; class Planctomycetia; order Planctomycetales; family Planctomycetaceae; genus CAUZFZ01. The sequence continues at coordinate 153 of CAYSJO010000427.1, forward strand.
CGCCTCGAACGACCGAAGGGGCCAACGCCTTTCATTGATCCAATCGTCGAACATCCGCACTCGGACTTCCGGTCCATCACCGCGGGATACGTCTACTACGGCAAGCAATTGCCCGAGCTGAGCGGCCATTTGATCTACGGCGATTACGACACAGGCAAGATCTGGGCTTTGAAGTGGGATCCCGACAATAAGAAGTTGCTGGCCCATCACGAGCTGTGTGACGAGCAGATTCGGCTGATCGAGTTCTGTCAGACTCCGGATGGAGAAGTGCTGCTGCTCGATTTTGCAGGCGGCCAGATTCACGAACTGGTCCACGTGCCTCCGGCCACCGAGGACACGCCTCCGTTTCCGCGCAAGCTCAGCGAAACAGGACTGTTCACCTCGATAAGCACGCTTAAACCAGCGAAAGGTCTGATTCCATATGACGTTGTGGCTCCGCTGTGGTCAGACAACGCCGTCAAGGATCGATTGCTTGCGATCCCCGGTGACGCGCACATCGAATTCGAAACTGTCGTCTATCCACAGCCGGCTCCCGGATCGCGGCCTGGCTGGCGTTTTCCCGATGGAACCGTCCTGGTCAAGACGTTTTTGCTCGAAATGGAAACCGGCAATCCCGACAGCCTCAGGCGACTCGAAACCAGATTGCTGCACTACGAGAAGATGCCAGGCAAGGACGACGAGTACGGCGCGCAGGTCTGGCACGGCTACACATACGTCTGGAATGACGAGCAGGACGAGGCGTTTCTCCTCGATGCGAAGGGCGAGGATCGGACCTACGAAATAAAAGACGCCCGGGCGCGCGACGGATTCCGCAAGCAGACATGGCATTTCCCGAGCCGCGCCGAATGCACGCTGTGCCACACGATGTCCGCCAAGTACGTGCTTGGTGTCTCAACGAATCAGATGAACCGCGATTTCGACTACGGTGGAGACATCGGAGAACGGAACCAGATTGAGATGTTCAACGAATTTGGATTGTTCAAGGCGGCGATTCCAGATGAGGCCGAGAAACTCGATCGTCTGGCCGATTATCACAACGCCGAGGCACCGCTGGCGGATCGGGCACGCTCGTATATGCACGCCAACTGCTCTCACTGTCATCGCAAGTGGGGCGGCGGAAATGCCGAGTTCCAACTACTTGTGACGCTGCCGCTGGAGGAGACAGGGACTGTCAACGTGCGGCCGGGACATGGCAGCTTCAAGTTGAACGAACCAAGTCTGCTCGTACCCGGAAAACCAGATCAATCCATGCTCCTGCACCGCATGGAACGTCGAGGGCTCGGCCGCATGCCGCATGTGGCCTCGTCCATCCCCGACCAGCGAGCTATCAAGCTGCTGCGTGACTGGATCGCGTCCCTGGAATCCGGAACGCAGAAGTGAGCAGTATCTATCTCGACAACGCCGCAACGAGCTTTCCGAAGCCCGAGTGCGTCTACGCAGCCGTCGACGACTACAACCGACACAATGGCCGAGCAGTTGGCCGCGGCGCGACCGACGCTGGCCAGGCTCTGCAGCAGACTGTTGATCGCTGCCGGTTGCGAGCCGCACAGCTTCTGGGTGCTAAAGACCGTGACCAGGTGGTGTTCACGTTCAACTGCACAGACAGTCTCAACATGATTCTGCACGGTGCGGTGAAGCCGGGCGATCATGTCGTCACGTCGATGGCCGAGCACAATTCCGTGTTGCGACCGCTCCGACATCTGGAACGGTTGCGGGATGTCAGTGTTACGGTCGTGGATGTTGACAAGTTCGGCTTTATTGATCCGGCGGACATTCAAGCGGCCATCCGTCCAGAAACTCGCATGGTGATCGTGCAACACGCCTCAAACGTGACCGGCGCCATTCAGCCGGTCGCTGAGATCGGCGAGGTTGCGCGTCAGTCAACCGCACTGTTCGCCGTCGACGCGGCACAATCGGCCGGGCATCTGCCGTTCAGCGTCGAGGAGTTTCATCCGGACTTCGTCGCATGCTCTGGCCACAAGGGGCTCCTCGGGCCTCTTGGAACAGGGCTCCTGTACATCGCTCCGGGTCGGGAGACGGAACTCGAACCGCTGCGTCAGGGAGGTACCGGATCACGCAGCGAACTCGACACTCAGCCGGATGAGATGCCACAGAAACTGGAATCCGGAAACCACAATTCGCCCGGCATCGTGGGTCTGGATGCCGCACTCGGTTTCCTGGTAGAGCATGGCATCGACGCCGTGCAGCAACACGAACGGGAACTCGCGGGACAACTGTTCGGCCGACTGAGTCGCATCACCGGACTGACAATGCATTCCACATCGGACCGGGAACGATCCACTGGCGTCATCAGCGTCAGCTCTGATCTCTACACGTCCGACGAAGTGTCTGCACTGTTGAATCAGCACTTCCACATCGACACACGATCGGGGCTGCACTGTGCCCCAGGTATCCACCGCCGAATGGGCACACTCGCCCGCCAGGGAACCGTGCGCATCAGCGTCGGTCTGCATTCGACGCGCGAGGACATCGCTGCCGTCGCCGACGCGCTGGAGCAAATCAGTCAGGCTGAATGACGAATTGGACAGCGTCACACCTGCTCCACCGGCTCAGGCACAGCACAGTGTCGAACGCTGTGGTAGTGACACAATGCGACCGCAGCAGCGTCTGCAACGTCGTTCGGTTCCAGCATGCGTTTGAGCCGAAGTTCCTGCTGAATCGCCCGCTGAATCTGTTCTTTGCTGGCGCGACCGCTACCTGTCAGCAGACGTTTGATCTGTGTGGGTGTGTAATGCACGACCGGCACTTTGCGTTCGGCGGCAGTCAGTAGAATCACACCACGAGCGTGCGCCATTAGAATGGCTGTCTTCGGATGTTCGACGTGAGAAAACACCTGCTCGATCGCGACGACTGACGGACTGAATTCGTCCAGCACTTCACGCAGTCCAGTAGCGATTTCGTGTACTCGCTCGGCGAGAGCGAACTCTTTTGTCGACCGGACAACTCCACCTTCTCGCAAGGTCGGACACTGCTGCGACTGTTCCAGGATCGCATATCCCGTTCGATTCAAGCCAGGGTCGACACCCAGAACTCGAATCGCAGTCGTAGAGTTTGAAGCGGAGTCAACCATGACATTGCCTGAGCGGTTTTCGTCTACTTGCGTCGCCATCCAGTTCCGTCGGGGCGGTCTTCCAGTGTGACGTTCAATGCTCCCAGATCGTCCCGAATCTGATCCGCCAAAGCGAAATTCTTTTCCTTTCGTAGCGACGAACGCAGACTGATCAGCAATTCCATCAGTCCGCCAACAAGTTCGTCGTCACCGCCGCCCGCCGCCGCCTCGATCGGCTTGCGGAAAACACCCAGCACGGCGGCCAGTTCCTTCAGCAAGGTCACTGCGGAAGTCAAAGCCGCAACGTGTCCGGAGTTCGATTTGCCGTCACTTTCCAGCGTCTGCTCGGCAATAAACCCATTGATCGCTTTTCGCAGATCGAACAGCACACCGACGGCACCGCCCGTGTTGAAGTCGTCATCCATGCAATCGCAGAATCGATCGCGCAACCCTCGAATCTCAGTAAAGAAGCCAGCCGGTTCGCCTTCGAGACTCACCGTCTGATCGCGTGAGTCTGGTACCTGGATGTCGTAGAAACTCTGGCCGGTGATCCGCTCGAACGTCTCGATCAACCGGTAAAAGCCTTCCAGAGAGCGTCCGGTTTCAGCGATCCGCTCGTCACCGAAATCGATCGGACTGCGGTAATGTGTCGCCAGCAGGAAGAACCGCACGGTCTCGGGATGGTGCTTCGAGAAGACAGCCGTCTTCACAGACTCCGCTCCGGCCGATCCGGCCAGCTTGCCCGCGACCTGAGCTTCCTGATCGGGGATATCACCGTGCCGGTCGTGTACTCCGCCGACCTTGCCAGCCTCACCGCTGGCCTGCATCAGACCGTTGTGCATCCAGTAATTGGCGAACGGCTTGCTGTTGCAGCACTCGGATTGCGCCAGTTCGTTTTCGTGGTGCGGGAACAGCAGGTCGAGCCCGCCACCGTGTATGTCGAATGTTTCGCCGAGGTACTTGCTGCTCATAGCGGAGCATTCGATATGCCAGCCCGGTCGACCTGGTCCCCATGGGCTGTCCCACGACGGTTCGCCGGGCTTGGAAGCCTTCCACAACGCAAAGTCCGCCGGATGCTTCTTCTTGTCTGCCGCTTCGACACGTGTGCCCGACATGATTTCGTCGATGCTGCGGTGACTCAGCTTGCCGTAGTTGTCGTCGCTTTCCGTGTGAAAGTAGACATCGCCATTCAGCGGGTAGGCATGTCCCTTATCCACCAGTGCGCCGATCATCGCCAGCATCTCGTCGATGTGTTCGGTCGCCTTCGGGTAGCAGTCGATCGTATCGACGCCCATTGTCTCCAGGTTGTCGAGATAATCCTCGGTCATCTCGTTCGCCAGGGCTTCGACTGTCGTGCCGCTCTCATTCGCCCGATTGATCAGCTTGTCGTCGACGTCGGTGATGTTCACGACCCAGGTGACGTCGTAGCTGCTGTAGGCGAGGTAGCGTTTAATCGTGTCGAAAATGACAGGACCGACCATGTGTCCGATATGCGCCGGCTTGTAGACCGTTGGCCCGCACAGATACATCCCGACCTTGCCGGGTGTCACGGGGGTGAAGTCTTCTTTCGTGCGGGACAGCGTGTTGTAGATGCGGAGAGGCATGGTGACTTCAGGGAAGAGAACTGGAGAGACGGAACAGTCAGCTCCCCCCAAAGGGGGGAAAGGTCCTCTCTCCCTGTGGGGAGAGGGTTAGGGAGAGGGGCTGGCCGCCTCCCGCTCGCGATTAAACGAATAGTGTTTCACTTACGAATCACGGACGAGCAGCACGATGGCGTCCGCGGAGATCGACTCGCCAAGACCGATCGGGCCGACGTGTTCGCCAGTCTTGGCTTTCACGCTGACGTTCGCTGGATCAGTCTGCAGAAGTTCGGCAATCCGTTCGGCCATCTGTTGCTTGAATGCTGAGAGCTTCGGTTCTTGAGCGAACACCGTGCAGTCGAGGTTTCCGATCTGCCAGCCCCGCTGACGCACAACGTTGGCGGCTTCGCTTACGAAGACCGTCGAATCCGCGTCTTTCCACTGCGGGTCTGTGTTCGGAAACCACTCACCGATGTCACCCAGAGCGAGTGCTCCCAGCAGTCCGTCCGTGATGGCATGCAGCAGGACATCGGCATCGCTGTGTCCGACAAGTCCCAGCGAGAACGGGATCGGAACTCCACCGAGAATCAGCGGCCGGTTGGGGCCAAGTCGGTGAGTGTCGTGTCCGAGTCCGATTCGAACCGGGAGTAGCGTCATCTTCGCAGCCGTTTGGATGTTTGTCTGGCAGCTCGAAGAGTCACACAAGCGACCTCCCTGCCGCAGCCACGCGGATCATAGGCCTGCCCCGACACACTGACAACGTTTGTAGTAACCGCACTTGTGTGGTTTCCCGGACGGCCGACCACTCCGAATAAATCTCGTCCGTCCGAACGCATCGCTTGCGGCGTTGGCATGACAGCTCCCAGGATAGGCCCTTATTCAATCCATCCCTATCGAGAAATCCTGAGAAAGCAGCCCCGCATGGCCGACACCAACGCCAATGAACCCATTAGAGCGACTGCGGTGGACGAAGTCGGCAGCGGAGATTCGGGAGTCATGGAGGTACCCACGACTCCCGGTGGAATCGCCCGTCAGCTGGGTCCGGGGCTGATCATTGCGGCCAGCATCGTCGGTTCGGGGGAGCTGATCGCCACCACGAAGACAGGGGCTCAGGCCGGAATCGCTCTGCTGTGGCTGATTATTGTGGGTTGCCTGATCAAGGTTTTCGTACAGATCGAATTCGGGCGGTACAGCATTGGAAACGGTGAAACCACACTGTCTGCTTTGAATCGAGTGCCCGGACCACGGCTGATCGTGAATTGGATCGTGTGGTACTGGCTGATCATGATGTGCGTCGGATTCGGGCAACTGGGCGGCATCGTCGGCGGAGTCGGTCAGGCACTGGCCATGGCTGTTCCGATCGACGGTGATTATGTCGCTGCTGTTCGCATCCCGGCCGAGCCAGAGCTGAAGCGGTACATCGCGTGGTCGGATGATGCGGCGAGTGGCGGCTCCGCTCTGGCCAGACTTTCCGAAGAGCAGCGAAGGCGCGTGGAACGGAGCCAGCAGGTTGTGTCCGACCGGCTCGCGAAGCTCGACACGTTCGAGGCCGGGAAAAGCGACGAGATCGTCGGCCTGGTGCGCACGCTGATCGAGGCGGAAGGTGCTGGAGACTCTGATGCCGTCAAGGACGCGAAGTTGGCGGTTAACAGCGTGCTCAAGCCGACCACGAAGGATGACAAATACTGGGCAGTCGCCGTCACTCTGATGACGATCATTCTCCTGGTCCGCGGCCGATACGGCATGCTGCAGAACGTCTCCACGGTGCTGGTCGTTGGCTTCACGATTGTCACGTTTGGCAATGTCATTTCGCTTCAGCTGAAACCAGAGTTCGCACTCTCGGCCAGCGAATTCATCGGGGGACTGTTTCCCGGGTTGCCGGAGGCCGGCGTCGCTCCGCCGGGTCTGACCGGTTGGAAAATATCACGTCCGGTTGCCACGGCCCTGGCGACGTTCGGGATCATCGGAGTCGGAGCCTCGGAACTGATCGGATACCCGTACTGGTGCCTGGAAAAGGGCTACGCAAAGTACACAGGACAGGGGAAGCGCGACGACGCGTGGTACGTGCGGGCGAACGGCTGGATCCGGGTCATGAAGTACGACGCGTACTTCTCAATGATCATCTACACCATCGCCACGCTGGCGTTCTTCGTGATGGGTGTCGCCGTGATGTACCGGCAGGGACTCGATCCTGAGGGCATGCGCATGGTCAGCACACTGGCCGAGCAGTACGTGCCGGTCTTCGGCGAGTACGCCAAATGGCTGTTCCTGATCGGAGCAATTGCCGTGCTCTATTCGACGTACCTCGTGGCCAACGCCATGTTCGCTCGCGTGTATACGGACGCCTTCAAGGTTTACGGCCTGATGAAGCCGGGGAATCCGAAGACGCACGATCGGTCCGTCATGATCCTGTCGGCGACCTTCCCGCTGATTTCGATGTCGATCTACTGTCTGGGTTTCAACCCCGTGACGCTGGTGTTGCTTGGGGGATTCATGCAGTCGGTCATGCTTCCGATGCTCGGTATCGCCGCTCTCTACTTCCGATTCCGACTGACTGACGAACGACTCAGGCCCGGCAAGTTCTGGGATGTCTGCCTGATCCTCTCGGCAATCGGCATGCTGATTTCCGGGGCATGGGGCGTGTACAGCAAGCTGCTGTCGTAATGGGCGAGGCACATCACTCGTCCATGCGAAGCAGGCCGGCGGACGATACGAAGTAGCGACGCCGTCGTTGCTGCGAGTTCTCCGGTCGAGACTCCTGCGAGTCTTTCAACTCAGAGACGACGGCGTTGCACAGTCGGCAGCCGATCTTCTCCAGATGGAATTCGATGTAACCCGACACATCTTCGTCGAGGGCTCCGAGCAGATGACTGCCCAGTGCCGTTCGATTCGGGCAACTCAATCGATGCCGTCGCCAGATTTCACCGACCGTGTGCCCGCCCTGATCGCGACGTTGAATCAGTTCAGCCAGCCGCTCGCGCAGCTCCGCCTGGTCGCGCAGGGACTCTTCCAGCGCACTCGCTCGCTCGACGGGAAGCTGTTCGTCGAGGAATGCGAGTAGTTCATCGTCAGAAAACGACGTGCTCATGGCTGGATCGTGCGAAAACCGGGGCAGGGCACAGCCACTCAGTTAAGGAGCAACTGCAGTAGAACGAACATCGTACCGAACAGGAGCAACCACGTAAGCGGACGCCGCCGATCGAACGGAACGATGGCCACGCAGATCACCAGTTCTCGTTCGCGACTTGAAGTCCCGTCGAACGCATGTTTAGCTTGACGCACAACTCAAACGCAGCCGGACGCATGTGTTGCTCTGACAACGCCACCCATGCCCGTCTGTCTGATCCGGGCCGCTGACGGGATCACTTTGACATGCTGGCCACTCTCTCGACATTTTCGCTACTGGGAATCGAAGCGAAGCCCGTCGAAGTGGAAGTCGACATCTCGCCCGCCGCGATGCCCCGCACCACTCTGGTCGGACTCGCAGAGGCGGCCGTCAAAGAGAGCATCCATCGCATAGAGCGGGCACTGGTCAACAGTGGCTATCAGCGGCCACAGGATCGAATCGTCATCAATTTGTCGCCGGCCGACCTGCCGAAAGACGCCGCGTCATTCGATCTGCCGATCGCACTGGGCATCCTGGCAGCCAGCGGGCAGTTTGACTCAGACGTTTCGCTGTCGTTGGAGAACTGGCGCTGGAAGGCACGCTGCGGCCCATCAAGGGTGTGCTGAAATAGTCTTGATGATGTGTTTGGTTCCCACTTAAAGCTACAAGTTATCCAGACGTAAGTTTCAGAATCTTTATGGTATGCCACGCGGTCTTGTGTTATTAAATGCCTAAGCGTTAAATTTACATTAACTGTTCTGGATTACGATGCATCTGCATCGCCCCGCTTAACTAATGGCATGGTATATTTATTTGTTTAATAGTTTTTGGAATTGCACATTAGTATAATGTTTTCGGATAATTGTTTATTATGGTTACATGATTCAAGCAATGTCGATCCAATCTTATATGGATTTCGTTTTGTGTTGTTGAGATATTTATCTAATGGATGTAGTGTTTCGTCATTCTGGAATAATTCCGGACGGAAAAAATTTATCAAATATGCGGTATAGAGTTCTGGCGTGTTTGTGTTCATGCATTTGACGTTGTTATTCTGAAATAATGAAGAAATAAAAAGCGGTTTAAATATTATACACATGTTTTCCTTCAAATCGTCAAAAGTGGTGAAAATGCGGAGGATATCTGTGATGTGGGTGGGTTTCTGGGTTAGATGGGTGTTGTGACCAAGGTGGTTTTCAGAAAATAAATGGAGAGGTGAAGTGTGGAAGAAACAGCAACAATTATACTAAAGAGTTCATTTGGAGTTGTTTTGCTAATATATGTAGGTTTCTGTTGGGTGAAACAGGGAATACATGTCCAGGGAAAAGGGTGGAAAAGTAAAGAAGAAATGCCCAAAACATTCTGGTTTAGTATTAGTGTTTACCTCGTGCTTGCCTTGTCTATGGTATTAGGAAATATTTGGTTTTCCCGGTGATAGTGTGAAATCTACAACTGCTGTTTGCTCTTGTGGTTGCCTGGTGATCTCACATAGCAGTTTGTGCAAATCGAGTTGAAAGATGGATAACATTCACGGTTGGAATTCACACCTTGGCAGAGAGGGCACGCTGAGAGTTCGTTTCTATTTCTTTAGGGATTTCGCATGGGTCGCTTTTCTGTTCTTCACCATCATCTACTTAACAATGATGCTGGCGGAGGTGCCACCAGTGTCTCTGTCCAACGAGGAAGCTACGGCATTCCAGAGCCACCAGTTTGTGAAGGCGTTCAGCACCCTCCTTGTCACCCTGTGTGCGGTGGTGTGCGTTCATTTCGCGTCCCGTGTGTTTCTAAGGCGGCTAGACGAAGAAGAGTTAAGGCGACTAGAAGAAGATGAGTCGAAGTCCTAAACGCTGACAGAGAATGTCTGCCCTGTTGCGCCTGTGTTTTGTTGATGTATAAAAAAATGAACCACCAGTACCGTGTGATGCTGATGGTTCAAAATGTCTCCGTGACTGCTGGTTCTTCGTCTCCGAATATCAGCTCAATCAGGAATCCAGCGAGCAGTGAAAGCAGTAGGACTAGTTCCATCGTGGGTGGACCTTTCTGGTGGATGGTAAGATGGGTAAGTGATTTTGAGTTAGTGCCGATTTTGGTCACTCATGAAAACACGGGTCGAAAATCGGTTGCCCAATTTCGATACACGAATGCCCATGCGGATTTCGTGGTGATCCCAGACGGCAGTGCAACTGCCTGCCCGCTCAGATTGAACGCTACATCGGCTGCATCAGTGGTCCGCTGGTGGATCGCATCGACATTCACGTGGAAGTACCGAACGTCCCGTTCCGTGAACTGTCTGATTCCAAACCCGGCACAGGCAGCACGGACATGCGAGAGTCAGTCGCCGTTGCACGCGAGATTCAGCACAAGCGATTCGAGGGCCAGCCGGCGATGGTCAACGGCAAGATGGGTCCAAAGCAGATTCGCAGTTACTGCAAACTGGCGACGGATGCCGAGGAATTGCTGAAGACGGCGATGGAAGAAATGGGCCTGTCCGCGCGAGCACACGACAAGATTCTGCGAGTCGGTCGAAACATCGCCGCTCTCGCGGAATGTGATGCGATTTCGGCGGAACATCTCAGCGAGGCGATCAACTATCGGACACTGGATCGCAACTACTGGCAGTAACTGGGAAGGCGAAGTCCCCTGCCAGACGAACGAAGTCGCGTGGAAAGAGTCGCGCGAGCTGCTTCAAATGCTCACGAGCCGAAGCGCCCGTTTGAATTAGCTGTAACAGTAGATCGTGCGAAGCAAGGCCGAATCATGCGTACATCCCGTTTGCCGGCATTTTCTGTCGTTCGTGTATTTTGTCGCCCCCAACTCGTTGTGGAGTCGTAGACTTCAACGAACGACCGGCGACACGGTAGATGAATGGGCCGAGTTCACTGTTGCTGCGAATGCAACGAGCGTTGAACACCCTCTCGGGACTGGCCCTGTGATCGACGAAAAAATGATTGAAGCTTTGCTGAGTCGCTGGCACGAATCCTGGTCAAACGGCCAGGACATTTCGGCTGAGGAATTGTGCTCCGAGTGTCCGGAATTGACGGACCAACTCAATGCCCGGATTCAACCGTTACGGGTGCAGGCGCAACTGACAGAGACCGCGGTGGAAACGGCGGACGAGTTCGCCTTCGTACGTACCGGAACTGAGCCGGTTGGTAACGCGTGAGTTTCGACACAGCAAAGTGGTGGCGCGCCGGTTCGCGGAGCCAGGGTCTCGGGCGTAAGCCGCTTTCGAATTCTGAACGCCCACGCCAAAGGCGGACTGGGTGAGGTCTTCGTCGCTCAAGATGACGAACTCGAACGTCATGTTGCCCTGAAAAAAATTCAGGGGCGGTACGCATTTGACAACGACAAACAAGCTCGGTTTCTGCGTGAGGCTCGGATCACGGGTAACCTTGAGCATCCGGGAATTATTCCGGTGTACGGGCTGGGCCAGTACGAAGACGGTCGCCCGTACTACGCCATGCGGTTCATCAAGGGCGAGACGCTACGGGACGCCATTCATCGTTTCCATCAGATGGACGATTCGGAAAATCGACAGGCCGGTCTGGAACTTCGTAAACTACTGAATCGCTTTATCGATGTTTGCAACGCGATCGAATATGCGCATAGCCGGCGGGTCATTCATCGCGACTTCAAGCCCAGCAACGTAATGCTCGGAGAATACGGCGAATCGCTCGTCGTTGACTGGGGCCTGGCAAAAGTTGCAGCAGAAACTGGCAACGCCGACACCAACGCACAGCCGGACAACTCGGTTTATCATCAACCCGCCGACATGCGCGAAACCATGATGGGTAGCACAGTCGGCACACCAGCGTTCATGTCGCCGGAACAGGCTGCCGGCGACCAGCACCGCATGGGAACGGCTGCCGACATCTACAGCCTGGGGGCGACGCTGTACGAGTTACTCGCGGGGAAACCGTCTGTCTCCGATCAGAATGCTTACCTTGTCCTGGAGAAGGTTCAGCGTGGAGACTTCCCGCCACCGCGAGCCATCAATCCATCGATTCCACGACCGCTTGAGGCGATCTGTCTGCGCGCGATGGCGCTGCAGTCTGAGGATCGATACTCATCCGCAGGGGCACTCGCGGAGGATGTTAAACACTGGCTGGGCGACGAGCCGGGTGAGGCTCATCCGGAATCGTTCGTCGAACGCGCGGGACGCTGGGGGCGAAGACACCGCAGCACGACAGTTGCTGGAGCCGGCGCGTTAACCCTGGTCGGTATCGTGTCGATCGCTGCGGCTCCGGCATTCGCCTCGCCACGCTGTCTCGTCTTTCCTCTCGAACGAGACCTCACGGCGTCGTTCTTTGACGAGCGGATACGTTCTACGACGAACCGTCTCGCCCGATAACTGCCGCAAATGACTCAGCGTTGCGTCTGAGCTACACTGTCGGGCTTTCCGTCACCACAAACGCATCGAAGTTGAGTCATGTCTGTCCCCCGCGTGTCCATCGTTGGCCGACCGAATGTCGGCAAGAGTTCGCTATTCAATTGGATGGCGAAGCGAATGATCGCCATCGTCGATGGTACAGCCGGCACGACTCGCGACCGTGTTCGACATCTGATCCATGAAGGCGACCGATACTTCGAAGTCATCGACACGGGTGGTATGGGGATTGAAGACTCTGACGATCTCACAGACGACATCGAAAACCAGATTCGGCTGGGCATTGACGAAGCGGACCTGATTGTCTTCGTCGTCGACGGTCAGTCCGGAGTCGTCCCGCTGGACGTCGAAGTCGCCGAACGATTGCGGCATATTGACAAACCAAAGCTGCTGGTTGTCAACAAGTGTGATTCGACAAAACTCGATGACGAGATCGCCGAGTTCTTTGCGCTGGTGAACTGCGAGGTCGTGGTCACCAGCGTCAAAGGCAACCGTAACCGAGACGGCTTTGTGGAAGCCGTCGTGAAGCACCTGCCTCCTGCCAATGAGAATGAAGAGGAAACTGGCGAGGATCTGGCCGAAGACCCGGAACTGAAACTTGCGATCGTCGGCCGTCGCAATGTGGGCAAGAGCACGTTTATTAATGCACTGGCGGAAGAAGAACTTGTCATCGTCAGCGAAGTACCAGGCACGACAAGGGACAGCATCGATCTGCGTTTCGACGTTGAAGACAAGACGATCGTCGCGATCGATACTCCGGGTGTTCGCAAGCGAAAGAGTCTGGCCAGCGACATTGAGTTTTACGGATTGATCCGAGCTCAAAGGAGTATCCGTCGTGCTGACGTTGTCCTGATGTTCTTCGATTCGCAGGAGACCGTGTCCCGCGTCGACAAGCAACTCGTTGAAGAAATCATTAACAACTACAAGCCGTGCATTTTCGTCGTTAACAAGTGGGACCAGGCCGTTGAAGCCGGGATGACGATGGACAGGTGGGGCAACTATCTGATTAGTGAGTTTGCATCGATTCGGCACGCGCCTGTTTCATTCGTGACGGCGATCGACGGCAGAAACGTGCGGAAGCTGGTGAACCTCGCGCAAAGTATTTTCAAGCAGTCGCGGCTGCGAGTTTCCACCGGAAAGTTAAATCGAGTCGTTCGAGCTGCGGTGGAACGGAACCGGCCGCGAGTCGTCAAGAATCGGATTCCAAAGATCTACTATGCGACTCAGGTCGCGACACAGCCGCCGACCATTGTGCTCAAGTGCAACGACCCGCAGTTGTTCGACAACTCCTGGAAACGATTTCTGCTGGGCGTTCTGCAGCAGGAGCTGCCGTTCAACGAAGTGCCCATTAAGCTCTACATGCGTCCCAAAACGCAGGACGAACTGCGATATCCAAACGAGCGGGCGGATGACGTGGAAGAAGCGGTCGACAGTTACTGAGGGAGATTGAGCGAGGGGTTTTCTCAGCGGCTTAATGGGGATCGCGTCCGAGGCCGATGCGGAGAAGGTGGAAGAGCAACTGCAGGAGTTTCCCATTCCGGACGTGCGAATCGTGAAAGCGTACCAGCTTGTGCGGGATCTCACAGTGCTGACCGACCGTCGAATCATCCTGATCGACAAGCAGGGACTGACAGGGCGCAAGACGGAATACGTCCATATTCCCTACCGCAGCATAGTGAAGTACTCCATCGAGACGACCAGGCACTTCGACATCGACGCCGACGTCAAACTGTGGCTATCGAGCCACAAAGATCCTGTATCGCTGGAGTTCCGCAAGAGTCGCGACGTGGCCGAGTTAATGCGCATCATCGCCGAGTGGTCTGCCTTTGAAAAGCTGGCCCATGAGTTATGAAGGTCTCCAGTGCCCATGACGGGCAGGGAGATCAAACGATGAGTACGAGACGACGGAGGCGTCACACGCCAGAGCAGATTGTCCGGAAGCTTCGTGATGCGGAT
>CAYSJO010000428.1:0-15880 GCA_964431285.1 uncultured Planctomycetaceae bacterium
CGCCCAACTGCGACAGATGATCCTGGTTTAGTCTGGCTGGCCCTGCATGTGCAAGTAGTAACGGGCGGTCTTCAGGCAGGATTCAATGGACTCGCAGCCGCCACTTGTGAAGAAGAAGCGGTTGATTGATGGATACGTCATCCCGGCCAGACGCTCGGCCAGTTCGATGGCGGGAATGTTTGAACTGCCGGAGTAAAGGGAACAGTACGAGAGTTGCTCCGCCTGGAGACGGGCGGCCTCGATCAATTCCCGTCGTCCGTGCCCGGCGACTACGTTCCACAGTCCGGAGAGGACGTCGATAAACTCGTGCCCCTCGGCGTCGAACAGCAGAGCTCCTTCGCCTCGCGTCCAGATATGAGCGGATTCATGCAGCGTCGGGTTGTGCAGTGGATGGATCAGATGCGCACGGTCGGCGGCGAGCAGGTCAACGTGTGAGCGGGACATGACAATCTCCGGATATTTCGGGCTGCGGACCGGATTGGAACGTGTCCGGTTCGGTCTCCGCAACGAACCATCAGGCTCCGGTGGGGTTGCTCAGCAAGCTGCAAGCACATGATGGGTCACATTCAACCCGTGCCGGACGACAGGTCAGCTGCTGGTTGCCTCGGCATCCAAACGCTCGAGGACCGTGGAGGCCGCCTCACGCACCTTTTCACTGTCGTGTTCCAGCAATTTCCGCAGCGCGGGGACAGCCGTATCCGCTGCCGCACCCTCCAGACGTCCAATCAGGCTCTGCATGCGTGACGTGTACCGGCTGTCCGGATTCGCGAGCACGGCAACCAGCTCAGGAACGAACATGGACGTGACCCGATCGCCAGTACGAAAGGCAACGATGCAGGTATAAAACCGCTGACGTTTCTTGCCTGGCAGCCGTCCGGGAAGAACTCCCAATGCAAGCGAATCACTGAGATACCCTCTCGCTTTGATGTCGCTCGGACGAATGCGCAGTAACGCAATGGCCGCACGCGTCGCGGTCTTGTGTTTCTCAGCGTCGACCAGTCGCAGCAACTGTGGAGCCGCTGAAACTGTCGGGGGACCAATCTCGCCGAGCGTTCGAATCGCGGCCGTCTGGGCACTCCAGTTGCCTTCGGAAAGCATCCGCACGACGTTGTCAATTCCCGGTTGAGCCTGATCGGTGGCAACTGCGACCAATGCTCGAGCCAGTAACAACTGCAATGTGTTTGTATTAGGGACAGGTCGCTTACAGGCATACGTGAGACAGCCCACCAGCGCATCCGCTTTGGTTCCCATTGTGATGGCCGCAGTCAGGACGCGTTCCTTCAACGTGTGCGGTGGCTGGCTCTCGGCCAGAATCGTCTGCTCGAATACAGGTCGTGCGGCTGGCAAGTGCCCGGTGTCAATCTGCGTGATGGCAACGGCGGAGTAGACGCGAAACGTTTCGTCCGAGTGGTCGAGCAATCTTATCAACGGCTCAATTGCCGCGGCGGCCGTCGGACCGGCGTGACCCAGCGCCGCTGCGGCTCGACGTCGTCTCGGTACGGCGTCGTCACCCAGAACGGCGACAAGCACTGGTACCGCTGCTTCAATTTGTTGAGCGTTGACATCGACAAGCAACTCGGCCGCGCGCAGTCGCACATCGACGCTGCTGTCCGTAAGAGCCAGTGCCAACGCCGCGTCTGCCTCGGCTCGATGCGGCTTCAAGCGATGGTGAGCCAGCCCATGTGCCGCTCCATACCGAACTCCGGCCTTCTCATGTTTCAGCGCCACGATGAACTGCGGCGCTGCAAGGTCGGGCCATACTGTGATTGCAGCAATCAGTTCATGCTGGATGTCAGGTTTCGAAGCCAGGGCGTTAACCAATTGCGGCACGGCGTCCTTCGGGATATGTCCGACGAGATTCGCGGCTTCGTATCCCTGGATCTGGCTGGCAGTGACCCCCTCAATGATTGCCGGGACTGCTGGTTGAGCTTGCTCGCGGGAGAGTTTTGCGAAAGCAATTCCGGCCTGGATTCGCACGGACGAATGGGCGTCTTTCAACATCGGTAGCAATACCCGTTGGTTCTGACTCGATGGTGTTGTGACCGTCTTCCAGATGGGCTCGTTGTTGATTCTCCAGGTTGCAAGGCGTCCGAGAAACTTCGCGGAACTCGCCCGGACTTCAACGGACTCGTCATTCACAAGTTCGACGACGTGCTTCACCGTGCGATTCGGGAACTCGTCCAGAAAACCATACTTGATAATCATCCGACCTGTTTTAGGCGACTTGATGACGAGTAGTCGCCGCACGGCGGTTTTGGACGCCGTGTCACTGATGCGAGTGATCGCCGTCGCATAATCAATGGCCAGAAAACTCTGGGATTTCTGAAGGTTGTCGAGGATGGTTGGCAAGGCCGGCTTCCCGTCGACACCAAGATTGCCAATCGACTGCGCCGCGAGTTGTCGCACAGAGTTTTCAGGATCGTTCAAGGCCACGATGAGCGCAGGCAGCGCATCTTTTGCTCCGGCTCCAAGTTTCTTTAACTCGGTCGCTGCTCGGAATCGATCACGGAATGTTTCGCTCTTCAGGTCCCGAACCAACTCGTCGACAGATGGGTTCTCAGCCGCTGAGATCAGAGGACAGAGTTCTCCCAGCAAGACCGCGAGCAAGCCGCTGCGAATGTTACGCATAGACAATTTCCTGTGACGGAGTCGCGACGACCTGGCGCAACTGTGTGACATGGAACAAATCGTATCGGGCACGGTCGACTGCGTCATAGTTACACTTGCTTGACCTGCATACCGAGTAGTCGTTCGCATTCAAACTCCCGCGAATTCCGTCTGGCCGGTCGCCGGACTACGACGTACCCCGAGCCCTTATGGAGTGAACAATGAAGGCACACCTCCTTGTGACAGTCGTTTCCATCTCCGTCGTATCTCAGGCACTGTCGGCAGATCCGAAGACGCCGCGGCCAGGCAGACCCCGTCCGGAACATCAGTTCCTGAAGCGGTTTGTCGGCGAGTGGGAATGCACGACCAGGACGTCCTTCGGGCGAGGCAAGTCTGTCACAACAAAGGGAACGATGACCGGCCACAGGATCGGGAATTTCTGGGTGGTCATTGACCGCAAGGCCGACATTGGAGGGCTTGCGTACCACGGCCGGGCCACATATGGCTTCAACTCGCGGAAGAAGAAGTACGTCGGAACCTGGACGGATTCCATGGCGCCGATCCTATGGCAATACGAAGGCGAAGCCGATGGAAACAAACTGGCGGTGGATTCGGAAGGGCCTCATCCGTCCCTGCCGGGTGATCACAGATTCCGTAACACGTGGGAATTCAAGACGGAGGATGAGTTCGTGCTGACCTCAGAAATGGAAGGCTCCGACGGGAAGATGATCACAATCCTGGAGTCAACCTGTCGGCGTAAGCAGGCGCGGCCGTGAGCAGCACGGGCGAAGCGTTAGCGCTGCGCACGGTTGCGTGGGAAGATGTCGCCCATTGCGGCAACGCTGAAGAACCAATCTCGTACCAAGAAGGAATCCGCTAATGGGAATCTTTGATCTGTTCCGTCACGATCAATCAGAGGAGTGGCCGGAAGAGAGAGAACAGCCGCTTGTCCTTGATCCTGGCGATCAATCATTAAATGGAGTGCAGATCGGGGATGCTGGTGAGGAACTGGCCAGGTTCGGGAGACCGTCGAACCCTAAGCCCTTCAAGCATGGACGCTTTCTCTATGATCGAATGGGTGTGGTCATCGAGTTGGAGAAGGACCGCGTGCATTACTTCGGCTGTCCCGTCCGCAGAGTGGACATCGACGATGTGGGCCCGTGTGTTGTGTCAGTTGTCTGCCCGGATGGAGTTCAGATATCCGTAGCCGACGGCACAATGGCGGAAACACTGCTGGCTCACCTGCCGGAGCCCTCTGAAACAGACGTTGATGATCAGGAAACGGTGTACCTCTTCGTCTTCGGTGAGCATCAATTGGAGCTTGAGTTCGCGCCGGACCGCCATGTTCGGCGGCTGAATCTCTTCAGCAGCACTCAGTGAATTCATCGGCCTCACCTGGCCGCCTCGAGAAACGTCACTCAGGAAAAGAGTTCCGTGATTGGACGTCCTCGCTCAACCAGTGGCACGGGCTGACCGAGTGGATTTGGAATCCGCAGGTCCGGCGAGATTCCAAGCGAATCGTAAATCGTTGCCGCAAGGTCGCCCGGCGAGACCGGATTCGTCTTCGGGTATGCCGCGTGGTGGTCCGACTCGCCGTAAATCGTGCC
Organism: uncultured Planctomycetaceae bacterium; assembly: GCA_964431285.1. Taxonomy (GTDB): domain Bacteria; phylum Planctomycetota; class Planctomycetia; order Planctomycetales; family Planctomycetaceae; genus CAUZFZ01. The sequence continues at coordinate 4,215 of CAYSJO010000428.1, forward strand.
TCCATTCGTGCCGGCTCCGGCAAACAGACACGGGAAACAGTAGGTCCAGTGGTCGCGACCGTCCTCGGCACCGCGGTTGAGGAACTTCGGAGTGCGTCCCATCTCGCCTGCTACAAAGACCAGCGTTTCGTCGAGCAGGCCAGTGGTCTGCATGTCGTCGATCAGTGCTGAGAAACCCTGATCGAGCCCGGGCAGCAGATGATTCTTCATGACTCGCGTGAGATCGCGATGACTGTCCCAGCTTGTCGTGTCATCGTCCCGGACTGCCATATCCCAGGCAACGGTGACAAACCGCGAACCCGCCTCGATCAGGCGACGCCCCATCAGCAGCGACTGCCCGAACAGATTACGGCCATAACGATCGCCCAGTTCCGTCGGCTCGCGGCGAATGTCGAACGCCTGAGACACATCACCCGACGTCAGGATGCTCATCGCCTGATGTTGGTGTGCCGAGAAGTTGAGCACGCGGTGCGATTGCTCAAGGCGACTTCGGTGCCGGTCAAACTGAACGCGCAGGCTGTCTCGCCGATTCAAACGATCAAGCGTGACTAAGGGCTGGGATTCGAGTCATCCCAGGCGGAAGTCAAGCTCCTCGTCAGTGCAGTCCCGGTAATACGGATTGTCGGTTGGGTTCCGTTTTTCAATGGCCGTCGCCATGGGGTCGTAAGATTTCCCGAGCCACCCCGCGTACTGGCCGTTGATGTCGTAGCCGGCAAAATGCCCGAGCAGCCTGGGAAGGTAAACGTATTCCGGAAAGGCCTTCGTCGATTCGCCACTTGAATGTCCGTCGCGATCGGAATGCCGGTCCAGATAAGAGATGACCGAGCCAAATGCCGGCCAGTCCTTACGCGTCGCGGTCACCCGGGCTGCTCCGCGATCCGCTGGGGGAAGTGTGTGACCGGTCTGAATGATGTGCGTTCCGTAGTGATCGTTCTGAGGATGATTCACCGTCTGCACGACGGCATACCGATCGGATCGCTCGGCCAGGCGAGGAAGATGCTCGCAGATTCGCAGGCCCGGTGTGCGACTGGCGATGGGCCGATACGGTCCGCGAATGCCGCTGGGAGCGCCCGGTTTCATATCGAACGTCTCAAGCTGACTTGGTCCTCCGTATAGAAAGACGAACAAAACGGACTTTGCACGCGCTGCATGAGTCGATTCGGCGGCTGGCAATCGAGGGAGACTGAGCCCGGACAGAATCGCACTCCCCGCCTGAATCACACTTCGACGGGAAATCCCTGAGCCAGTTTGCCGCGGAGTGCCAAGAACATTCAGCATGGACGCTGCCATCTTGCAGGAAACGATGATTGTGCCTGGTCACATCGGAACAGTGAGATCAGCAAAACGATACGACGGACTTCCAGATTCGTCGTTGCCGGCGCATGAGTGTGGAACCATATGCCCGCAGTCCAGTTGGCCGGCTCCGAAGGCGACTGGATTCATGTGTCAAAATCGTCAAGCAGGTTTCCGACGAATCGCCATAACTTGCGGGCGTAATACCGACGGCTTCCGTTGGGGCTGTCGACTTCCGCAACCTGCAACTTCAACGCTCGTTCGAGTTCTTCGAGGAGAGCGTCGATGTGCTGCTTTCGCTCTCCGAATGTTTGGTCCGGTAGATGCGTCTTTGACAGTTTCGTTCGCCGCGACATGAACTGCCTCATCTGAATACAGACAGCTTGAATCGTCACTTCACCCAGCCACCCGAATTCTTGCGAATCCAGCTAATCTCTACACGAACCAATCTGGAACTGAGAAGGAATCCGCCAATGGGAATCTTCGATCTGTTCGGCGGCTGAATCTCTTCAGCGACTCAAACTGAATCCGCGAAGGGCCAGTGGCCGCTGATTTCGTGTCACAGCATTCGTTCTGCCGTTCTGTGATGCTCGCCGAATACGGATGCCGTCGCTACCGTTCCCGTCATTCGCGCGGCCGCGTGGTCAATGGCCAGCACCGATCTGCCAGTCGATGAGGAATCACCGTGAAGATTGTTCGCTTTCTTGATGATGCCGGAACTGTGGGATTCGGTTGCCAGCAGGCCGATGGGTCGGTCACGCGCCTCGATGGCGACCTGTTCGAGGATTACCAGGATACGGGGGAAGCTGTCACCGTCAGCAAGCTGCTGGCTCCGGTCGCACCGACCGACATCGTGTGCATCGGCTTGAATTACCGAAAGCATGCGGCGGAAGGGAATCAGCCGATTCCGGAATACCCGATCGTGTTCATGAAGACGAGCAGCACGGTCCAGCACCCCGGTGATCCGATCGTCCTGCCTCGTAAGCTCGCCAGCGATGCTGTGGATTACGAATGCGAACTCGTGGCCATTATTGGCAAACAGTGTCACAACGCCACCCGCGAGAACGCACTGGATTTTGTGCTGGGTTACACCTGCGGCAACGACGTCAGCGCCCGTGACTGGCAGTTGAAGAAAGGCGGCAGTCAGTGGTGTCGCGGCAAGACGTTTGCGACGTTTGCTCCCATGGGTCCGTGCCTGGTGACCGCTGACGAGATTCCCAATCCCAACTCGCTGGGGATTCGAACCGTCCTTAACGGCGAAGTCATGCAGGACTGGAACACGGACGACATGATCTTCGACGTTCCGACTCTGATTGAATTCCTCAGTGGCAGCACGGTGCTGTCTCCAGGAACAGCGATCTTCACAGGCACTCCGCATGGTGTTGGCGGAGCGCGCAAGCCGCCGGTGTTTCTGAAAGACGGTGACACCTGCACGATCGAAATCGACGGGATCGGGGCATTGACGAATCCCGTCGTAGATGAAGCCTGAGGTTGTCCCTGCTGAGGGCGTGACCGGCGTTCACATTGTTCCTGTTTCCGTGCTCGACACGTTGCGATGCGAATCTGCGAGCTCCGCAGGCGGTTGACACAGTTCGGTGAGAGGGCTCAATGAGCAAAGCCGGAATCGGCCCCGAAGTATCCCGTCGCAGTTTCCTCGTGGTGATGGGCGGGGCAACGGTCGGGACATTCATGTTGCCACGACTCGATCGGGAGACCGTCGGCGACCGGGCTCCGGCACGTGTCGAGCACGAGAAGCTTGCCCAACGGACACTGATCACTCTGCCGGACCGGATCAGCACAAGTGACGATCCGCACTCGTTTTCTCTCATCTGGACCGAACTGACAGCCGAGGAAGTTCCGCGGGTTGTGACGTGGCAGGTCGAAGGCAGGGAATCCGCTGCCGAGGCAATGCGGTTCTATAACGCCGCCCGCAACTTCAATCCTTACGCAAGGAAGGCTGGGCTAGTTTCCCGGCTGCTCGGTCGCGGGCAGGCGAAGACAACTCGGATAGCACGCAGCCGCCAGGAAGAGCAGCTTCTGCAGGCGGTTCGGGATGACCTGGCTGCTGATGAACCACGACTGGCCAATGCAAAGTGGTTGAAACGGCATGGCGACAAACGGCTGGCCGAGTTTATCCACCTGGACGTGACACTGGATCCTCTGCTAGACACCCATCCGCTTCACCGGAAGTACGGCGAACGCTGGTGGGACCTGCAGGAGAAAGGGGGTCGGAAATGGTTCGCGCCGTTGCTGGAGATCGGACTGTCTCCCGAATTTATGGGGCAGTTCATGGCTCATCTCTGGCTGAAGCGCGGCTTTATTGAGGAGATGGAGATTCTCCGCCCGGAGATTCTGCCCGAGCACGCGGATGTGCTGTTTGACGCAGCCCCGATTCTCCATTCGCTGTCGATCACATACGCCGATCACGACATTGCTGCGATTGTAGAATCTCCGCGCATGTGCCGGATTCGATCACTCGACTTGACGAAAGTCGTGGTCGATCAGGACGGGCTGCGTTCCATCATGAATTCGCCGAATCTCGCTACACTGCAAGCTCTCACGCTGCACGAACTGACTCTCGATGAGCAGGGCGCGAGAACTCTGTCGGACTCGCGCCTGATGCCGCAGCTCACGACACTCGAGCTGCCGCAAAGTGCCATTCCCCGCGCCGGAATGCAGGTTCTGGCGAACTCCAAGAGCTGGGCGGGGCTCAAGTCCCTGTCGCTGGAGCACTGTGAACTGTCGGAATCCGGTCCGCGACTTTACGAAGCTGTCTGGCGAGACCCGGAAGGCAGCGATGAAGTGGGGCATTGGGAAGAAGTCTTCAACAACGAGCGGCAATTGAAACGATGGGACGAAATTCGTGAAACAGGCCTGGTGTTCGCGTCTTCCCGGCACTTGAAGCGACTGGAATCATTGAGTCTGTCGTATACGGCGATTGACGACATTGTCATTTCCGCTCTTGTCGATTCCGGAATGCTGAAGCACGTTGGCGAGCTGAAGTTCGAACACTGCCGCTTGTCCAATACAAGTGTCAGCAGGCTGGTCGAGTCGGGAATTGCGGCTCAACTGACGTCGCTGGCCCTGTCAGCGAATCTGGATATCGACTCGGACGGAATACAGACGCTGGCCCGCTGTCGACGTGGTCAGTTGAGGGAACTGCATCTCGTCCAGACAAAGACCGACGACGACGCGCTGCGTGGCCTGGCACGAAGTGCACTGACGGCCGGTCTGACTGAGCTTGAACTCACGAACTGTCCGTTGACAGGACGTGGATTGAAGTCGCTTGCCGACGCGCGGACGATGCGTCGTCTGGAAAAACTGAATTTGATGGGGTGCGCTGTCGGCATCGAGGGAGCTCAGGTTCTGGCCCGTGCCGACATCTTCAAAGGTCTGAAGGACCTGAAGTACCTGCTGGCCGACGTCACTCCTGAGGGGCATTCACTGTTGCAATCAGCGTTTCCCCATGATGTCCTGCCGGCCTTTGACGATTAGTGACACCTTTTCCGCGACCCTTGGAATCCGATCCATGCTCAGAACACTTGTGCTGCTGTCGTTCGTCCCGCTCGTGATGGATGAACTCGCGTTTGCGGACGAATCACTGCGAACGACTGCCGACCGCACGATCGACGTGCATCACATCCGGCTGGAGGTCGATGTCGATTTGCGCAAGAAGACCGTGAGTGGTACAGCCACCATCGATTTCTCGCTGCTGCGGTCGTCGACGATGATCTCGCTGGATGCTGTGGATTTGGATGTTCGCAGCAATGCGCGGCTGCGACGCTGGGGGCCGGACCAGAAGACACACGACGTTTTTATTTACAACACCGGCAAGACGCTGCAGATCGTTGATCTACAGAACTTTGACGTCCGTCCTGATGAGAAATGGCGACTGGAGATTGACTACTCGGCTCGTGACCCGCGATCCGGTCTGTACTTTTTCGGTCCCACTGATGACGCCCCTCAGACACCTCTGATGGTCTGGAGTCAGGGGGAACCGACCGGCAACCGGTTCTGGTTCCCGTGTGTGGACAACCCCAACGAGCGGCAGTCGACCGAGATGATTGTCACGGTCGACAAGGGACTCGAAGTGCTCTCGAACGGCAAGCTCGTTTCCCGCAAAGACGTTGAGCGGGATCGAGTGCGGTTTCACTGGTCACAGGAGAAATCGCACGTTTCGTATCTTGTCAGTCTGGTCGTCGGCGAATTCGACGTGACTGGTGAAGAATGGCGTGGAAAACCTGTTACCTACTACGTGCCGAAGGACCGCTCGGCGGACACGCAGCGGACGTTCGGGCGCACCACCAGAATGCTCGACTTCTTCAGCGAGCGATTCGGGATCGAGTATCCGTGGGAGAAGTACGCTCAGGTGGTGGTACACCAGTTCGTCTTCGGCGGAATGGAGAACACCAGCGCGACCACTTTGTATGGCCGCACGATGCACGATGAGCGAGCCATGCTCGACAGTACGCCCGACTGGTTAATCGCACACGAACTGGGGCATCAATGGTGGGGCGATCTGGTCACCTGTAAGGACTGGTCCCACTTGTGGCTCAATGAAGGCTTCGCGACGTATTCAGAAATACTGTGGGACGAGTACGCACATGGTCGCGACGACCGTGACTGGCATCTGTTGCAGGATCAGCGGGCAGCCCGGTCGGGAACCACACTCAGCCGGCCGGTTCTGGATCGACGATATCGGCATCCGGGGTCGATGTTTGATAATCGCGTTTACCCAAAGGGCGCATGGGTACTGCACATGCTCCGCAGCCGTCTGGGGGATGAAGACTTTTTCCGAGGACTGCAGAGATATGGCACCGTGTACGCGTACCAGTCGGCCGAAACGAGCGATTTGCGACAGGTGTTCGAACGGCTGTATGGAGTGTCGCTTGAACGGTTCTTCTATGACTGGATCGAACGACCGGGTCACCCGGAACTGCTTGTGGAAAGCGAATACCTGCCTTCCGAACGGAAAATGAAGATTCATGTCAAGCAGACTCAGAAGGGTGACGTCTTTCAGATTCCCGTGCGTGTTTCATTCAGTGTGAAGGGTCCGGTCGATGTTGGCTCGGTCGATCGTCTGATGACCGAGCGGGAATTCACTCAATACGTGGACACGACGAAGCGACCGTATCTGATACACGTTGATCCTGACTTCACACTGCTGGCCACGATTCGCGAAAAGAAGGCCCCCGTTTTCTGGGAGGCGCAGCTTCTGAACTCGGGAGATTTGCCGTCCGTTCCCGAACGTGTACGTGCAGCCGAGCACTTCGCCGAAGTTCGCACGGACAAGAGCCGTGAGTTGCTGCGGAAGTGCCTGGAGACCGATTCCTTCTGGGGCGTGCGCACAGAAGCAGCGAAGGCTTTGGGCAGGACCAAAGGTGACATTGCCCGCGAAGCACTGCTCGAAGGGCTCGCACAGGAGCATCCGAAAGTTCGGCGTGCCTGTGCCGACGCGCTCAAGGCGTTTGCCAGCGACAGCATTGTCATCGCAGCGCTGACGCAGAAGTCCCGCGATGGCGACGAGAGTTACTTTGTGGAGTCGTCCGTTCTGACATCGTTGGCGGAAATCGCGACTGAGCCACCCGTTCAGTTGCTGACCGACGCACTCGACAAGCCATCGCATCGTGAGACGATCCGAATCGCGGCCCTGCGAGGATTGGCGCGTGCGACGGACAAGAAAGTACTCGATGTGCTCTTTGACTGGACAAAGCCCGACAAACCACACGTGTGTCGGCACGAAGCGATCCGTCGGCTGGTCGAGTACGTAAATGGCAACGAGGCCGACAAGGCAGTGGTCGATCGGGTCGTCAGGCACTTTCTCGATCTCATTGATCGCGACGGACCGCGATTGCGGGGCAGTCTGGCGAGTGGGCTGGGCCAGCTTGGTTCACTGGCCGGGGCTGCCGTTTCGCGACTTGAACAACTCGCTGAAACAGACCCGTACGACGCAACGCGAGATGCTGCGGGAAAGTCATTGGAGAAGATTCGGACCTCGGAACCGGGCGACTCAGAACTGGCTCGTCTGCGCCGCGAAGTTGAAGATGCCCGCAAACGAAACCGTGAACTCGAAGAGCGTTTGATTAAGCTGGAAGCGAAATGATTGAACGTCGATATTCGAGGGCGCATTCCGCTTCTGTCAGAGGCGGCGTCCGTGATGCTGCGAGTCAGGCGAATGAGAGAAACTCATGATGAGATGCCTCGCTGCTCGAATCGTCCCCGTTGTAGCAATCGCGTTGTTACCTAGGTGTGATCGAGAGACTCCGTCGCATTCATCCGGAAACACTCCACCGCAACAAGATGTCCGCAGAAACGTCGAGGGCGACACGCAGATCCAACGCGCACGGGTCGAGGCCGTGGACCGGAACGACCTCGCAACTGTTCGTAGACTGATCGAGGGCTGCGATGATCTGTCGTTTATCACGAACGACGGGTATGACCACGTGACACATGCCCTGAATAGTGGCTCGGAAGAGGTGGCGTCGTTTCTGATCGATGCGCCAATCAATCTGGCGAATCCCGCGTCGGAATTCACACCGATGCAATGCGCTCTGGAGCAGCCATACTATGAGTTGATCGACAAGTTGCTTGCGAAACGCGATGATCTCAATGTGAAAGGCACCAGTGAGACTGGTTTCGCATTGCACGTGCTTTGCCGGGGTTATCTTGAACCCGATCTGGTTCAACGCTTTCTCGATGCCGGTGCCGATCCGTGCGCTCGTGATGACGAAGGACAAACGGCACTGGATATCGCGCGCGAGGTTGAAGGTCCTGCTGAGGCAACCGCGGAAATCGTCCGGATTCTCGTCGAGGCGATGAAACGGAAAGGCTGCGGCTAACAGCATTTTCAGAATCGATCTTCAGTAGACACCCCTCTCCCTGACCCTCTCCCCAGCGGGGAGAAGGAACCAGTCAGACGAGTTCCCTCTTCCCGCTGGGGAGAGGGTCAGGGAGGGGGGGGTCGAGTCGGATGGTTCTACTGAAGACCAACTCTGAAATGCGCTGACACCCCCTTTACACCGTCAGGAATTTCACGTGATCGCTCACGTCGCTCCGCGTTTGAGGCACTTGACGCGGCGTCACGCTGAGGTGACCGCGATCGTGTCTGCCAGCATCCTGGGCGGGTCGTTGATGGTTCTTGTCGGTATGGGCTTTCAACCGGGTTGGGCGAACGGATGGCCGATGGGGATTTCGAAGCACACAGTCTTTGCCTCATTCGTGACGGTCATTTTTGCCATCGTTTCGATGTCTGGTTCTGCCGTGGTCCTGGTCGCGCTCTGTCATATGGCCGAGCGGATTTCCAAACGGACATTCGTGGGCTGGATATCGTTCCTCATTCTTCTATCGCTGGTGTTCGTCGTCGTTCTGGATACATGCCCCGAGTTGTATGCGGTCGTTTTTGCCGACATTGTTCGCGAATGGCTGTGAGGGGTTTCGCCGGGCCAGCACGCTCGAGCGCCTTCAGCTCACGTATCGAGTCTGTCACGTGACGCTGTCTGCGTCGCTTATTCAGTGACTGGCAGACGTCGGCACGACCCGCTTCATGTGACACTCTGGATTCCGACGGAACATGTTCCATTTGTGTCTGGGCGTGGGGCCGTTCGATGTGTCTTTTATGACCCCAGGCTTTTCAGGTGGTGAAGACCTTCCAATGGACACCTTGAAAGGCAACAGCATGTCCCGGAACAAAGATTCGAAGAAACGACGCAAGCAGAAGAAGGACAAGTCGAAGAAAAAGTGCCCCCACTGCAGATCTGGACGAGAGACGTTCCGGTTCATGCAGGACATTTTTTAACTTCGATGTCGACCTGGCGCGTGAGATCGTCAACGCCGGTCGCGAGCCGACCGAGCTGGAACACGACGACGTTGAATACAGCGTCGACATCTGCCGGATTTATCCCGAGCACGTCAAGCATGTGAATCCGGAGTACCCGGAAATTGTGGTTCATTACTGGTATCCGGAGTCGGATGGCACGGTGCTGCATGGACACGTTGTGATCGACGGGCACCACCGCGCCGCGCGATGTCTTAAGGACGGGCTTCCCTACCGTGTCCACATCCTTTCCGAAGAGGAAAGTCGACGCGTGGTGATTACCGGACCGGACATCGATTCGATTCTGGCCGACTTCGACGCCGGCGTTGATGTCGAACAGAGGGAACCTGCCGAAGTCGGCTGCTGATCTCGGCGGGACAACTGGCATTGAGCGCCTCCATGACTCAGACCGCGACACTTCCGGCGCGCCGGGATGATCTGGTCATCCGGAAAATCTCCGATGACGAAGTCGTCATCAAGCTACCGTCGCGCAGTGAGTACTTCAGCGTTGGGCCCGAGGAGAACTTTCTGCTCCAACGGCTCGACGGTTCGGCAACCGTTGACCAGCTGTGCCGCGAGTTTGAGAAGGAGTACGGCGAATCGCTTACGGATCTCGATATCGACGACTTCCTGGAAATGGTGCGTTCGCGTGGACTGCTGGAGGACACCGAAAACACGGCGGCAGAAAAGACAGGCAAGAGGGATGAGCCGAAGCGGTCATCGTCCACCGATGATGATGACGAAGACGATGAACAGTCGGGGCGGAAGCAGAACATTCTTTTCTACCGGATCTCATTGTTCGATCCACACCACCTGTTCTGCTGGCTGGAGCCGAAGATTCGCTGGGTCTGGACGCGATCGTTTCTGGTCATCTCGGCACTGGCGATTCTGTTCGCCTTTTCGATTGTCTACACGAATGGTGAAGCGTTTGTGTCGTCGTTCTCCAGCGCAATGCGATGGGAAACGGTCGCGGTCGTCTGGGCGACGATCATTTTTGCCACAGTGCTGCATGAGTGCGATCACGGACTGACCTGTCGGCATTACGGCGGCGAAGTGCACGACACGGGCGTGCTGCTGATGTTTTTCATCCCGTGTCTGTACTGCAACGTGTCGGACGCGTGGCTGATCCCCGAACGTCGTCGTTTGTGGATCACGGCGGCAGGTGGGTACTGCGATCTGTGTCTGTGGGCCATTGCCGTCTTTGTGTGGCGGATCACCGTTCAGGACTGCTTTGTCAATCACCTGGCGTTCGTCACCCAGGCGATTTGCGGCGGCCGCGGGTTACTGAATTTCAACTCTCTGCTGCGACTCGACGGCTACTACATCGTCAGTGACTGGCTGACCATTTCCAACCTGCGCAAGCGAGCTCACAACTACTGGATGGAACATCTGGGCTGGTTGCTGTGGGGACCGGACCCTCCGAAGCCACAGCCGCGCTCACGAGCGCTCTTGACCTATGGCATTCTGAGCTGGTGCTTTGCGATTTTCTTTCTGGATCTGCTCTTTCTGCGGCTTCTGAAATATGTGAGTGACGAATTCGGGGTTGTCGGTTCGGCGTTTCTGTTTCTGCTGCTGACGTTTGCTCTGCGGCGTGTCTTCAAGGGACTCTTCAAAAGTGAGTTTGCGACCATGATCAAAGAACGCAAAACCAGAACGCTGATGTGGATGACCGCCGTGGCTGCCGTGATCCTGGTGCCGTTCGTGATTCCCGTTCCACACTACGCGGCCAGTAACTTCGAGGTTCGGCCGGAGAATCGTTTCGAAGTCCCCGCGCCGGTCACGGGCTTCATCGCCAGGATTCATGTGGAAGAAGGTGCGGTCGTCTCGAAGGGTGACACGCTCGTTGAACTGACGTCACCGGAACTGGATGCCCAGATCTCGACCAAACAGTCCGAGTTGCATGAGTCAAAGGCGAGCCTTGCGCAGCTCAACATGCGTACGCGCCCCGAAGAAATCATCGAACTGCGGAAGCGGATCGAGCGTCTCCAGGCGTGGCGCGATCAGGGACAAATCGACGTCGAGCACGCCCGCCGCGAACTGCGGCAACAGCTTGTGGTCGACAAGCACCAGCTCGCGCAGACGAAGCTGCAGATTGAGGCGGTCCGCAAGTCGCTGCAACGTTCTGAATGGTTGTATCGACAAGGCGCTCTGGCGGGTGCGCAACTACTGTCGCAGCGCACGTCGCTGCAGCTTCTGGAAGGTCGTCTCTTACAGTCTGAGGCTCAGTTGCAGTCTAGACAGCTGACCGGAACACGCAGCGCAGAGGGCGATCTGTCCCGTCGCGATCAGACGCTGGCCGACGTTCAGTCTCAGTTGACACTGCTGCTTGCCGGCACACGTCCAGAAGTGATCGCGGCCGAGAAAGCGCGGCGTGAACGGTTACTCAAGGAACTGGATTTTCTGCAGTCACAGAAGGAAAAACTGATCGTGCAGGGTCCGGCGAGTGGAGTCATTCCCACACCGCGATTCCGCGAAAAGGCCGGGCTGCTGGCGGCTCAGGGAACACCGATCTGCGCGATTGAGGATGGCTCTCTGACACGTGTCGAGTTGGCCGTCGCCG
>CAYSJO010000429.1:0-4100 GCA_964431285.1 uncultured Planctomycetaceae bacterium
TTGTAGTTGAAGTCTAGGGGTCATGTGATATTGAACGTTGTACTCTAACCGACTGTCCGACCTGCATCTTATTCCTTGTTGTCTCGTCACTCGGTCCACGCCACGCCGGTCTGACAGTTGCCAGTCACACTTCCGTGGTGATTCGAGGACTCAGCTGGAAAACCGGAAAATTGTCCCAGTTCGGTGAAATCTGTCATCATCGGCGTGGAAACGGCCGTCCTGGTGACCGCTGCTATTCTCGCGATCATGCCGACCGACGAATCTTCTTAAACCGGGCCGAATGCTGTGAGTCGCACACCAGCTCAATCTTGACGGGCACTTTGTAGGCCTGCAGCTGTTGCCGGCAGTGGCTCTTCAGAAGAGCCACGAAAGGTTTCTTCTCAACCTGTCCCACCGGTTGAACTCTGGCGCAGACCATCTGGCCGGTAATTGGATTTGGCTTGCCGAACACGGTCGCATCAGCGAGCTCGTCGAGTTCCTGCAGGACACTCTCGACCTCCGCCGGATACACCTTCTCACCGCCGACATTAATGATCTCGGACTCGCGTCCCAGAATCCGCATCCACTCACCATCGACTTCGACGCGATCGCCTGTGTCGTACCAGCCATCCGTTGTGAATGGACTGGGATGATTCAGGTATCCCAGCATCGCCGACTCGGCTTTGATCTGCAGCGTCCCATTAACGATGCGCGTCTCGAAACCATCGCCTCCCAGACGCACCCACAACGAGTCACTGCTCTTCGACTTTGAACGCAGGATGCCTACCTCGGACAGTCCATAAGTCTGCAACAGGCGGATGTCGGGAAACAGCTCGTTGAAACGCCTCAGCGTGCTTTCGGGCATCGGCTCCGTGCCGTACGAAATCGTCTGCAGCGAACTCAGGTCGTGCCGTTGCCACGCCTCGCTGATCAGCGTCAGATTAAGAAACGTCGGCGATGTCGGCAGCAGTTCCACGCGGTGCTGTTCAACAGCGGCCAGAATCGCATCCGGCGATCGATCCTGGACGGTGACCAGACAGCCGCCGTTGGAGAGCGTGTAGAGCATCGTGTTGATGCCGCCAATATGGTCGTACAGCAGGAACGAAATCGTGCGAAGCGCATGCCGCTGAGTTCTGAACTTGTCCAGCAAAGGCACAACATCGTGAACAGCAGCCTTACTCGTACCTGTTGATCCGGACGAGAAGATCACCAGCCCAGGATGTTCCGCCGCACGCAATTCTCCATACAAGGGATGATCCGCGGTCCGGTCGAACCGCGTCAGCTCAACTTCGTCGCCAGGGCTGATCGATATCGATACTTCACCTTCCGCGATCTCGACAAACTCGTTGCGATTCGCAGCCACGGCCGACGTTAATGGCACAAGGATGCAGCCCGCTTCCGCCAGGGCCAGAAACAGTGCCACCGCGTTCGGTGAAAAGTCGGCTTCGAGAATGACCACACTTCCCGACTCGACGTCTCGCTCGGATAGAAACTGTTGCCACAAATCAACACGATCGGCAAGCCATGCGTATCTGTAGCCCTGACCCTGCCAGACGATCGCTTCTGACGACTCACACTGACTGAATCGGTCGCGCAGGAAATCAATAAACATGTCAGCAGTCCCGTTTCCTTGAAAAACGATCGTCTGCCAGGTTTCAGAATTCGATGGCTGGAACGGTGAGCCATCGGCGCCAGCCAGAATTACAAATGACAGATTCCAAATCTCAAACAGATTCTAAATCGTCCATCCATTCAGGTGGCAAAACCATAAACAGGTCCAGTCTGGTCTGATTTGAAACACAGAGACACGGAGAACACAGAGTTTCTGGACCGCCGTCTCTGTGAACTCTGTGTTTCAACCTAAACGCCACCCAGATAAACAATCTGCCCGGTCACGAAATCGCTGTCCGGACTGACGAAGAAGTCGATCACGTTGGCCACATCGGCGAACTCGCCGAATCGCTGAATTGACTGCCGCTGTAACAGTGCCTGAATCTTGTCGTCCGGCACGTTTCGAATCAGATCAGTCCGGACGGGCGTCGGGCCAACGGCGTTGACGGTAATTCCGAATGCCGCGAACTCGCGGGCCAGTACTTCCGTCAGAGTCGCAACAGCGGCCTTGGATGCGGCATAAATCGCTTCGCCCTCAAGCTTCAGGGGAACGGCGACCGTGACAAAGTTCACAATCCGACCGTGTTTCTTTTTCTGCATCAGCTTCGCGGCTTCGCGACAGAACAGAAACGTGCCAGTCACGTTTGTACTGAGCACGCGATCGACGGTCTTGCCCGGCGTCAGCATTGCATGATTCATCGACGCGATGCCCGCATTGTTAACCAGCGCGTCAAGCCTGCCAAATTGCTTGCGGACAGTTGAAAACAGTTTCGTGACAGCCGACTCATCTGCGACGTCGAGTTGAAAGTGGTGATAACTGTCCCGCTCAATGTCGCACGGACCGCGACTGCAGCCAACGACCTGCCATCCGGCGGACAGATACCGCTCGGCCAGAAACCGGCCGATACCCTTGCGCGTGCCGGTGATCACAATGACGCGATCATCACTCACTTTGCTCCTCCCGAATCAACTCTTCAATGAAGTCGAGCAGTGTCTCAACCGACTGAAACGGACTGGTACGGCGGGACATGGCTTTTTCATTAGCCAGGGTGACCTCGACATCGAGTTCATCGGAAAGCTGCTCTTCCACAGTCACAATCAGGTTGACGAGCCCGATCGAATCGAGTGGAGCATCCTGTCCGAACAGCTTCGCCCTGGCGGACTCTTCGATCTGCTGCTCGGGTGGAAGTTGCTCATTGAGTTCCCTGATCGCCTGCAACACACAAGTCTGAAGCCGGTTCTGATCGGCGGTTTCGGTTGTCATTGTTCTTCCTCGATGTGGTTGACCACCTGCAGTCCCCTCTCCCCTCTGGGGAGAGGGTTAAGGAGAGGGGCACTCCTGAAACTAAGCTGCGTCGTTGTTACCCCACACAATCCGTTTCGCCGTATCGCCCATCACCGTTGAATGATCGCGGACCCGTCGAACGACCGTGCTCCCGGCACCGATTGTGGCAAACTCACCGACGGTCACGTGGGGAATGATCGACACGCTGCTACCCAGCAGCGTTCCGCTTCCGATTTTCACATGGCCGGTGATGTCACAGTGCGAGTTGATCGTGCAGCCATCACCAATGACTGCATCGTGTCCGATGGTGACTCCTAGATTGATGATGGCAAAGTCGCCGATCGTCACGTCGCAACTGATCACACTGTTCGGGCCGATCACGCATCCGCGACCTATGGAGTGGAATCGGGATTCGATAACGGTCGGGTGAATCCACGAAGCGAATTCGGCGCCGCGCGATTCGAGTTCACTCACAAGCCTCAACCTCGCAGCTGGTGATGCGATTGCCATCAGCAGTTGCTCGCCGGCCTGAAGACGGTATTCCGAGATCGAACCGACAATGCCAATCGGATAATGCGCGTGCTGCTCATGCGAGTTCGTCGTGTCATCGAGAAAGCCCGCAACTTCCCATTCGACACCGTGTCGAGGATCCGTGGTCATCCAACAGAACAGCTCACGACCGAAGTCGCCAGCTCCGACTATGAGTATTCGTTTCACAGGGGAATGCTCCGCTTTATGTGCATCGGCGCCTCAATGCGCCGTGTATCCGCCATCAACAACGAGAGTTGTTCCCGTGATCCAGCGACCCGTATCCGCCAGTAGAAATGCGATGGAATTGGCCACGTCTTCGGGCTGTCCAATACCGAGCGGGTGCATTGATTCGATGACTGCGCGTTGCTCGTCGGTCAGAGTCCCATCCTGCGACGCGGCCATCTTTGCTTCAACCTGCCCGGGCGCGACGCAGTTGACCCGGATGCCTTCGCCAGCGAGTTCCAGCGACAGTGATCGCGCCACGGCTACCAGGGCTCCCTTACTTGCGACATAAGCCGAAACGCCGGCCTGCCCAACCAGCCCCATGACCGACGCAACAAACACCACACTCGAAGCTGACGCATGCACCTTCCGTTGCCGAAATCCTTTGGCCAGTTGCATCGCCGCGGTGAAGTTGACGCGCATGACGTCGTTGAGTTGTTCGCCACTCATGAACTGCAAAGGCAGAGTCGTG
>CAYSJO010000430.1:0-19588 GCA_964431285.1 uncultured Planctomycetaceae bacterium
ATGAAGACAAGCATCAGAATTCGTTTTATGCCCGCAGTGATCAGAACGATGTGGCGCGCGACGAAGACAGGACATTCATCTGCAGCCGCAACGAAGGGGCTGCGGGCCCTAGCAACAACTGGGTGGACCCGGTCTACATGCGCGAGCAGCTGGATCGGCTGTTCGACCGCTGCATGCAGGGAAAGGTGATGTATGTCATTCCGTACCTGATGGGCCCGCCCGGCAGCAATCTGGCTCAAGTTGGGGTGATGGTGACGGACAGTCCGTTTGTGGTCACCAACATGCGGATCATGACCCGCATGGGCAGCGTGGCACTGGATGAATTCCGGCACCACACAAAGTTCGTCAAAGGCATGCACAGTGTCGGCAGGCTCGATCCGGAGCAGCGTTACATCTGCCACTTCCCCGAGGATCAGCTCATCATGAGCTTCAGTTCCAATTACGGAGGGAACGCGCTGCTGGGCAAGAAGTGTCACGCACTGCGACTGGCGAGTGTGGCGGCCAGGAACGAAGGCTGGCTCGCCGAGCACATGATGATCCTGGGCGTGACCAGTCCCGATGGTGTGACAACCTATATCGCTGGCGCATTTCCGTCGGCATGCGGAAAAACCAATCTATCGATGCTGGTTCCGCCCGACCCCGATCTCGCATCGGGCTGGAAGGTGGAGACCGTCGGCGACGACATCGCATGGTTGAGATTCGGCGAGGACGGACGACTGTATGCGATCAATCCGGAAGCCGGTTTCTTCGGCGTGGCTCCCGGAACGAGTACAGAGACCAATCCGAACGCCATACACACGCTGAACTCGAATGCACTGTTCACGAACGTTGCGCTGACCGCCGATCGGTCTGTCTGGTGGGAGGGCATGGACGGTGATCCGCCTGACGAATGCACGGACTGGACCGGTCAGCACTGGACGCCTCAGAGTTCAGCTCCGGCCGCGCATCCCAACAGTCGATTCACCGTTCCGGCCAGTCAGTGCCCGTGCATGTCGCCGGAGTGGGAAAACCCGGAAGGCGTGCCAATCAGTGCGATCATCTTCGGCGGACGACGTTCCACAACGATGCCGCTGGTCTACGAAGCCTTCAACTGGCAGCACGGAACCTACATCGGTGCGACTCTAACCAGTGAGAAGACCGCCGCGGCCGCCGGCCAGGTCGGGCAGTTGCGTTATGACCCCATGGCCATGCTGCCCTTCTGCGGCTACCACATGGCCGATTACTGGCAACACTGGCTGGAGATGGGACGTCGCGAGGATGCTCATATGCCGCGAGTTTATCACGTCAACTGGTTCCGTAAGGACGCCAGTGGTGAGTTTCTGTGGCCGGGGTATCGCGAGAACATGCGCGTTCTGAAATGGATCGTGGACCGTGTTCGCAATCGTGGCGGTTCTGTCGAGACGCCGATTGGCATGACTCCGACACCGCAGTCACTTGAAGTCGGCGGGTTTGGCTGGACGTCGGAAATGATCAACGAACTTCTCGCGGTGAATCCTGACGACTGGTACCAGGAGGTCGAGCAGCGCGAAGAATTTCTCGCAAACTTCGGCACCAGATTGCCGACCGAACTGCTCGAAGAAAACGAGTCACTGCGACGACGGATTCAGCAGGCTGGCTGATAATCGACATCAACGGATTGCCTGCCCTTCGTTGCGATAGCAGTGCAATCACTCGCCGCTGGAAGCTCGAAGCGGACATCGGGACGAAGCGCACGATGCCATGAAGATGAGTCGATGGTGTTACAAAGCCGCCTTCTCAACGTGGGACGCTGTCCGCGCGATGAGTCAGTCGAACCGCTTGTCAATGATTCGCGTGTCCTTAGGCAGCGGAATTCGATTCAAGTCAACAGTCCTGCCATCAACCTTCAAGTAGATTCGAGTCGTCGACGATGGTCCTGTCGTCGAACCTCTGAGTGGTGGAAAGATGACGACTCCGACAGGCTTGCCTCCTGCTTTGCCGTGGTAGTGCCGGGTGTTTATGAGTGTCAATGGTGCATCCTTGCTCTTGAGCTTCACAATGTAGGGCCACGCAGACTCGAATTCTTTCCGGTTGGCGAAAGGGATGTCATAGGATGTCTGACTGGCCAGCCCGTGTTCCTAGGTCCATGCCTGCTTTCGCAACGGTTCCAGTTCCTTTGGCCAGTCTTCCGGCCACCGACCGCCTGGACCACCAAACGAAGCCGCATATGTAGATGCGCCAGCGCATAAGACGGTGGCAAGCGTCAAGACTGTTGTTCTTGTCATTGCTTCTCCTTCAGCGAAGGGCCATCTGGGTAACAGACGCGGGTTCGCTCGCGCACGGGCTGGATTCTTTCAATGGCACGCCCGTTGAAGCAAGGGCGAAGATGTGCCGAAGGCCTTAGCGGGCCTTCATTGTTCGATGACCTATTCAGGCTCGCTTTCAGAGCCAGGTGATGCGACGTAACGATCGTAGCGTTCTTCAAATAACGCGCGGGCTTCAGTCATAGCGTCATCAACGACGTTGTGGCCATGTACTGCGACGACATGGTCGACAACGGTTCGATTGTAGCCGGTAGCGAACGCGATTTTTTCGTCGGTCACGAAGCAGTCGTTCGTCGACCAACCGACAGAAGTCCTTGCCACCGCGACCACCATGCCCGATCCATTTGTATCGCAGGACGCTGGCAGCAATGTCGCATTTAGCAGCGGCGACTCCGTCCTGCTCAACGTCTCGCATTTAAACGATCTCTGGTCATTCAACGGGTTTCTGAGTGATACCCCCATGTCATCCATGCAGGCGGAGATAGACAGCTTGCCGAGTTTCACCGTACGGCGAGCGTCAGGGCATGTCCAGACCGCTCGGTCACTCTTCTGGGTGGCCTCAACGGTCACCAACTGCATACGGCGCTGCGTACGGGACCACATCACACTTATGATGCCACCTACGGAAGATGGGCCACTGGAATCTGTTGAGTAGAGAGTTGAGACTGTCGTTCACCGGAGGCAACGGATTCAGCATGCTCAGACGTAACCGCAAAACACCTAATCGTGAGTTGTCAGTGATCCATTGCGAGTCTCTGAAATTCGGTGTTGTCTGTTTGCTGGGCGTGTGCTGCATCTCGGCGAACACTGCTGCTCAGGAATTGCCAGTCCGGATCAATCCGCGGCGTGCGTACAGGTACCTTGAAGATATTTGCAAGATCGGCCCACGCGTCAGTGGGACGCAGGGCATGCTTCTGCAGCAGCAGTTGATCATCGAGCACTTCCGCAAGCTTGGCGGTGATGTGCGGGCTCAACGATTCAACGTGGCGCACCCTCAGACCGGAAATCCGGTTCGGATGACCAATCTGGTGGTTTCGTGGAATCCGACTGCGCGAGATCGTGTCCTGCTGTGTTGTCACTACGACACTCGGCCATTCCCGGACCAGGACCGGTTCCGGCCAAAGGGGAAGTTCATCGGAGCCAACGACGGAGCCAGTGGCGTGGCTCTGTTCATGGAAATGGCTCATCACATGAAGTCGATTCAGCCCAAATACGGCGTCGACTTCATCTTCTTTGATGGCGAGGAACTCATTTACGAGCGGGGGGACAAATACTTTCTTGGCTCTGAGTACTTCGCCGAGTGGTACCGCGACACTCCGCCGAAGAGCTTTCGGTATGTGTGTGGAGTGCTCGTCGACATGATCGCGGACAAAAAACTGGCGATCTACATCGAGAAGAACAGCCTGAATATGGCTCCAAATGTGACACGCAGCGTCTGGGCGACAGCCAGGCGTATGGGCGTGAAGGAATTTGTCGCGGAACCCAGGTACGAAGTCCGGGATGACCATCTGGCACTGAACGAGATCGCGAAGATCCCGACCTGCGACATCATCGACTTCGATTACCCGTACTGGCATACCACGCGCGATACGGCGAGTGCGTGCTCTGCCGCCAGTCTGTCCAAGGTGGGACGCGTGCTGCTGCAGTGGTTGACCGAAGTGCCGATCAATCCCCCGGTGTCCAGCCCGTAGTCCCGGCAGTTCGTGGTAACCGCATTTATGCGGTTCGGACCGGGACAACGCACGGCTGGTCGGTGGTATTCTGGGCCAACTCGCGGCCGAACCGGACAAGTCCGGTTACTACGAACGTTGACTGGTGTGTTACGCCTCGTTGGGGTCGGCGATAAAGCGGTAACCTGTTCCGCGGACTGACAATATGTGCCGTGGAGCCTGTGCGTCCGGCTCGATCAGGCGACGCAGTCGCAGCACGAAGTTGTCGATCGAGCGTGAGCTGAGCGCTGCCGATTCACTCCACACATCGTTCATGATCCGGGTGCGCGACAGGACCCGGTCTTCGTGTTCAATGAAATACTGCAGCAACTGCATTTCCATTGTCGTGAGCGTGTGTGTCTCGCCACGCACATGCAGCTCGAATCTGTCGAAACTCACGTCGATCCCGTCGCCGAAAGAGAATTCATCGCCTGCGGCCGCTGTTTCCGGCTCTGTCGCTGGTTTTCCGCGACGCGGCGCGGTCAGGTTGCGGACGCGGCTGAGTAGCTCGGGCAGCGCGAATGGCTTGGACAGGTACTGATCGGCACCGCAGTCAAACGCCATCGTGCGATCTTCGCTCAGCGTGCGGGCGCTGAGCACCAGAATCGAAACCGAGCTGTCCTGTTCGCGGAGCTCGCGGCAGACTTCGTAGCCGCTCATGCCGGGGAGCATCAGGTCGAGCGTGACGATATCGAATGGGGGTGCCGCGCTTTCGAATAATTTCAGCGCGGTCACACCATCACCGGCCAACTGCACTTCGTAGCCTTCCTGCTCGAAGTTGAATTGCAATCCAGTGGCGAGAGCCTGTTCGTCTTCGACGATCAGAATCTTCATATCGATGCCGCCTCAACAACGACGTGGCTTCCCGGCAACTGAACTTCGAAAACGCTGCCTGGGCCGTCCGGCCGGTCGTGAACAGAAATGCTTCCCCGCAAAATCTGTGCGAGCGTGCGGGAAATGTACAGCCCCAATCCGGTCCCTTTCTGTCGTCGCTCCAATTCTGATCCGCTGCGGTAGAACATGCCAAAGATCTTGCGACGTAACTCGGCCGGCACACCTTCGCCATTATCGATAATTCTGACGCTGACGTGTTCGTCGTCACTCATACTTGCCTGCACGATGACCTCAGGTGGATCACCGGCATACTTGATCGCGTTGTCCAGCAGGTTGCCAAAGATCAGCTCCAGCACAACACGCCTGGCATGCACTGTGATTCTGGGAAGATCGAATGTGACGACTTCGTCTGGCTCCTTCCGGTGATGCGCGCAGGCGGACACGGCGCAGCGCCGCAGGAGCGTGTCCAGCGCAATGTCCTCGGGGTCGCTACTCATACCAATCGCATCCAGCCGGCCGACCTCGAGCAACTGGTTGATCAGATGGTCGAGCCGCTGTAATTCGTGCTCCATTGTCTGAAAGAACTCGTCCCGCTGCTCATCGGTGAGCTTTCGAATCTGCAGTGTTTCCAGATACAGCCGCAGGGCCGCAATGGGCGTCTTCAGTTCATGCGTCACACTGTCGACGAAATTCGCCTGCCGCTGGTTCACCCGGACTTCCTTCACCGTGACCACGAGATAGACGATCAAACCCGCCAGAATCAGGGCAAACACGACGGTCCCGATCGTCAGAGCGCTCCACGAACCGAGTTGTGCCAGCAACACGATCCAGCACACCATCAGCGCGACGTTGAGCGTCATTAACACGACGCTCAGCGTGATGGGCAGACGCAGCGTACGGCGTTTGCGCGTATAGATGTGCTGCTTTTCGGACACGGAGTCGTCCTCGTCTCGTTCATCACGAGTCGTCAGCTCCGGTTGGATCACGATAGCCGGAAACTGTATCGGAACGGCAGACTGTATGGGTGATCGGGATCATACCGTGCCGACCCTGTCGATGGCGCGATTCTGGCAGGCTGGACAGCGTCGCAGCTTTGTCATTGGATTGCTTCGTCGTTCCGAACACTGTGACGTTCGGGTACGATCTCAGGTGTCTGCTTGCCTCCAGCAGGTGTTTTTCGCCTCGCATTGGGGCTTGGATACTAACAACCCGTTGAAAAAGGTAACCCGACGCGTCAGCGAGGGATTTGAATCCTCTGTGCTCGCTGGTTTTCGTCCCTCGCTAACGCGTCGGGTTACCATTGACTCCTCTTTTCAACGGGCTGCTAAGGTAAGGTTAGAAAACGTGCATGCAGCGGACGACGTTGCTGAACCGCACGGTTGTTGCGTCGCGTCCACCTTAGTGGATCGCCGTAAGACAGGCTGCATCATGCTCATTCGTCTGGTTCCGGCCATCAAAGGCAAGTCGATTCGGCTGGACAAACCTGTCCTGCTGATCGGGCGGAATCCGGACTGTGATGTCGTCCTGAAATCGAGCCGCAAAGTTTCCCGACTCCACTGTCTGCTCGCAGTGGCAGACAATCGCGTGATCGTGCGGGACCTCAACAGCACCAACGGTGTGTGGATCAATGGACATCGAGTGGAACGTGAACGCGGCGTCGAGCTGGGCGACGAAATCGCAGTTGCCGATGTCCTGTACTATTTGATCAGTGAGGAAGCGGCCGCGGAAGACGTTCCGGACGCGTCGCAGCAACAGGATCGCGCCACATTGGACGAGCCCAGTGCGCGAGAGGCCCTTTTGCGGCGTGACCTGGAACAGGCAAGAAGGGCGTTGCTCGAAGCCGGTCTCGACCTTCCTGTCGCGATCCCGGACGAAGACGACAGCTTTGCCGTTGAACCGTCCATGCCCCAACTGCCACAGATTTCACACATTTCCGACGGTTTGGAAGAACGGCGCGACGGACGAGACGGTCCGAACCCATCGGAATCATTAAGCAGATCGGCACAGCAGCCGGATGCATCATCGTCTGATCTCAAAGAGTATTTCGCGTCGGCTGGTGACGATTCGGACGACGGCATTGCATTCGACCTGGGCGACGACTGAAGCGGAGCCAGGGAACCATTCGAACAGTGCCGCATTGGAACATCCCTGGAAAGTCGTGTTCGCACGAACCGGCTGTCATTCGTACTATGGTTTCGGCCCGGTCGGGTCTCAATTTTTCCGGCTTTTCGCCGGTTGTTTGTTCAAACCTGAATAACGTCCTGAGGAGTGCCCACTGATGCGTCCCGCACCGCTACTCGTCTGTATCTTGACGCTTATCGTCGCCATTTGGGTCGTGGTCAGCGTGGGTTCAGGATTGTCCGGAGGTCCCGGTCGTGATCAAGTTGTTGATTTGACGCCTCCCGACGCGGCAACCGGACCGCTTCCCAGTGCAAACTTCGACTCAAGATCACATGATTTCGGTGAAATGATTCTGGGGACTTCGGGATCGCACGTCTTCACGGTGACTAACACGGGCGAAGGGCCGCTTGAGCTCAAAGTCGGCGGGAGTACCTGCTCATGCACAATCGGCGACCTGGAAGATTCGAGTCTGCCACCGGGGGGCTCGACCCAGGCGACTCTCAATTGGACGATCAAGAATCCAAATCCGATTTTCGAGCACAGCGCCAGAATAAATACGAACGATCCCCACAACCGCACCGTCAACCTCGTTGTCCACGGCCGCGTCATTGCTGGCCTGTTCACCATGCCGCAAGGAGAATTGGATTTCGGAAATATCTCCTTTGATCAATCCGGCCACATCGAGGGAATGGTGCTTTCGGATGTCAGCGAAGACTTCGAAGTCACCAGATTTGAATCGTCCGTGCCGGAATTGACCGCTGAATTCACGAAGTTGACCATCGCCGAGCTCATTGAGGTTGAGTCGATGCAGATGCCCGAGCTGGCTCCGCCTGCTGACTCGGAAACCAATCCATCCGAACCGACAACGAAACACCTTAAGGCTGGCTACACCATCAAGCTCTCGGTGCCACCGGATGCGAACCGAGGCCGATTTCAAGGCACGCTGACATTGCATACCAACCTGGAGTCCCACCCGACTGCGGAACTGGCGTTTGGTGGCATGCGTTTAGGCCCCTTGCAGTTTTTCCCCCTGCCAGGGACGCGATACTTTTCGGATCACAGACTCATCGGCGGCGGTCAGTTTGAAGCCAGTAAAGGCAAGACGGCCGAACTGCTGGTAATTGTCCACGGGATTGATGATGAGCTGGTCGTGAGTGAAATTACGACAGATCCCAATTGGGTCAAGGTTTCGGTCACGGCGGAATCGGCCACAGCAGATTCAGAGGGTTCGCGCCGCTACCGCCTGAAAATTGAAGTGCCGCCTGGACTACCCGGCGTGCAACGAGGACGCGAAAATCCGGTCGTCATTCGAATGAAGACGAATCATCCCAACTTTGAAGAATTGGACCTGCAGTTCGCGTTCACATCGATTTAGAGCATCTTCAGAGTTGGTCTTCAGTAGATCCATTCGACTCGAAAACCCCTCTCACTGACTCTCTCCCCAGCGGGGAGAGGGAACTCGTCTGACCGGTTCTCCGCTGTGGAGAGGGATTTGTACTGAAGCCCGATTCTGAAAATGCCTTAGACCGACAGGCCGATCCGAATCGTTGTCGTTCAGTCAGCATTCCGACCATGGAGTGGTCATGTTTGCCCGATTACAGGATGCGTTGCCTTCGTGTCTCACTTTTTCGGCCCTGATGGCCGTGTGCCTTGTTGCTGTATCCAGTTGCGATTCGCCCGAAGCCGTGACGCCAGACCAGCCAGCATCTCAGCGGGCCGGACCCACACAGGCTGAGGCGACACAAGCCGAGGCCGTCGATTTCTGCGCGGACTGGCCAATGCCGGCAGTGATCATCGCGGCGACTGGCCAGATGCATGGGTACCTCGAACCGTGCGGCTGCTCCGAGCCACAATACGGAGGCATCGCACGACGCGCAGACCTGCTGAGCCAGATCGCGGCACGCGACTGGCCTGTCATTCCAGTCGACCTGGGGGGCACGCTGAAGCGTAGTCGGGAACAGAGTCAGCTTAAGTTTCAGACACTGATGTCGGCATTGCGCGACATGAAGTATCAGGCGATGACAGTCGGTGTCGAAGAATTGCGACTGGGGCCAGCCAGTCTGCTTTCTCAACACCTGCCGGATGCTGACAACCAGGATCAGTCACTGTCCTTTCTAGCTGCCAACGTCGTGCTGTTTGGCGACCCGGAACTGGGAACTCCGCTCCGTCATAAAGTGATTCGTGCGGGAGGCCGAACGATCGGATTGACTGCGGTGTTCGGGTCGACACTCAAGAGCCAGCTACCGAATCTGCAATCAGGCGGAGTCGAAATCCTCGATTCTGTCGAACCGCTTAAGAACGCGATCGCAGCGTTGCAGGCCGAATCCGTTAATTTGCTCGTACTGCTGTCACATGGCACAGCGTCGGAAGCCACAGAGCTGGCACGGCAGCATCCTGAATTTCAGCTTGTGCTATCCACCGGTCCAATCGAAGAGCCACTCGAAAACAACCCGCTCCAGGTCGGCACAACGACACTCGCTTACGTCGGCCACAAGGGCAAGTACGTGGGAGTCATCGGCTGGTATCCAGACTCTCGGGAGCAGCCATTCCGCTTCGAGATGGTTCGTCTGGACGGTACCCGTTTCAAAGATCCGGCGACGATGCTGGACCACATGCGCAATTACCAGGACCTGCTGGAAACGGCCAACCTGGTCGAGTCCGAACCAGCCGTGCCTCATTCGGCCGGCGGTAAATTTGTCGGGGCCGAGCGGTGCAAAGAGTGCCACAAGAAGGCCTTTGGCAAATGGATCACGACGGGACATGCCACCGCATTCGATAGCCTCCGCACGGGCCGCCGCGGCATTCCGCGAATCCATGATCCCGAGTGTCTTTCATGTCACGTAACCGGCTGGAATCCACAGGACGTCTACCGGTACGAGACCGGCTGGACCAGCGAGTCGCAGACACCGAAGCTGGCGGGCAACCAGTGCGAAAACTGTCATGGGCCGGGCAGCCGGCACATCGCGCTGATCAAATCCGGCCAGAAGATGAGAGCCCGCCAACTGGTCCGGGTCACGCTTGAGCAGGCCCGCAACAAACTGTGCGTCACATGCCACGACCTCGACAACAGTCCCCACTTCGACTTCGACAGTTACTGGGAGGATATAGCGCACCCCGGTCTGGATTGATCGGCTGCCACGGCACGATTCTCGAGTGAGCGCAATTGCGACGGTAGATCAGCCCCTGGCCCATTCGGGCAGTCCCGTCCGACCGCTGATCACTCGGATTTCCCGGCTTCCGAAGCGGTGTTGCCCAGTCAATTCTGAGACGAATCCGTTGTAATGGGTCTGGACGCGAACACGCGATCTCGTCTGGTCGACCAGCGCCTCACGTACGAACTCGGTAGACACTGGAAATGCGGTGATCAGTTGGCCATACGCCTGACGCGTATCCTGAATGGAGTAGACCAGTAGAAATGAGTTGCCCGCTGGACTGGGCTGTCCGAACGCCACAAAGTCTGTGTTGATTTGAATCGTTGTTGGCCGGCCCATTCGTACGGTCTCAGTAACTCGGACGACACTCAAGCGTCGATATGGATAACCAGTGACAACTCGAGACACGTTTCCGCCGTGCTTTCGGAGAATGGCAAGTTCGCGCGGCCGTCGAGTAAACGCGATCCGCCCGAGGAAATACGTCAGATTCGAGAGCAACGTGCCTTCGACCGGTTGCGGACGCAGCGTTGGTTCGTGGATCAGCAGTCCGTCTTCGATGTCTGGCTTGACCCAGCGATCTCGCTTGAACCCGAACGGCGTTTCCAGCGAGCTGAACAAGTAGCCGTACGCGTGTTCGAGACCGGCGTGAACGACGTTGTCGCGTCGTTGCCGTCCGGACAGGCAAGCGAGCGCTTCGATCGTTGTGATGACTTCACGCGGTACGATTGTTTTTCCGACGTGCTCGTCCACGTTGATACTCTGTCCCCAGAGCGCAAGTAACTCGGGACATGCAGCATCAGTCTGAATCTGACGCACAGTCGATCTGCACCGTTTCTTCAGCAGGCCAGGGACTGGGATCCCGTCACGTATCGCGTCCAGCAGCTCAAGTGAGACAGCCTGATAGTCGACCTGGCGAGGCATGCGCGTCAGCTTCAGAACTGGATGGCCAGCAGGTAGAGCACGGCGAGTGCAGCTGTCCAGCCAAGCAATCGAATCGAGAGCGTCACATTGCCGTACTTGTGCGCGGAAATGTGGGCGTCAATCAGCAGACCGGCAAGCACTTCCTGCTGGAATCCTTTGACGCCAGCTTTGAGATAGCCGGCGACAAACGCGTCGTGTTCATCGATGCCGTACTTCGAAGAAATCGCGGCGGGATGAAAGTGGGCACATTTCTCCAGAGACGGGTGCTGGCCCTTTCGCCGATACGGAAGAATGCAGCGAGTCGCGCAGACACAACTGGCCAGCCCCACCAGCAGCCATCCGACAAACACGACCGTGACAATGATCGTCTAGGTCGGGTTGCCGGCCGCACGGTCCTCGTAAAAGTCCTTGTACGTCGGAATCAGCGTGCCCGCGATCGCCGCGGCCACCGTCAGAACGACCGCGGCTTTGGCATCGGCGAATCGAATCCACTCAGCCACCTGCTCGTATGTGGCGATCAGATTCTCTGTTTCCAGTTCGATGTCATGGCGCGAAGCGGACGGGTCAGCCTCCGGCTGTTGCTCTGAGTTCTCCATGATTCAGCTTTCCGTTTACTGCTGCGCTTCAAGACAGGCGAGTCGGTGAAATGACCGCAGGAACAGTCGCCCGTTGGCCACGGCAGGAGTGGAATGGCTGGGGTCGCCGAGCGGAGTCGTTCCAAAATGTTTGAATTCAGGAGATGCAGCCACGACCTGCACGTCTCCGGATTCGCTCATGCAGTAGATCTTGCCGTCGATGCACAGTGGCGAACCGCTGTAGTTGCCGCCGATGCGTTCCGTCCAGATGTCCTCCCCCGTCTTAAGTGCGACGCACCCGACGATTCCTTCGTCGCTCCATTCATACAGATGGCCGTCGTAAACGATGGGGGTTGGCACGTACGGAATCACCTTTTTGCGTTGCCAGACAATCTTCGCCAGTCCGTCTTCGTCAAGGTCACCGGTGATATCGACAGCGATCTGCTCGACACCGTACCGCCCGCCTTGTCCGCACGATGCAATTAACAGGCCGGCCCCGTAAACAGGTGACGCGACGGTTCGGAGTGGGAAAGAACGGCTTCGCCAGTTCATGGTTCCGCTGTACGGGTCCAGACTTGTGATACCCATACGGCCGCTGACGCAGATCAGTTGCGGGTCACCTTTCGCGTCCGGCACAACAACTGGCGTGGCGTAGGATACTTCCCGCTGCAATCGCAGTGTGCTCCAGCGAAGGTCGCCAGTGTGTTTGTCCAGAGCCACTACTCGGGCCGGCCCGCGCTGATCGTTTGGAACAATCACGGTGTCCTCAAAGAGCATCAGTGAAACGCCCAGATTGTGCTGGCTGTGAAAGCCGCCGACATCTGTCCGCCACACAAGATTGCCGTCAAAGTCGTAGGCGTTGACGATGTAGTCTTCGACATCTGCAAAGGCGACATATAGAAGCTTGCCGTCTGTGACAGGTGTTGATGAGGCCCAACTGCTCTTGTTGTGTTTGTGGCTGTCACTCATCGGAATCGAGATACGCCACTTCTCTTTTCCATCCGCCGGGTTGAGACACAGGATATAACGAGTCAGTCCTCGCGGTTCGGCGGATGTAATGAACAGGTTGTCGTCCCAGATGATTGGTGCCGAGTGGCCCATCCCAGGCAAAACGATGTTCCAGGCATAGTTTCCGTCACTCCAAGTGACCGGCAGACCCTTTTGATCGCTGACTCCCGTGCCGTTCTCACCACGAAACCGCGGCCAGTTCTCCGCGGTTGTGACCTGTGTGAGAGCGAGACAGAGGAGAAGTGATCCCGACAGAGTGCGCGTCATAATGTCAGTCCCATGTTCCTGTGGGGTGCGGTGTGAGCAGAGATGCTCAGCCGTGAGCGGCACAGAATCCCGGAAGGCCGCTTCGTCTGCAAGTTAGCCCACACAGCGTCGCCCGCGTGAGCGTACACAGATCACTCGGGGCGCAGACGGCGACGCCAGGCCGACGGTCGCAAATTCGTCTCGCGCAGGAAAGCGTCGCTGAAGTACTTCTCGGTTGAAAAACCACTTTGTCGGGCGATGGCCGTCAGAGGCAGATCAGTATCTGCCAGCAGTTGGCTTGCTCGGGCGATCTGGACGCGAAGCAGTTCGGCCTTCGGAGTTCGACCGAGCATCTGTCGGAAACGGCGTTCGAACACACTCCGTGACAGCGCCACGTGGCGGACGACGTCGGCAACGTGAATCCCCTCGCACGCGTGATCGCGAATGTAGCGCACGGCGTCCGCGACGTCGGCGTCGTCGATAGCCAGCATGTCCGACGAGTTTCTCGAATGCAGGAGACGCGGTCTCAGGAACACAGGTTTCGTTGGAGGAGCGTCGCCCTTCATCAACTGAGCCAGCACGGCCGCCGCTTCAAATCCGATCCGCCCACCGCCCGTATCGATACTTGTGAGTGGAGGGTTCGACATCGCACACAGCACCGCATCGTTGTCGACGCCCACGACTGCAGCTTCGTCTGGAACAGAAACATCCGCTCGTCGACACGCATCGATTAACTGATACGCCAGGGGATCGTGGCAGGCCATAATTCCAATCGGCTTAGGCAGTGAATGGACCCAATCGGCCAAAGCCAATTGTTCGGTCTCCCAGTCCAATGCGCCGAAGTCGACCGCGGGATAACCACCAGATGTGGATCGGCCGTCCGCCGTACCGTCTCCGGTGAGTCGACGGGCGTACTCGACGCATTCGAATCCTGCGTGCTCGCAGTGCTGAACAAAGTGCATGCGTCTCAGGTCGAGCGTTCGCATTTCTCCGGCCGGAACACCGCAGAAACCAAACTGGCGCAAGCCTCGCTCGCGCAGATGGTCGAATGCCAGCTTTGTCACTTCCTCGTTGTTTGCTCCAATGAATGGCAGGCCGAGGTCGGGGAGTTTGCCCCGCAGATCAAGAGCCGGCAGGTCGGTCGCCAGCACGGCATCCGCCATGCACTGGTCATCGATACGAGCCAGAATTCCATCACCGTCCCACTGGCTCAGCCATGCGGGCGGAGCCACGTCCGATCCGCGTGGCTCGAAGTACATCAACCAGGGGCCGTGCAGCCGGCTGTATCGAGCGACGCCCTCGATCAGGCCACGTCCATAAGATCGCGACGACTCGATCAGTACGGCGACCTTGGGGATGCGATTCATGCGAACGAAGTATGAGTGGCGATGACCGACGCGACTGAATTCACGCCGGCTTCGAATAGTGCCTGAGTTTCTCGACGTCACCTTCGACGCCCAGGCCCGGTTTGTCCGGCACGCGAATGCGGCCATTCACGATTGGCAGCGGTTCGACCGTGACATCATTGACAAGGCCGTAATAGGTGCTGTCATTCGCCAGAGTGTAAGACGGTCCGGATGCGGCCACATGGACCATCGCAGCGGTCTTCATTCCCAGGTCATGCCCGCAATGCATGATGCACGGTATGCCGGCCGCTTCACACAGATGCCCGATCTTCACGCAGGGCAGAATGCCCCCCGCAATATGCGTGTCCGGCAGCAGGTGCGATGCGGCATCGGCTTTGAGTATCTCCATCACACTGGCCGGATCGACGACACTCTCATTCAGGGCAATGGGTGTTGTGGTCTGCTGCCGCAGCCAGTGTGCGTCGGCGAGTGGTTCCGCAGAAATCGGTTGCTCGAAGTACTGCAGATTGAATGGTTCCAGTCGCCGCGCCAGGTCGGCGGCCTGTTGTGGTGAATAGTTACGGTTGGGATCGAGACGGAGTTTGAGGCGGTCGCCGACCGCGTCGTAGACACCGCGGGCCATTTCGAAGTCTTCGTCCGCGTCGGAGCCGGCTTTCGTCTTCAGAGTTGTGTAGCCTTGCTCGACGTACATCGACGCAATTTCACCCGCCCGAGCATACGTCTGGATGCCCATGCAGGCGGCCAACTCGACTTCCTCTCGAATGACTCCGCCAAGCAGGACTGCCACTGGCACACCGGCCGCCTTGCCTGCAATGTCCCACATGGCCAGTTCGAGGCCGGACTTCAGTCGAGTCTCCAACGGACACGATTGATGAAACTCTGCGATATTCAGCGGATCGCGGCCGGACATCCATTCGGAAGCATTCTTCTGCATCTGTCCGAGATCGATGCCGGGGAGGAAATTCAGGTTGTATTCACCCCAGCCCGTCAGGCCTTCGTCAGTTTCGAGTCGGACGATGCCTTTGGTCGTCGTCGAACTGGTGCGAGCATGCGAGCGATACGGCGCGACCGGTTCGTTCTGCGGAACTTCGACCAGCCAGATGGTGACTGTTGAGACCTGCATGTTGGTGCCTTTCGGTGAGCACGCGAGACGTGTTGATGTGGGCTGTTTTCGGCGCCATGAACCGAATCACCATTAATCGACCGGCTCACGTCATTTCGCAGGCGAGGATGGCGACGTCGTCGGAAGCCGGGGTTTTGCCTCTCCACTGATTTACGTCACTCAACACTTCGCGGATGGCTTTGTCGATCTGCAGGTTGGCGACACGATTGACTGCCTTCAACAGGCGTTCCCCACCGAATTTCTCAGACTCGTTGTTCGACATGTCTGTGAGGCCATCAGAATACATCACCAGTCGACCGCCAGGTGCGAGCACAATTGTCTGCTGACTGAATTCCTGCTCGCCCTTTATCAATCCAATCGGCATGCCGTCGAGTTCCACCAGACACGATGTTGCACCTGACTGCTGAAATGCCAGGGGCGGGTGCCCGGCGCTCGAGTAGCTGAACTCGCGTGTTTCCAGATCAAGGACGCCATACAGCAGACTGAAGAACTGACCGGCCTCCTGCGTTCTCGCAAATCGTTCGTGCAGTCGCAGAGCAACATCGGCAGGTTCGAGGATGATGGCCTCGCCGCTTTCTTCGTCACGCTCAACCAGCAGGGACGTTGCGTCGAGTGGGGGCGACATGAACCTGCACAGCGTGGTGGCGGTTAACGATGCCGGTACACCCGCGCCACTGACTTCCAGCAGGTAAAGACCAAGGCGCGTGTCATCGAGCACCAGAACGTTCAGCATGTCACCACCGAGTTCTTCGCATGGCTGGTATTCCCATGCGAATCGGCACTCGGCGACCTGTGGCAAAGACTTCGGCAGGAAAGATCGCTGAATCCGAGCGGCCGCTTCGAGGCTCCACTTCATGCGGCGGTTTGTCTCACCCAGTTGGCGATTCAGCGTTGTGATGCGCTGGGCTGCACGCAGACGGACATTGAGTTCGTCGCGGTGAAAGGGTTTGGCCAGGAAATCATCGGCGCCGGCACCCATCCCCGCGACAATGTCATGCTTTTCTGCTTTGGCGGTGAGCATGATGACGTACACGTAATCGGCATCACTGCTGCCGCCACGAATCTTCTGCACGAGTTCCAGACCATCCATGTTCGGCATCATCCAGTCGGTCACGACAATGATGAACTCGCCCTCCTGGAACAGTTGCCATGCCTGTTCGCCGTCCTCTGCGTCGGTCACTTCGTGGCCCCACTTCTCAAGGTCCTTCTTCAGTTTGAAAGCGTGTCAGCTCGTGATCCTCAGCAATCAGAATCTTCAACCCGTCCGTGCGGGAAGCGTCTTCTTCTTCCTGCTTTTTGACGATCCGCACCGACCGGCTGACTCGCGTCGCCGGACGACTGGCTTTGACTGTGGGCTGGCTGACCCGCAAGGACGGTTGCGACGCGCTGATCGAAACCGAAGCCTGTGCCGGCGCGTCCTGAGTTGCCAGCAACGCCCGCAAATCTTTGGCAAAGTCTCGCGCAGTCGTGTAGCGCTCGGAAATCTGCCGGGCCATCGACTTCAGGCAAATGCGTTCGAGGTCTCGCGGGATACCGCTGGCAAACTGTCGGGGAGGTTGAGCGTCGTCTTCGATGACCTTCTGCAACAACGCGGAAATGCTGGGTGCTGAGAAAGGCAATCGCCCGCTGAGCATGCGA
Organism: uncultured Planctomycetaceae bacterium; assembly: GCA_964431285.1. GTDB lineage: Bacteria > Planctomycetota > Planctomycetia > Planctomycetales > Planctomycetaceae > CAUZFZ01. The sequence continues at coordinate 16,977 of CAYSJO010000430.1, forward strand.
TACAGGATGACGCCCAGTGCATAAATGTCCGTACGTCCGTCAATGCGATGACCTTCGCCGCGAGCCTGTTCGGGGGACATGTAATTTGGTGTGCCGACGATGTTCCCGCGATCTTCGGCCGTTCGTTCATTCACGGCCAGGCCGAAATCGACCAGTACCGGCAGTGTCTCCCCCGCGCGTTGGACAACCAGAATATTCCCAGGCTTCACATCGCGGTGAATCGTGTTGAGGGCGTGCGCTTCCGCAAGGGCTTCGGCAACCGATGCCACGATCCTTACGCATTCCGGCCACTCAGGTTTGTTGTCAGCCAACCAGTGGTTGAGATCAGGCCCGTCAAGATAGTCGGACACGATGAAGCACGTTCCGTCGTCATCCACACCGACATCGTGCACTGTGACGATTCCTGGATGCTTCAACTGAGCGATGCGGCGGACATCTTCGAGAAACTCCTCCTCCACGTTGGTTTCGTCGTCGGCGGCGGTCAGGATTGGAACCTTGATCGCAACTTCTCGCTGCAACTGACTGTCGTGGCCAAGATACACGGCACCGAATCCGCCCCGACCAAGCAGCCTGCGAATTTCGTATCGACCGACCTTGTCAGGGAGAGTCTCATCAAACTCCGGCACAGCACCGGGGACAGCGTCCGTCAGCTTGTCTGTTCCCGTGTACGAAATGGTTTCCCCGAAGCGGTTCATAATGAACGTCGCGTCAGGTTTCTTGTCCGATTGTTCGCCCTGAGTTGTCATCAGATTTGTGCCCCTGCCCCCTGCACCACCGGCTACGACAGAAGTCGGTGCCGTCCGAGGATTCGCGGATATTGTCGCGTTCCGCCTCCGCACGTCAAAACAGTGAGATTGTTCGTTTGCCGATTGACTGTCACCCCGTCCACGAACGCTCCGCGACAACTGTCTCTCGAAGCCCCTAACTTCCTTCGCGGGTCAGTTTCTCGAGTGCCTCACGCAGTCTTGCCAACTCCTTCTCAAGTTGTGTGAACACGGCTTCAGCGCCCGTGGCGTCTCCATTGCGGCCCATCTTCTCCAACTCGTACGCGGTCTCAAACGAAGCTTTGGCAAAGAAGTTTCCAACCCCACCTTTCAGCGCGTGTGCCTCGGCATTCAGCGTATCGCAATCTCCCTTTTCACTCGCTTCACGAATCTTCGGCATCCGCTCACCCGAATCGCGCACAAAGATCTCGAACATCTGCCCCAGCAGTTCGCGGTCTTCATCCACTTCTTCGAGCAACCCTTCCGCATCCAGAATTTCCACTTCGGTCGTGTCGTTATCTGACATACTGGATTCCTCGTTACCGGATTCGTCCGATGGCCCAACCGACAGGAATCGGTCTACGACGACATTCAGCACACGTTGAACTTCTTTCTTGCGAATCGGCTTGGAAATGTACTCATCCATGCCACCCTCCAGGCAGCGTTCTTTGTCGCCCTTCATGGCGTGCGCGGTCATCGCCACGATTGGGATGTGCTTTTCGTTATTCTGCTCTGACTCGCGGACTGCCGCCGTGGCTGCCATGCCGTCCATTTCCGGCATCTGCACATCCATCAACACGATGTCGAAGTCGTCCTCGGCGAGTTTCTCAATTTCCTCACGGCCGTTGTTGGCAACCACAACGGTGTGTCCCATCTTTCCAAGCATCGTACTGGCAGTGACTTGATTGACCGGATTGTCTTCGGCCAGCAGCAGTTTCAGTGAACGATCGGATTCAACCGGCTCGGCGGTTGTTGTCGGAACCTGAGCAAACTCCTCTTTCGGGCCGAAGATATCGGCAATTGCGTCGAACAACGATGACTGTCGGACTGGCTTCGTCAGGTACGATCGGACATTGAGCTGTTCGGCTCGTGCCCTGTGCTCGGGTGTCGGACCGGAGCTGAGGATCATGACGTCCAGCTCGCCCAGGTCTTCGCGGCTGCGAACCCACTCGATCAGGTCGAAGCCGTTTCTCTTAGGCATGAACATGTCGGTCAGGACCAGCTTGATTGGCCGCCCGCCGTGAACCGCTCGTTCAAGGCCACGATCGCGTCATCGACACTTTCGGCGACGGTTGGATTCATTCCCCACAGGGTCACCTGTTCCCGCAGGATGGTGGTTTTCGTTTCGTTGTCATCCACAATCAGAACGTCCATGTCCTGCAGGAACTCGCTCGATTTCACTCGTTTCCTGGGGTTCTTCTGAACTTTGAAGCGGGCTGTGAAATGGAACGTCGTGCCCCCACCCTCTTCGCTCTCTTCGCTTTCGATTCCGATTCGGCCCTGCATCAGCTCAACAAGCTGCTTCGAGATCGCCAGGCCAAGTCCCGTTCCACCGAATTCACGTGTAGTCGACGTGTCCGCCTGCTCAAACGCCTGAAACATGCGCCCCTGTTTTTCCTTCGGGATACCGACGCCCGTGTCCTGTACCGCGAACTTCAGCGTGACGTCGTCGTCGGTTTGCTCTTCCAGTCCAACGCGAACAACGATCTCACCCGTTTCCGTGAATTTGATCGCATTGCCGATCAGGTTGACCATGATCTGCCGCAACCGTCCCGGGGCACCAATAATCGCGTCCGGGAGCTCAGGCTGAACATGGCAAGCCAGTTCCAGGTTCTTCGCGTGAGCGCG
>CAYSJO010000431.1:0-5311 GCA_964431285.1 uncultured Planctomycetaceae bacterium
ACATGTCCTCAAAATTGTACGCCACACGACCCGAGGCCAGGTCCCCGGAGTGACGCTTCATAATGCGAGTGTCTGCTGTCATTGGGCTCTTACTCTTAGTCGCGGCCTGGCAGTTTGACGCCTTCTGAATCCTGGTCTTCAACGTGACGTTCCAGACGATCCGCCATCGCCAAGTGTCACCACGATTTTTCCCGTACTTTCAAGTCGTCGAATCGTGTCCACGATCTGCTGCTGAACGGACTCGACATCGCTCAACTTCACCGGGCCCAGATAGTCCATTTCTTCTTTCAGGACTTCAGCCGCATGTCTCGGCAGGTTGTCCAGCACGTTGTCACGAATTCCGTCAGAAGCTCCTTTCAGAGCCATGGCCCACTGGCTGTTATCAACTTCCTTCAGCAATGATTGGATGGCCTTGTCATCCAGCCTGATCAGGTCCTCAAAAACGAACATCAACCGTTGAATCTCCTCACCGAGCACTTCTGACTTCTGCTCAAGCCCCTCGAGGATTCCCCTGCTGGTCTCCTGGTCGGCCACATTCAGAATCTGCGCGACGATCGGAATGCCACCCGAATATCCCGGCTCCTGATTGAACAGGTCAGCCATGCGGGTCTTCAGGCTGGCTTCGATCTCTCGGATGATTTCAGGTGATGTCTGTTCCATACCTGCGATGCGTTGAACCACATCGAGTTGCCTGTCAGGCGGAATTCTTGCCAGCACGTCTGCCGCGAGGTTTGTGGGGAGATACGACAGGATCAGCGCGACAGTCTGGGGATGTTCATTGGAGATGCCGCTCAGAACGTCCTCCGCACTCAACCTGTGCAAGAACGCGAAGGGCGTCGTCGACGCAATCGAGCGGCGCACGTTGTCGAGGTTGTCCTTCGCCACATCTTCGTACGGCGACACAGCGGACGACTCGTTCACCAGATCACGACTGACAGGTTCGATCTCCGTGCGACCTGCGAGCGTTGTCTGGAACTCGGAGATGGCTTGGTCCTGCTCCTGCTGCGAAACTTCGTCTGTACGTGCCAGCTCCACAGTCAGTTGTTCGGCCGTTTCACGCGGCAAGTGGCTAAGAACCTCGGTTCTGATGGACTCATCGAGGCTTAGCAGCACAATCGCCGTCTTGCGGAAGTTTTCCATAATAAATGGCAGGCTCTGAACAAAGGGATGCACGGCGCTTGAAACCGAACAGGATCACGCGCCCTGCAACATTTGTACAATCACATCCGCGGCAACTGCGGGGTTGTTTCGCACCCGTTCCTCAAGGAACTCGTGTCGAGTATGTGCTGTTGTTTCTTCGTCCTGTTCGAACTCCTGCAAAGGCTGAACTGACTCCGTCAGGCGGTCGAGAGTGTCGTTCGGGGCTTCGTTCATTGAGACTGGCATACTCTTTTTCACCATGATCAGGGCCCAGATGACGAATACAGCCAGGGTCAGTGTGCTGCCCCAGTTCGCAGAAAAGTCCTGCAGGAGGTCGAACGTTGCCTTGTTCGTCGCCACGGCGGGAAGTTCCGGATCCACAAACGTTGAAACGGTGACAGCATCGAGAGCCGCTCCCGGTAACAGAGTGCTGACGTTCCTGCGAACCTTTTCGATCTCAGCCGTCCGCATGACATCAACGGCGTTTCGGAAGTCGGTCTTTTCCTGTTCTGTGCTTCCCCGTGCCGTGCCAGCCCGCGTGACGAGCATTTCGATGTGCTGTTCCGGAATCGACACAACGACCTGCATTGTTTTCGGGTCGAGGCCGGACGGGGGTGAGCTGGTCTGTGGCTGATTTTCGCTTTCGGTCGCGACTGCGACGTTGTCGAATTCGATGTTCACAGTGGCGACGGCACCAGCAACCGTCTCATTCAGGTGGGATTGGATCTGCAATTGTTTTTCAAGCACAATCTCGCGTTGACGGGCCTCGCGTTCAATTTGATAGAAGTTGGCACCCGAGTTCTCCGTCCATGCCTGCCCCGTCGACTGGTCCACGACAACAATGTCTTCAGGCATCAGGTCAGGTAACACGGTCGACACCGACGCACGCAGCGACTGAATCAGTCGGAATGAGAGTGAGCCATCGCCACTTGGTGTCGCGTAGACGGAGGCCTTTTCTTTTCCAGCTGTTCGGCGCCCATCTTTGACGCGAGTCCACAGGACTGACGCGCTGCGAATACCCTTAATGCTGCGCAGAATGCGGCAGACGTCCTTCTGCAAATGTACATCCATGTGCGCCTGAAAATGCTCACGCGGAGTAAATATGCTGAGGTCTTTGAGTGCCCGTTCGCGCTGATCAACCGCATGGGGCGACCAGTTGCCGGTCGAAAGCAGCGCCGCGTTGTATTCGTCCACTTTTCCGGACGGTGCCTGAATGCTTTGCCCGACCGTGCGAAAGTCATGCAGATCGCGTTCGATCAGTGCCTGCTCAGCCTGACGCAGTTGTTCGGAATCGAACTTTGCTCCCCACTGCAGAGGAACATAATCATTTGTCTGTCTGGCGAAAATCAGCCAGCCAAAGGGAATAAGCACTACCAGGGCGAGGACCGCGAATGTCAGACGCTGACGTGGACGCATATCACTAAACAGTGAAACGCTCTGGTCACGAAGTTGCCGTAGTGTTTCCATAAAAACTCCGGATGTGGGACGTTGCAGACTGATGCCAGCGACATCCACTTACATCTGCATGTTTCGCAACTCATTCCAGGCGTCAACAATCTTTCCCTGTACTTGCAGCATCAGTTTCATCGCAATTTCCGTCTGTCGCATGGTGACGACAGATTCAGTCACGGTCAGGTCACTCCCATGGGGGCCGTCGACGATGGTTGTGTGTCCCGGACGCTCCACTGAGCCAGCTTCCTGCAGAGAGTCCATCGCCAGTTTCTGGAAGGCCCCGGCTTCGGCGGTCTGTGTCTGTTCAGGATGCAACGTCGGAGACGGCATCAGGCCGTCCGATATTCCAATAGACTGGCCAACGCTGGGAACCATGCCTGTTCTCGCTATGACAATCTGACGATGGGGGCTATTGCGAAAGCGAGCAACCGTCGGCTGCGCGAAAACGCATTCATCAATGCCAGACAGAACAACCTGGGAGATTGAGGGAGAGGTGGAATTCGTCCTCGGAAAAGTCAGCTCTGTTCGAGCTCGCTGTCGCTTCCGAAGGGATGTGGAGGAGAGGTGAATTGATTGTGGCTAGGAGTGGTGTGATCAGCCGGCGAGCGGCCCGGGGATGGGCGTGGTGATAGGATTTCACGGGAAGATCGCGGGGGTTGTAATCCGATGCGTCAATTCCGGCAATATTTCCTGTGGGGACTGTCTGCCGCCTCTCGCCGAAGCCGGGTTTGGCCAAGAAGCGGTATCCTTACCCGCAGGCGTCCAGAAATCGTGTTTCCTGTATGCCACCGCCGATAGGGGCCGTAAGTGCCTGTGCGGGTTCACACGGTTCCTGAAGTGCGCCGCGCGTTGTTTCTTTGTGCCGTGTCAGCGCCTCGGCTCCATAGCACTCCTGTTGCAGGGCTTGAGCGAGGAGCAATTCGGATTTGGTGAGAATCCGGCCACAAATGCTGCGTTCTTCGTCAGACAGGGTGTGGCGGACGCTTTTCCAATGGGCAGACAATCCCCCAAATTCCTGCCCCAGCGCAGTCAGGTCCGCCAGAACGCGTTGCCCTTTTGCGATTACCTGGAGCAATTCTGACATCCGGTTTTCATGAATCAGTGTCTGCTGGCATCGCGAGAGTTCGAGCATCGCCTGGCAGCATTCGCAGCGTTTGCGCAGGACATCGATCAGGTTGTTGTAAGTTCCGGTCATGGTCGCACAGTGCTCCCTGAGCCCATCGATTTGGGGCGGTCTATTGGTCGCCGAAGAAGAGGAATTGTTCGACCAGAACAGGCCGGAGGAGTAGTCGCGAGTAATAGGCGTGCGAGCACAAAAGTGTCAACGCGAGTTTGGATCAACAGGGAAAGTGTCTCGGGAACGGTTGGTGTGTTGTGTTTCCCGCAACGAATCTCACGTGGCCGACTGGCATGAACCCGTGCGTTACGTGAAAAACCTCCCGTGAAAGTGGTTTTCACCCTCAATCCCTTCAGCTGAGATTTGACCACTTCGAAACCAGAGCTAGGTTTCGGGTGTCAGGACGTCGTCGACAAGGGCAGTTGTCGGCCACAACTGACAGGCAGTTTTTCTGCCGCGACCTGCCGGCCGTCCACGACGGTTCCGGGAGTCGCGCTCGATGATGTCGGCCCGATTGGGTGGGTATTCAGTGGTGTTTTCCACGGCCTGTCGGGCGAGGGAATGCTCCTGCGGGAGCGTACAAAGAAAGAGATTCCAATGAAGAAGTTCGCAAGCAGCGTCAAGAATTTTTTCGTCAGTGAAGATGGCCCGACGGCCGTTGAATACGCCGTCATGATGGCTCTGATCATCGTGGTCTGCATCACGACCGTCACGGCGATCGGCTCCAAAGCCAACGCCAAGTTCGTCCTCGTTGAGTAGGCCCTCACCTAAGCCGCCAACTGAGATGAGTGAAAACAGGGCCAGTCATCCTCTTTGGGGCGGCTGGCTTTTCGCGTTGGCGCACCAGTTATCAGTCGCTGAGGAGAAAACGACATGCTGTTTCCCATGATGGGCGGGTTTGATCCCGCCCTGCTGACGCAAATGGTTGTAACGGCGCTGATTGCGATTGTGTGCCTCACGTCCGGGCCAACCCGACCACCGGTGTGATCGCTGCAATCACGCGCGCAGGTTGGGATTCCCGGTCCAGAGAAAGTGCGCTTGCAAAAGTCTCGAAATCTCCCGCCACGTGGCTGAAATGCAACCTAAGTTTGTTTGACCGCACACGAGCGTTGCCACTGCAACCTGCCGTCCGAAACGTACAGCCCCAAAACATAAGACAATTCCCCTCGTCAATTGCGGAAAGGGTTCCCCTCATGGAGTGGCACAGTCTGTTGGAAAACTGGGAAATCAAACTGGTTGCCATCACGCTGATCATTGCAGCCTGGATTGATGGCAAGCAGTTGAAAGTTCCGAATTGGATTACGTTTCCAATGGTCCTCACGGGACTGGCTTATCACGGCTTCGCTGAGGGCCTGGGTGAGTGGGCCGATGGAGGCCTGTACGGCTCACTGGCTGGCATGACCGTTGGCCTGCTGTGCCTGCTGCCAATCTACTCGGTGGGCGGCATGGGAGCTGGCGACGTCAAACTAATGGCCGGCATGGGAGCCTGGCTGGCCAGTGCTCAGCAGACGTTGGAAGCGTTCTGTGTCTCGGCATTCGTGGGAGCCGTCATGGCGGTCATCATGGTCTGGCGAAGTGGCAAATTTGCCGATCACTACGCCA
>CAYSJO010000432.1:0-6213 GCA_964431285.1 uncultured Planctomycetaceae bacterium
GAACGACGGCATGGGAAACTTCCAGGGCGGAATGCAGGAGCACCTGTACCTGAACAATGGCCAGGTCCACACACTGGTCTCGAAAGAAAAGGGAAGCCTGTACGATCATGTGTCGACCAGCGAGGAACCGTGGGAAGCCCGCGTCGAACGAATGTTTCTGCAGGTCCTCTCGCGTCGACCGGCCGATGAAGAAACAGAGAAGTTCGTCGCCCACATGTCGGCCGAAGACGATCAACGCCACCGCATCAAAACCATCCCTGGCGTTGTGCCGACATGAACTGACCCGAATCGGCGAGGAAATAATCCTCGCGCGGATTCCAATTAGCAGCGGCCCGCGTTCCCGGCAATATCAGTGCGGATGGCTTCAAACGCCGGCTAGAGTCACAGCTCGTACCATTGCGGCGTTGTGGAACATCTCGTCGGCGCTGCAGGGACCGGTCGACCCTACGCGCCTGTCGCAGCGGACCAGTCGTACTTGTTGAGTTCAAGTACGAGAAATACAACTCCGGTAATCAGCGCTGCTGTCGAGACGAACAACAGCGCGACCCAGACGTCGGGGACGGGTTTCGGTTTAGAGCCGGGTTGTGACATAGTCTTTTCTCTCGATCACACCATTCTTGGCGCGGCTGGTGACGATTCCCACGGACCGGTCGGGAGTGACAAGCTCAAGACGAATCTGGCCCAGAAACTTGTTTCGGTCGCCGACCCGGTACACATACAGCACCGTTCCTTCGCGAACACCATCGTCACTTCCGATAGACACTTCGATCAGTTCACGACCGGCACGAGCAGATTTCTTGGTATCCAGCACCTCTCCAAAAACCAGCGGAGTGGGGGCATTCGTCCGGGCATAGTCTTTCGGGTCGGTCGAAAAACCATTGCTCGCCAGGACACGCCGATACACAGCAACCGATGAAAGCAGCTCATTGTAGCGCGACACCAGACTCTTACGTTCAACATCCATGTTGAAGTTTTCGTCTTCCTTCTGCCGCACGCGGGTATTCTGCTTGTTCAGCTCGTCCGCCTGCTGCTGATTGATCTTCCGCATCGTCAACGCTTCTTCGCGACGCATCGTCGCTTCCGTCCCAGTGATGTCGGCCAGAGCTTTCTGCGTGGTGAGTTCCAGGTTCAGCGTGTCGAGGTCGTCCTGCAGGTTGTCCACATTCTGTTCGGCCAGAGCGAGCTTGTTCTCGGCGGCAACCTTACCGTTTTCTGCGTTGTCGCGTTCGCCGGTCAGTCTGTTGATGTCATCCTTCAGCAGTGTCTCAGTTTCGTCCAGCGCCGCCTGCAACTGGGCGACCTGCTGACGCGCTGCCACCGCAGCCGCCTGCCAGGTCTGTTGCCGCGTGAAGATAGCGCCCGCCAGTGCCATGAAGCAGATGCTGAGCACGAGCTGAATAATGACCAGAAGCTTGCCTATGAATGTCATCTGTCTGAATCCTGTTCAAAGGAAACGTTCTGATCCACGGACTCGGGACTTCCGTTCGTGGCCGTCGCTCCTTCGCGAATAAGCTGCTGTTCCCGTTCTGCAAGTCGCAGACGCAGCCCTTCCATCTGATAATACAAATCCAGCAACACCCGTCGTTGCTCAGTGAGTTGAAACGTCTCTGTCTCGATCGATTCCATTTGCCTTCGCAGCCGGAAACCCGACCCGCGTCGGCGTTCAGCTTCCTCGCGAATCTTGGTGGCCTGCTCACCCTTGGCTGTCGCCGCCAGGACAATAGCTTTCACCTGTTGCTGCAGAGTCTCGCGCGCTGCGTACAACTGAGCAACGCGAGCTTCCATACCCTTTGTGTCTGTCTCGACATTGACCTGCCGCGATCCGATATTCAGCTCCAAGGCGTCAATCTGAGGCTGAATCGGATCGATCAACGCCTGGTTTCGTTGCGTTTCGGCGGCGTATGCCCGTCCGATCACGTCTGCCAGATTTGCTGATGTACCGACATCGGTGGTCTCCGTTCGTCGCCGAGCACTCCAGGTCGGGTTCTCGCCCTCTGACTGTGTAAACGCATAGTCAGGCAGATTCAGCATCTCGGTCTGCCAGTTGGGTCCCGAGTTACTGAGCGCAATCGCGAAACCCATAAACGCAATGCTGGTGGCCGCAATGAAAACGACCATGATCTTGCTGAGTTTCGTGACCATGGGAATACCCGCAGGCGTGGGACGAGACTGCTGGAACGAAGTCGGACTGAATCACCGCGGGGACGCCGCACAGCGATCATTGTCGTAATCGTCCGGCAAAGGTCCTGAAGATGAGTGTTTGGTGAGTATACGGCTGCCGGAAATCCAGGGTCAAACAGAAAGAGCCGACGTTAACGGCAGCATTCCCGTCACGGCCCGCAGTGTCCGGTGGCAGGCCGTCAGACCATCATTAACGACGTTTTCCGAGTAATGTGTCGAACCGTTACGAACGAACGCGGTCTCATCATGCCTAAACGGAAACCAGTCGGTGGAATCCACCCAAATTGTCGCGCGTCAGACTCAGGGCAGATACCGAAATTCGGCGCTGATCAGCAGCGCGTGGACTGCCGCCTCCCAGCCGAGTGATTCGTCAGTTTCTGATTCAGTGTCAAGATCGCAAACCAGAGCGAGCAAGGCGCTGTTTTCATCGGGTGTTGGGTCACGCAGGAGAACGCGTCGAAACGCAGTGCGAACACGGGCGTCTTTTGTGCCTTCCCCGACGACGAATTCAGCAGCAATACGAGCAGCTCGAGTCGTGCAGAACTCGCCGTTCATCAGGAACAAACTTTGCGACGGCATCGTCCGCTCACTTCGCGTCCCGACAATCAGGCTTAGGTCTGCGGAGTCAAAGGTCGCCAGCATCTCCGGTACCCAGTACCGCGCGACAGGCAGGTAAACAGAGCGATTTGGCGATTCGAGCTGCTCGCTTGTCGGAAACGTCCGGGCATTAAACTCGCGTTCCTCGAAGGTCGAAATGACTGAACCACGCGGTGGATCGAGGACCAGTTCACCGGAGACCGACAACATCGCGTCGCGCAGAGCCTCAGCGTCAACGCGACGGACGTTTGCCCGCCATAAGAAGCGATTAGAGGAATCGATGCCGGCACTGGAAGCATCGGCATCGCTGCTCAGGCGGTAGGTTCGACTCAGTACGATCTCGCGAATCAGTCGCTTGACGGACCATCCGTTCGTCTGAAATCGCCGACCCAGCCAGTCCAGGAGTTGTGGGTGTGATGGTCGCCCGCCATTGGAGCCGAAGTTGTTGACGGTCGGCACAATCCCCTAGCCAAACAGTCGTTGCCAGATGCGGTTAACTGCCACACGCGGCGTCAACGCGTTGTCTTCTCGAACGAGCCACTCAGCCAGTTGTCTCCGGCCGCTCTGGTTCGCGTCGATCTGTTGAAGCGCGCCGTTGGAGTGTTCAAACAGGGTCGGTACACTACGAGGAACGACGTCACCTTTGCGCTTCGCTTCACCTCGTATCCGAATGGCACAGTCCTCAGGTTGCTCTGCGCCGCGGACAGCCATGCAGTAGTCAGGGAACTCAGGGGGAGCGTCGGTCAGCTTTTTCAGGTCCGCGTCGAGCCCTTTGATCTTCTCGTCCCACTCGGCGATCTCTGCGTCGAGAGGCGCGATCTCCGCGTCGATCTTCTCCACCTCGGCCGCGTCGGTTGTTTTCTTCTTCCGGTTTTCCAGGGCCGCCTTCTTCCGCACCACACGGTAGCGATCGGATCGGGCCTTATTACGCACCGCCGTCGCTTCGGCGACCTTCTCGCGATACTTCCGAGCGGGCTCGTCCAGTTCGAGACCGTGCTCGCCAATCGGCTGCAATGGCCGGTCGAAGCCGTATTGATTCGCGGAGGTCATCGGACCGTAAAGCGTCTGTGTGCTGCCAAAGATGCCCGCCAGAGCGTAGTAGTCACGAGTCGGGACGGGATCAAACTTGTGATCATGACACCGCGCACAACTGACAGTCAGTCCCAGAAAAGCGCGAGCCGTCACATCAATCTGGTCGTCGATGAGGTTCATCGTGAACAGCTCTTTGTCGCCTTCCCCGAGCACTTTGGACCCGATCGCCAAGAACCCCGTGGCAATCAACTGCTCATCTCTGTGTTGCCAGCCCTCAGCAGGCAACAGGTCGCCTGCCAGTTGTTCGCGAATGAACTGATCGAACGGTTTGTCGTCGTTGAATGACTTGATGACGTAATCGCGATACCGCCATGCGTGTGGAAAAATGACATTCCGGTCGTTGCCGTTCGACTCGGCAAAACGGACGACGTCCCGCCAGAGCCGCCCCCACCGCTCACCAAATCTGGGAGATGCCGGCAATCGATCCACCTGATCAAGCAAAGCCGCTTCACGGTTCTGTTGTGAAGCACGTTCGAAGAGTTCGATCTCCGTGAATGTCGGCGGTAGACCTGTCAAATCCACAAACAGCCGCCGTAACAGGACGGCAGCCGGCGCGTCGGCAACCGGCCGGAGTTTCTTCGCAGCATGCTGTCCGGCGACAAACCGATCGATTGGGCCGTCAGACCATTCGGTGGCGATGTCCGGTGGAGTGACATCAAGTAAAGGTTGGATTGACCACAGATCAGTGCCGGGCACGGACTTCTCAGCAGACGGTACAGCTGGATGGTCTTCCGGTCGTTGACGCGGGTCTGGTAATCCGATTCGGATCCAACGTTCGAAGTCGGAGATGACATTCATCGGTAGCCGACCGTCGGGTGGCATCTCCAAATCGTCATAACGCAGTGCTGACAGCAACAGACTCTGATCCGGTTTGCCCACAACGACGGCCGGACCGCTTTCGCCACCTTTCAGCAACCCGTCCCTGAAGTCGAGCCGCAAGCGCCCGCCGATTTCCTTTGAGTCGACTGAATGGCATTCGTAACAGTGTTTAACCAGCACCGGCCGGATACGGGTCTCAAACCACTCCGTTGCAGCCGTGTCCTCGGCAAGGCCGCACAGCGGTGACGCAACAGCCAGACTCAACAGACAGGCAAGCGTGAGACCTGGACGTAGACCAGAGGTGTCAGCCGGTGAATTCATTTCCGACCTTTCTGGCGCGCTCAGGCTCGTCCAGGTTGATCCCCAGGCTGATCCCGACCTCAACAAGGATGTTCCAGCCGGTCGCCAGCTGGACGAACTCGCCCAGATCGCCACCGTCGGGAATCTGAATGGTGGGGAAGCTGGTCTCGCGGGACGCAACCGCAATCACGTCCAGACCGACGCCGTCGCACAGAACCTCACGGAACTTGCCCTCGGACTGTGCCTGAGGCTCGACCCACAACACAACATCGTCGGCGTCCATCACCTCTTCGATTCCGTGAACCGCGTAAGTCCCTTCAAGGAAGTCTGACTTCTTTCGTGTGATTTCATTCGTCTTCAGTGTCAGCTCTTCTGACACTCCGTCGTTTCGTCCGGCCCAGTAGATCGTTCCCGCGCGTGCGATTCGCTCAACCAGTTCCGGATTGATCTGCGTCGTCAACGCGGTCGTGATCTGGTCGGCCAGGTCCTTGCGTCGGTCGGCCAGAGTGGGTGTGTCGGCCACATGCTCCAGCAGCGACCGATAGAAGAGTGCCTGTTCCGCGACGCTCTTCGTTGCGGCCACGGCATTTTCCTTGCCGCAGTTCAGTACGCATCCGCGTGTCGCCAGCTGCTCCAGCGGAGAATCAGGAGTCGCGCTCAAGCTGTAGCGATTCGCATGTCCCGACTCGCGCAATGCCTGAAACAATCCGATCACCTCGGCCGTGCGCCCCGAATTGGACAATGCGAAAACGGACCACCCCGTCAGGTCGTATTCGCAGCACTGCTGGCCAGCATCTGTTGCCAAAGTGATGTCACAGCCACACCGTCTGGCGTGGGCCATGACACTTTTCGCCGGAAAGATTCGGCTTGATCCCTCGCCGGTCATCATTAATCGTCCGGTCCGGGCAACGTCAGCAGCAATTTCGGCTAGCCCGGAGGCCTCAAAGCCAGCGATGATTTCGGCTGTCTCCAGCATTTCACAGACCAGCGAAAACGATCCATACTTGTCATCTGACGTATTCATCAATCGATCTTTAGCCGTTAGTTTGCCGGTTCGGAGTGTTCCGACAGGACTGTTGGGGTCACCAGCCAGAATAAACGACCCACATCGATACCTGCCACTCTTCTGACTGCGGTCTCCCTGAAGTAGAGTATTCCATTGGAGTGCGAGCAGAGAATGAGTTCGTGCGGGGCTGGCGGGGTCGCGCGGGGCGGGCGGCGCGG
>CAYSJO010000433.1:0-14150 GCA_964431285.1 uncultured Planctomycetaceae bacterium
GTCAGTCTGGGCTGGGTGTTGTTCAAGCTGGGTGACGCGAAAGAAGGGGCGATGTGGCTGATGAAAGCGACAGACCAGGAAAACGGAGACGACCCGACGATCTGGGATCATCTCGGCGACTGTCATCACAAACTCATGGACGTCACCGAAGCCCGTACGGCATGGACGAAAGCCCTGGAGCTGGCTGAAGAACAGCCGAAGCCAGACGAGAAGCTCGTCGAGAAAATCAAAGAGAAGCTTGAGATTCACAAGCCGAAGGACGGCGACGCACGCACGGAATCGAAAGACGACCCGTAACGGCCCGGCTGAAGTTCCTGTGATATTCCAGGGGACGCTGGCGAAGTGCAGAATGTCGCGGCGAGCTATACCATCTCAGTCGAAGGGCATGGCGTGCCTCGGCGCCCACGGGCGACCGCGGCTGGCAATTCATCGGCCATTTCCCACGCGCGCAGACCGTGTCTGGATGGAAGGATCGAGGGATGGCACGCGAGAGAATCTTCGAAGGTGGTCCCGAAGATGATGACCGTCAGCCGGATCTCGACTCGCCATCGAAACTGAACGATTCGCAATACGACGAACAGCTCCGGCCACAGCGCCTGTGCGATATCGTCGGCCAGCGCAAAGTCGTCGAACGGCTGCAGATCATGGTCGACGCCGCGCGAATGCGCAGTGAACCTTTGGGGCATTTACTGCTCGATGGCCCTCCTGGACTCGGCAAGACGACATTCGCCACAGTCCTGCCGCGTGAGCTGGGCACCGAATGTCTGATCACGTCAGGTCCACTACTGGCGGCTCCCAAGGACCTGCTGCCGCACCTGACGAACGCTTCGCGCGGATCGGTGCTGTTCATTGATGAGATACACCGCATGTCACCAGCGGTCGAGGAGTTCATTTACCCGGTGATGGAAGACTTTCGCGTCGACATCACACTGGGTGAGGGAATGAGTGCTCGAACGATCAACATGCAGATCGAACCGTTCACGGTGATCGGCGCCACGACACGCAGTGGCATGTTGACGGCTCCCCTGCGCGACCGGTTCGTCAATCGGCTACACGTCGACTACTACAGTGTCGAAGAGCTGACTGAAATTGTTGAGCGGAATGCATCCAAGTTTAAGACGACAATTGACGCGGAATCCGCGATCGAGCTTGCTCGGCGAGCGCGAAGTACACCGCGGATTGCAAACAATCTGCTGAGCTGGGTTCGCGACTATGCCATGGTCAAAGCGTCCGGCCACATTACTTTGGATGTCGCAAATCTCGCGCTGCAGATGCAGGAAGTCGATCACCTGGGACTTGAACAGCTCGATCGGAAATATCTTGAGACCATCGTGCGGGTGTTCGCGGGGGGGCCTGCAGGAATCCAGGCAGTGGCTCACAGTCTGAGCATCCCGGTCGACACACTGGAGGACGAGATCGAGCCGTTTCTGCTGCGACTGGGAATGATCCAGCGAACGCCGCGCGGACGTACGATTACAGCAGACGGATTCGAACACCTGGGCCTGTCAAAACCTGACGACGATTCGACCGGACAGGCGACGTTGTTCTAGAGCATTTCCAGAGTTGGTCTGCAGTAGACCCATCCGACTCGAAACCCCTCGCCCTAACCCTCCCCCCAGCGGGGAGAACCAGTCAGACAAGTTCCCTCTCTCCGCTGGGGAGAGGGTTAGGGAGAGGGGTTTACACTGAAGACAGATTCTGGAACTGCTCTAAATAGCACAACTCCATGCAGCACCCGACGGTCGGCTCGAGTTCACTCATCAACGATCGTGGCTCCGTGCTTCAGAAGAATCTGCTCGATTTCGACCAGTCCCCGCTTCCTCGCCAGTGCCAGAGGTGTCGCCCAGGATTCGTCATCCGGCGAATTCGTTGCCGCGCCGCGGTTCAGCAGGAATTGAACCATGCCTCTTCGATTCTTTTCGACGGTCGGCCGATCTTCATCCTGGCACCACGGGTCGGAACGAATCGCAGCGGCCAGCGGCGTTTCCCGGAACTCGACGTCTGTTGCATTAATGTCGGCCCCTGCGTCCAGAAGCATGCCAGCGATGGTTGTGTCGAAGTTCTCGACACAGCCGTGCAGAAATGTGCGGCCCACCCAGTCCCGCCTGTTGACGTCCAGACCTCGGTCCAGCAGTTTCTGAATCCGCTGTGAGAAGTCAGGAACATCCACCTCGCCCCAGAATCCAATCTTCTCTGGCATCGACGGATCAAACGCCAGATAGAGGTCGAGCAGTTCTTCGTCACACTTCGACATAACGTTTCCGAGAAACTCGTCGTGGCGTGTCACTTCCTGGTTGTCACGAAGTGCCTGCTTCAATTCGCCGGCTTCCATCTGGTAGGGCGGTGTGATAGCGCCGTATCCGCGCAGGAGCTCCTGCAACTCCGCGGCACGCGTCCCGTGGTAGACCTCGCAGATCGTCAGGCAGCAGCCAGATGAGTCGGCACCAGCATTCGGATTGGCTCCGTGCTCCAGCAGTACTCCTGCCGTTGCCTGGTGATTGCCCTGACATGCGCTGAACAGCGCAAAGCCATCGGGAGCACCTTCTTCAGCGATATTGGGGTCGACGCCCTGCTCAAGCAGTAGGCGAACGAGATGTGTGTGCCCTTCGCCAGCGGCATATGTCAACGGGCTGATTCCCGCCGAATTGACACGGACGGCCTGATCAGGATCTTCCGCGAGAATCTCTCGACGCGTTCCTGGTCACCCATCGCTGCGGCTGTGGAGATTGAGTACTTCGCCCCTTTGGCAAGCAAACAGCCGACCATGACCGCCGCATTTCGCAGCGACGGATGTCCGCGACGCCACGCGTCACGATGCCAGTAGTCGTAACCACCAGATGTCGCCACCAGCAGCGGAGTCTGTCCGTTAGCTCGCTGTGCATTGAGTGGCGTTCCGAGATCGGCAAACTTCTCGATCAGATTCAGCTGACGCGTGATCACACTCCAGTGAAGCGCGTTATTCCCCAGTGCGTCACTGGCCTTGAGCAGATTCGGATGCTTCCGCAACACGGCTCCAACTTTGCGCGAGCTACGGGAATTGATGGCATCCTTCATCAACTCAAAGTCGGCTGAGTAATTGAAGTCCTTCTTTAGCCGGCGAACGAGCAACGCCTTGACGTCGCGATAGCCGCGTTCGTCCGCAATCGTCAGGAGCTTCGGCCACGAGTTGTACGTAAAGGTCGATTGTCCCGGGTCGTTACCATGATCAAGCAACAGTTTGACGAGTTCTGCATAACCGCCCCGCACCGCAAAGTGTATCGGCAACTGATACCAGAACTGCGAATTGACGAGTCGTGGGTCTTTCGCCAGAAGCTTCTCGACCTTCGAAATATCTCCGGCAGCACAGGCTTTCAACACCGTCCACGCATCGTTGCCGTTCAGCCGTTCGGTCCCACAAACGTAGTCCTTCGTCTTCATGGCCTCCGGCTGAGTCATAAATCGCGCCGGGTCTGTCCGGATCAAAGACGAACGCTTTCGACGGGCCATGGGCGATCTCGGCATGTGTGTTTTGACCGTTTCCATTCCGCAGCGTCAGCAACGTAGAACAGTCACGGTGACTCGGCAAACAGCGCGACCTCGAGACAGGCTTCATGGCAGGATTTCACCAGCGAAACTCGGTCAGCGGAGCAGCTTCAGTGAATTAGTGGGATTCCCGCGTCGCACGCTTCCGTTCCCGCGAGTCGCGGGCTATCACTGCGCGCCAAGCGTCCCACGCGTCGCGTCGGGCATGTCGACAACTCTATAACCCTTCCGATCGCACTATGACTGCTCCAGACCAACGTGTGCTGATTACTGACAAACTGTCCTCCGCCGGGCTGCAGATTCTGCAGGACACGCCCGGTATCGAAGTCGTCAATCGCGGTGGCCTATCGCCCAAGGAAGTTTGCGACGCGTTGCGCGAAGTGGATGGCATTGTCATTCGCAGTGGTACGCGTCTGACTGCGGAAATCCTCGACGGACAGGAACGCCTGAAGGTGATCGTGCGAGCCGGAGTCGGCGTGGATAACGTCGATCTGGATGCGGCGACGCGCAATGGCATCGTGGTGATGAATACGCCGGCCGGTAATACGACCAGTACCGCTGAGCATGCGTTTGCCATGATGATGTCCCTCTCACGCAATATTCCGCAGGCGTCTGCCCGCATGCACGACGGAGGCTGGGGCAAGAAGCTGTTCAACGGTTCGCAGCTGGCCGGAAAAACGCTGGCTGTGATCGGACTTGGCCGGATCGGCGTAACACTTGCAAAGCGGGCGCTGGCATTCGAGATGAAGGTCATCGGTTATGACCCTTTTTTGTCCGAAGAACGTGCGCGTGAATTCGGTATCACGCTTTATCGCGAAGTAGATGACCTGATCGACAAATGCGACTTCATTACGGTGCACACGCCTCTGACGGATGAAACCCGCGGACTGATCAACTCGGAACGGATCGACCGCATGCGTCCGGGTGTGCGAGTCATTAACTGCGCTCGCGGCGGCATTGTGGACGAAGCCGATCTTGTTGCTGGCGTTGAATCCGGCAAAGTCGCCGGCGCAGCACTGGACGTCTTTGTCGAAGAGCCACTCGCTGCGGACAGCCCATTGAGAAACTGTGACTCGATTGTGCTGACCCCGCATCTGGGGGCATCCACAGCGGAAGCACAGGAAGCAGTCGCTATCGAGGCAGCAGAGATCATCACCGCGTTTCTGGTGAACAACGAAGTGCGGCATGCGATCAACATGGCTCCGATTTCCGGGCCTGAACTCGAAGAGTCGCGAGCGTATCTGGCACTGGGTTACCGGCTGGGCCTGCTGCAGTCGCAACTGCTGGCGCAGCGTTTCAAGTCTGCTGGACTGCAGGAAGCCGTGATCCGCTACCGCGGCGATGTGGCCGAGCGAAAGATCCGGCTGATTACCGCCGCGTATGTTGCGGGTCTGATGAGTTCAGGCCTCGATGAGCCAGCCAACATCATCAACGCCGAGGCGATCGCGCGCGAACGCGGAATCAAGATCACAGAATCATCGTCTCGCGAATCGGGCGATTTCGCATCGCTCGTCAGTACGAAGCTCATTACGGACAACGGCGAATTCGATGTCGCCGGAACGATCTTTGGTAACCAGTATCTGCGACTGGTCAAGATTGACGGCTTCCCGATCGAGGCGTATCTCGACGGGCATCTGCTGATTTTCCGCCATCTCGATAAACCAGGCCTCATCGGATTCATTGGCACGGTCTGCGGAACACACGGCGTCAACATCTCGGACATGGCTCTGGGTCGGGAAAGCAGCGGAGGAGAAGCGGTTGCCGTCCTGAATCTGGATTCACTGCCAGGTGCCGCGGTGTGTGAGGAAATCTCCGGTCATGACAATGTGACGGGCGTCGAACTCGTGCAGTTGCCCGAACGCGGTGCGCCCTTGCCCTGGCTCGACCGGCGGACGTAATTGCGTTTACGCCCCACTCGCTTAACCGATTGCGGCCGCCCCGCGTCGGCGTTGGATTCGGCGAGTGACGTCGTCGCTCCTGCTTCGATAGGCGGGGTTCTTCAGAACAAGACCGTGCTCAACGGGCCAGGCTTCTTCCGTAACCGGAGCCGCTGGCTTCCATGTCAGCGTGCGCACAACACGAGTGGCGGGGCGTGGCTGTTCCTGCCTGCTGATCGCTGCGATCGCTGGTGCGAGTGGAGCACCGAAGGTCTCCGACTGCACTCGACGCTCGGGGACACCCCAGTCGGACAGAGCCTCCTTCAGACTTTCGACCATCAATGACGATCCCCACAGCTGGAAATCAAAATTGTTGGATGGCAGCACACGTTTCAGGGCGTCAATCGAGATGCTGCCCGCAAAGTCAAAGCGACTGCTATCCGGCAGATCGTGACTGTCGCCGCGTTCGACAGCGTGATACCGCAGGTTGCGAAGGCGTTTGGAAAGCTGCTGCAGACGTTTGCCGACGCCGTGATCGAGTCCATTCCGAACACCGTAAACGACGGTGATCGCTCGATCGGGATTTGACTCAGCAGCGTTTTCCAGCATGCTGATGCTCGGCGCCGTTCCAACACCGTCAGCGACCAGCACGACAGGTCGGAGTCGCTGATTTGCCAGGCACAGCTTGCCACGTGGAGCCAGAACGTCAACCATTGTTCCAGCTACAACGCTTTCACGCAGGTATCCTGAAAGAACGACATCCGACAGACGTTGCACCGAGATGCAGTAGGAACGCCCATTCGGTTCGCTGGTGATCGGGTAGCGGCGTTCGACGACTTCTTTTTCGTCCTGACCCTGCACGTACATGCGAACTCGCACAGTGACGTATTGGCCTGGCAGAAAATCTGGCAGTTGGCGTCCGTCCTGGGGGATGAGGTAGAACGAGTCTGACGACGGACCGTCTTTGATTTTTCGCTCCACAACAAAGTTTCGGTACCCCAGCCAGGCCGGCTGAACTGGTTCCCGTTCAGTACGCACGCGGGCGGCCGCGGCAAACTCGTGCCGCAGCAATTCTAACGCCAGCTCCGTTTCGATCCGAGCACTGGCTCGCAGACGAAGCAATTGGATCAGCCACAGAGCCACTGAAACGACAATCATTCCGGGAAGGACAAAGCCGAGGATGTTCAGAATCACTGTGTCACCTCTGTGGACCGGTTGTGAGCTGGCTTGTGCCCGCCCTCTGATTGGTAAACGCGACGCGCCACGCCCGACTACAGCGCAATCCCGGGATTTCAGAAATGCCTGCAGTCACGTGACGCGACGATGACGATGACCGGTCTCACTTTTCATACACTGTTCCAAAACTCAGGATTCTCTGGCGGGATTCGCACACGGATTCAGAGAAACGACGTGGATAGCGGACAGAATTCGCGTTTTTCATCGAATGCGCTGATTTCGAATTGCCCGCCCGCGCGCCACTGGCGCCGTGTAGCATACGCGACAGTCCGTATCCAAACCGCGACGATCGCGCGGGTTTCTCATGAATTGCGCCATCATCGCCGTGTTCCGGATTTTCGGACAGAGGCCACCACCAGGCTGTGGATTGTGCCCCGGACTTTGCGATTCATGCGGGACGTGATGTAATCAACTGTGTCTCGTGCACGTTTTCTTTGGCGAAATTTCAATAATGAGCGAAATCCTCAGTGAGTCAGAAGTGCTCCGACGCGTGGGCAGCGGCGACGAAAATGCCGTGGCCGAGTTGTTCTCGATGAACCGCGAACGGCTGTTACGAATGGTCACGTTTCGACTCGCGTCTAAAAGGTCGTGTCGATTCGGACGACATTCTGCAGGAGGCCTATCTCGATGCCGTGCAACGCATCGGGTACTTCACCAGTAACCCGGTGACAACGATCTTTGTCTGGTTTCGCATGATTGTGCTTCAGACGATGACGAATGTGCATCGACGGCATCTGGGAACGAAGATGCGGGATGCGAGTCTGGAAGCTCTGAAACGACAGCAGGGCGTGAATGAGTCGACTGTCGCGTCCATCACGGGATTCCTGACGGGACACCTCACCTCACCCAGTCAGGCAGCAATTCGTGAAGAGCAGTCTCAGCAATTGACCGAGGCACTTGAGGGGTTAGCCGAACTGGACCGGGAGATTCTGGCTTTGCGTCACTTCGAGGAGCTGACGAATGCCGAGGCGGCTGAGGTATTGGGCATCGAAGCGAAGACCGCGAGCGTCCGTTACTTTCGCGCCATCCGCCGGCTTCGCGGTGTGATGGAAAAGTTCCCCGGATTCGAATGATGCATTCACCCGAAGAATTCCCTGGCTCCGACGACTCTTCCAGCATGGTGGATCCCACGTTGCGTCCGGCCTCAGTTCCCGACGATGAAGACGCTCAGGCCGAACTGCTGGATCGGCTCGCGACAGAGCTCCTCGACCGATACCGACATGGCGAGCGTCCCGCGGTGGCCGAGTATGCCGAACAGTACCCCGAGCTGGCCGACGACATCCGCGATCTGGTTCCGACGATCGGACAGATGGAGGGACTGAAGGTCGAGCTGGAACGGCCAACCGTCGCAGCCCCAGATGCACTGCCGCCACGCGGCCGTATGCAACTTACTCAGTTGGGAGACTTTCGCATTATCCGAGAGATCGGACGCGGTGGCATGGGCGTTGTCTACGAGGCCGAGCAGACGTCGCTCAACCGCCGAGTGGCGCTCAAAGTGTTGCCGCTGCTGTCGATGCTGAATCCGGAATTGATTCGTCGTTTTCAACGCGAGGCGCGGACTGCAGGAAAGCTCCATCATTCAAACATCGTGCCCGTGTTCGGTGTCGGTGAGTCGCATGGCTTTCACTACTACTTCATGCAGATGATCGATGGCGTGGGCCTGGACACACTGATCGACGAACGAAGTTCAACGGTCAGTCTGCCGGATCCTCGTCGGACAATTGAGGAAAATAAATCAGAGACACAGCTCCGCCCCTCACAGGATGCGACTGTTGCCGAGTCCCGATTCGGCGGGTCACAACCGGCGGTTGAAGGCAGTGAGGACGTCACGGGGCCCGTCCCGGCAAGCGACTCACCCGATGAAGCTACAGAACCATCGCGTTCGCTCGAAGCGCCGGACAGCCCAGTAATTCCCGTCGATGACGTCGCCGGAACTTCCGTCGAATTGAATCTGTCGTCCACGATTCAAATCGGCATTCAGGCTACCGACGCACTGCAATACGCGCACGAAAATGGAATTCTGCATCGTGACATCAAGCCGGGAAACCTGCTGCTGGATCAACACGAATCGCTGTGGGTCGCTGACTTTGGCCTCGCCAAGGCGATTGCGACCGACGACATCAATGCCAGTGGCCACGTCGTCGGCACAGTCCGTTACATGGCTCCGGAAGCACTGCAGGGTAAGTCGGATGCTCGCAGCGACGTCTACAGCCTGGGGGTCACCCTTTATGAGTTACTCGTTCGTCGTCGAGCGTGGGAACCGACCGACCGTACGAGTCTGATCGAACAGATTCTGAACGCGGGCCTGACACCGTTGCGGAAGATTGATTCGTCCATGCCCCGCGATCTGGAAACGGTCGTGCTAAAGGCGACCGCACGTGAGGTCCAGCATCGTTATCAGACGGCCCGCAAGTTCGCACGTGATCTCCAGAACATCGTTGAAGACCGCCCGATTACTGCGCGACGTGTCAGTTCTGCGAAAAGGTTGTGGCGCTGGAGCCGGCGGAATCCGATCGTGGCGTCCCTGACCGGAATCTCGGTGGCATTGCTGCTGCTTGCCACGGTTGTTGCGTCTATCGGATACGAAGCCGAGCGGCAACAGCGTCAGCGAGCGGAAAACGCTTCCGATGATGCACTCGAGGCACTCGACCAGATTTTCGAACAGTTCGCACCGGATCGGCCAACGGCCTCGGAGAGAGTGTCCTCCGATGACCAGGTTGGCGGTGTTCGCGTTCCTGCAGTCGTTTCTACTGAGTCCGCAGCGTTGCTCGGAAACCTGCTGCAGTTTTATGACCGCCTGGCCGAGGGCGCGGGAGACGATCCGGATCTGACGCTCAAGTGTGCCAACGCGCGACGTCGTGTGGGCGACATTCATCAGCGGCTCGGAAAGTACGACGAATCGATCGAATCGTACAAGCAGGCAGTCGGGCTTTATAAGAAGCTCGAGACAGATGGCGGAGATCGAACGACTGACTTGTTGATTACTAGCGTTGGAGTCATGAATGAGATCGGCCTGGTGCAGCAACTCAACGGCTAGGACGAACCGGCCCACGCTGCACATCGCCAGGCGATTTCTATTCTCGAAGGCCTGCCCGACGTTGATCGACAGCAGGTGGATGTCCAATACGAACTGGCGCGTTCCTGTTGCCTGCTGGCGTCACGGCCACGCCCGGGCGACAGCCCGTTATCAGACCTGGAAGATGTTTTCTCGGATGATGCGATCGACGAACCGCGTCGGTCGCAGCCCCGTGATCGAGTCTTTCGCGGGCCGCCGAACGGCAATGGACCGCTGCGTCGTCGTCGTGACGAGTCGCCCAACGGGCAACGTAGACCGCCACCGAGTCTCAACCACGAGGATCAGGAACTCTTCGCGAAGGCTGTCAGAATCCTGCGACAGTTGAATTCGGACTTTCCCGAGGCGCCACGATATCGATACCTGCTGGCTATATGTCTGAGGGAATCGGATCCGCGGCGGCAACCTGGTGCAGAGCCGGGCAACCCCATGACTCCGGAGGCCTTGCTGGGTTCACTGGTCGGCGACTTTCCAAAGGACCCTGAATATCAGCACGCTCTGGCTGTGACATGGTCTCGCGTGAATACGAATCGCCTGGAGTCCCGATCGCCCGAGCCGGTCCTGGTCGAAGATTGCCTGACGAAAGCTCACGAGTACGCCCACGCTCTGGTTGCCGATCACCCGACAGTGCCCGCCTACACCAGCACGCTGATCCACATTCACGGACGGCTGTCGCAGGTGCAGGAACAGATCTCGCGAGATTTCGCGGAACCGTCCGAACGGACCAGCGTTCTGCGTGAGTCCGAGCGAAATTTGCGTGAGGCGATTGATCTGCAGCAGTCTCTGGTTCGCCGCATGCCAGATGCACTCGCATGGCGACTATGGCTGGCACGATTTCAGCACAGGCTGGGTCAATCACTGCGCGAACAGTATCGCGACAAGGAATCGCGGGACGTGTTGGACGAGGCGATCGAAGGACTGGAAACCGCTGCCGCTCAAGGTGAATTGCAGGATGCCGCGATCGCGCAGCTCGTCACGTTGTATCGTGAGCTGGCCGCAGCCTGTGATGCCTCTTGAAGACGCCGAGGGTGTCATCAACGCCCGACTGGCGGCCAATAACTACATGCAGCGTCTGCCCGACAAATTCCGCACGCCCCCGCCGCGCCCCTGGCTCCGACCTCGGAACTAGATGACGGTTCACATCACTTAACAAAGTTCATCCCACCTCTTCGTTGGCGCGACGCAGCAGGGCTCGCATGTACGCCAGACAGTACGCAGTGCCGGCATGCCGCATGCCGGTATCACCTTTCAATTGCGGGATGTGGTCCGGCACAATCGTCCCGTCGTAACGGACAGCGCGCAGTGCCTTCATGACCTGGTACATGTCGAGGTAGCCGTCATCGAGAAACGTCTCGACGAAATGCGGCAGCGGTGAGCTGACGTTTCGAAAATGGACGCCGAAAATCTTGCCCCGCGAACCGAACTCGCGGATCATCTCGAACACGTCGAGACCCATTTTGTCTCCGCCTTCGGCCCATGTCCCGACGCAGAACGTCAGGCCCCAGTGACGACTGTCACCAGCGATTTTCTCGGCTCGGCGATACCCGTCGGCGTGAGTAAACAACTTGGCAACACCGTTCATCTTCGCGACCGGCGGATCGTCTGGATGCAGTGCCATTTTCACATTCGCCTCTTCGGCGACTGGCAGAACAGCCCGCATGAAATACGTGTAGTAATCCCAGATTTCTTCCGCTGAATACTCGCGATCGAAGCGTTGCTTCTCGACTCGCTTGCGAAAGTCGTCGAGGTCGAATTCCCGGGCGACATAACCTCGTCGCTCAACGTGTCCTGTCGTGTATGTGTTCCCGGGATGAAAGTCGTAACAGGCCACGGGAATACCAAGTTGCCCGCAGTGACGCAGGAATTGGCGGTATTGATCGATGTACTCGTCGCGCCCCGCCTGACCGAGTTGCACTTTCAGGTTGCGGTACGAGTAATGCACGGCGGAATAGATTTTCAGCCCGAATGTCTCGTATCGCTTCTGCGTCTGGCGCATGTCGTCCAGCGAAGCACGATCGGTTGGGAAGTTGACCCGAGCCCAGCGCATCCCGATCTGTTTGAGAAACAGCAGATCGTCGTCACTTATCTGTGATGACAGTCGGTGGGCAAGCTTGATGTTGCCCGGATCGAATTCGTCAATCACTGCACCTGATGACTTTGGCTGCGGTGTTTCGGCCTCGACAGTTTCACCGTTTCGTGACGCGGCATAAAGCAGTGCGCCCGTGGCACCGGCTGCCAGCGGCAGTTTCAGAAAATCCCGACGATGGTTGCGGTTTCCGGTCGATGCATCGGTTCTCGATTCGGTCATTTGAGTTCTCCTGCAGTTGGTTTCCTTCAAACACCCACTACTGGGGGACGTTCGCTCAACGTGCCTGCCCGACAGTGCGCCATCGGTTTGCAGACTGCAAGCTTCGCGTGACGATCTCTTGCCTGTTTTGCGATTCTTTCCCATGATCCCACGTCGGCTGGCGAGGGCTAATTCCAAAGCAGACAGGCAGTTGTCCATGAGAATTGAATCTCTGGTCGCAGAAATGAGTTCAGTCGACATTGCCCATGTGGCACTGCAGGAGTCCGACGACCGATATCGCGTAGTTCGGCCGGATGGGGACATCGTCTGGATACATGAGCGGGCGTTTCCGATTGCCGACCTGAGTGGCTGCACATTTCGAATTGCTGGCATCTGCGAAAACGTTTCAGAACGCCGCGCGGCATACGAGCAGATGCGGAGCTACAGGTCGCGTCTCCAGGAGCTGGCGTCCGAACTGGATGTCGCCAGTGACAGGGAACGCCGACGGATCGCCGTGGGTCTGCACGATGACGTGGGGCAGAATCTCGCTCTTGCTCGGCTTCAACTCGGCCAGTTGGGAGAGCAGATTCCCGACGATCGTCGCGAGTTGCTGGAGTCAACAACCCGGTTGATCCAGCGCACGATCGATTCTACGCGTGAACTGATGTTCGAACTCAATCCGCCTCAGCTCGATGAGCTGGGGCTCTGGCCAGCTATAGAGTGGCTGGCCGAGAAACTGACTCGGCAGTTCGACTCTGGTCTGCACATACAACTGGAAGATCACGCTGCGAACGTCGATGTCAGCAAAGGTCAGGAATCCATCCTGTTTCGCGTTGTCCGTGAGCTGCTGCATAACGTCCTGAAGCATTCTGAGTCGGAGCGGGCCGTGGTGCGTCGATCCGTCTCAGCCGACGATCTCGTGATTCAGGTCGAAGATTTCGGATGCGGTTTTTCACCGCCAGTCGACATGCTTGGAACTGACACGCCGGGGCTGTTTCTGACCTGTGAGCGAATGCGCGGCATGAAGGGTTCGATGGATGTGCATTCCGAACCTGGCTCGGGGACGACCGTCACGCTCACCGTTCCACTTGAGTCCTCGCGCTGATCGCCGCGGGTGTGCGGGGCGATTGCTGCCCCACGGACGTTGAGTGCGCGACAGTTGACGTGCCACTCTATGCCTTAGCATCATGACGGCAGATCCTTCGGAGATTGATGCTCGTCCGAGCGTCGCACGAATGACAGCCGCCTGTGGAATGCCCGGATCAATGAGTGCAACCAATGACGCCGGACAGGAAGCCAATGCGACGCCCTCGGTCAACGCAGCAAAACGCTCACCAGTTGAGCGGGCCATCGTCTGGGGGGGGATTGGCATTCTGCTGGTGGTCGTTGGTATCGAGGCACATGGGAGACTCGGTTACAGCAGCACATTGAAAGCATTGCAGGGCTTAGTGGAACAGGCCGAAGGTGAATCTGAGTATCTCACACTCAGTGCGGCGCGGGAGTCCATCGCTGGTTTTCCATCCGAAGATGCTCTGGAGTCCGGATCGGTCAATGGCACGATACGACTGAGCTGGTTCAGTCTGCTGAAGTCGTACGAATTGGACCTGGAAATTGAACTCGGATCGGACGACCCGATGTTTCTCGGTTACAGCACTCCTGACGCTCCTGAGGACGACTATGGGCGGGCAAAACCTGGCTCTCAACAGGTCGATGCAGCCACAGCCGACGGTGCGGCTTCCAGCGCAGGCGTGCCGAGCGGGGTGGCTGGTGACCCATCTGCTGGTGGAGGCACTCCAACGGACGGAGGCAACGGTCCAGCGGGGTGGTGAAGGCATCCGACGACGGCAATCCGTTGGCCTGACCATGAGCCGGTTCACGCAATCCGTCGAGGTTCTAGTGGACCGTCAGGTCTCATTTTCGGGTAGAGGCGTTTGAGTTTTGTTCTGGCTTTGGCAGTCGTGAACTGCCAGTCCACTCCGGTCTGGGCTTTGTTGCGGTCTTCGGCCCGGGGCGGGGCGCGGGACTGGACTTTCGACTCGCTTTCCAGGCGGTCGGACATCGACTGGCGAGTCAACACGCTCAGCTCGCATTCGGCGATGTTCAGCCAGCTGCCGTGTTTCGGTGTGAAGACCAGCTCGAGTTTGTCCGCAATCCG